>NZ_JAUFQR010000001.1:1539631-1847557 GCF_030409875.1 Chryseobacterium tructae | reverse complement strand
TATTCAGGGGTGGGTCTGGATGTTATGGGAGAAGGTTATGAACATTTGACTACCGAACATAGAGAGGAAATCATAAAAGCATTTCCCAGAGACGACTTCAAAAAGAAAATCATTCCTACATTTTTTGGCGGATTCGAACACAAAACAGACACGACCTTTGGTAATATCAAAGCTGATGTTTGTAGTTTTATGATTCCTAACTTCAAGAGGAAGAACTTTTGTGACTGTATTCTGCATTCTCCCTGGAGCGAATAAGAACGTCCTTTACAATAAATAAAAATCAATCCTGTCATTCTTTCATTATAGAGAATGGCAGGATTGTGCAGATATTTATTATATTAGTCTATCCATGTCTGGAAAAGTTTGGAAATAACCTTCCATTTTCCTTCTACCTTAATCAGCGCATGATAATCCATACCATCCTTTTCTGCAGCGTTTTTTTCATATACAATACGAGCCAATGCGATACGATCCGTTTTATGGAGAATATCAATATGTGTTTTGATATTAGGCGCCTTTCCATGTTTTGCTACGGAGTCGTATAAATTAGCAATTCCCCCTTCTACAAGATATTCATCCCAATATCCATACATAATGGCATCTTTATAAAAAGATTCCCGAAGTTGTTTTATCGATAATATCCAGGTTGAATGAAGCCGTAAATGAAATAGAAATATGGGATAACTATTTTACAGACCTTATATTTTCCCGTAAAACCCATCTGCTTCCTCTATTAGAGTCGTCATCAACTCACCTGCTTTTGTATGTTTTAAGTTCGGGGCTATTTGCCCTCCCCAAAATAGTACCATATCCCATTTCTCTTTTTCTATGGCAGCCTTTCGCAAAGCGGACATGAACTGAGATTGTAATGGAAAAGGGAGAAACTCTTTTTCTCTCCCTGAGAGTTCATTAGTAATCCTATTGGCAATTCCTCTTCCTAATCTGCCTGTATAGGCACGCGTCAACACTGTATGTTGTGCTTTCTCTGAAAACAGCATTTCTCGATGAATTGGCAAAGCATTTGATTCCTGACAAGCGAAAAACGCTGTACCAATTTGCACGGCATCTGCTCCCAAAGCAAAAGCTGCAGCCATACCTTTCCCTGTTGCGATACCGCCTGCAGCAATTACTGGTATTTTCACTTTCTCCCGGATCAACTGGAGCAGCACAAAGGTTCCTACTAGCGAATCTTCCGCTGTATCTAAAAATGACGGACGATGTCCTCCTGCTTCAAAACCGGAAGCTACAATCATATCTGTTCCTGAGGCTTCCAATGCTATCGCTTCTTCTACAGTAGTTGCTACTCCTATCGTTATAATTCCCCTTTTTCTGCACTCTTCTAAAATATCTTCCGGCAATGTCCCAAACATATAACTAAATACCTTAGGACGAATATCAAGTATCGCTTGCATTTGGTTTTCAAACCGCGATTGAAACAGAGCTGGTTTTGGTGGCAGATCAATTTCAAGTTCTTCAAAATAGGGTTTAAATAATTTGACAGTCTGATTGTAGAGTTCATCAGAAACTCCTTCATCAGGAATATCGTGATCTGAAACCCATAAGTTCAAATTATAAGGTTTATGGGTAGAAAGTTTTATCTGTTTATTTATTCCAACAATTTCCTGCGGAGTATTTGTATAGACTCCATATCCTCCCAATCCCCCAGCATTTGAAACCGTTGCTGTTAAGTCTACTGATGACAAATTTCCACCAAATGGCCCTTGTAGAATGGGATAATCAATTCCCAACAATCCACTTACTTTTGTTCTGTTCCACATAGGTTTATATTTTATAAAACGGGAGCTAATTCTGTAAGATATACAACTTCAATCTTGTCATCTGCAATTTTACCTTTTACCAATTCAAAGAAATCCCTGGAATAGGTTCTATTTTTATGTTGTTCAAACGCTTCGTCATCGTCATAAGACTCATACACAATTACTTTCTGCGGTGAATCTTTCTGAAGGGTTACCACAAACAGCTGGCATCCGAGTTCTTTATTACTTTCAACTTCCATTGTATTCAATGCCTTTTTTACTTGGTTTTCAAAACCTGGCAGAATAGTCATTGTCGCAATAAGGGATGTTTTAGGGTTTTGTTTCTTTTTTAAGTTTTCAGCAGTCTCATCTGCTATATCTGAGATCATCTTATTTACCAGCAACCATCTCCCATCAATGCTATGAAAAGATAAGAATTCCTGATAGATAAAATCGTACATTGTTACTTTCACTTCAGCATAGGCTATTGAGTTAACTACTTTTACAGAAAGAATCTCCCCTTTGAATGGTTTCCCTGAATCTTTTGGACTCTGACGGTTTTTGACACCATCAAGATAGTCTTTCAGGTTTTTAGCATAAGGTTGTCCTTTTACATCTCCAAAAAGCAATGTCGTAGGATTATAAATGGTACTTAACAAAGTTGTATCGCCTTCAAAGATTCCTTTAAAATAAATATTTTCCAATAAATGGGATATTACTTGTATATTCTTTTGCTGAGTTGTTTGTGTTTCCATTTTGATTCGATTTTGTGCTTTACTACCCCACCAAAAGAAAGATAGTAAAGCTGTTATAAATATGGTTTTCATTTTAATGGAGATTATAACCTGCTCCCATACCCATCTACATTGATAATTGCACCGCTGATAAAGTTGCTCTTGGCCACAGTATATACCATTTCTGCTATATCTTCAACTTCACCCACTCGATTAAGCAAATGCAGGCCAGCCATTTTATCACTGGTATCACCATGCATAGGTGTTCTGATAACACCAGGAGCTATTGTATTAATACGTATATTCTGTTTGCCAAACTCTGCGGCTAATTGAACGGTAAGCGCATGTATTGCTCCTTTACTTGCAATAGGAGCAGTAGCCGGAGCTCCTCCTAATCCCAAATTTACCAGTGGAGTTCCTACATTAATCACTGTTCCACCCTGTTGCTTTAGCATTTGTGGAATAACGGCTTGTGTTGTAAAGAATGTCCCTTTTAAATTTGTATTCAAAAAACGGTCTAAATAATCCTCGTCAACCTCCAGAAACGGTTTATTGTCAAAAATCCCTGCATTATTCACCAATATATCTACACTTCCGAATCTTTCTAAAGCAACAGAGACCAACATTTCTCCCGTATTTTTATCCTTCACATTGCCTACAACCATTGCAAGATTTTCTCCTGCTCCTAACTTTTGATATACTTTTTCTAATTTTTCCGATGTTGATGAGTTGATGACAACATTGTCTCCTCTATCCAGAAAATATTGCGCAACAGCTTCACCAATTCCGGAAGAAGCTCCTGTTACGATTATGGTATGTTTTTTCATTGTTTTACTTTTTTGTAGCTGTTATTCCCTTTTCACGTAAGACAGATACCTGGTCTCCAGCGTATCCCCAATCATCCAGTTCTATTTCCTGTATCACTATATGGGTAAGATGAGGATCTTTGTTTAATACATCTGTAATAAGATCTGTAATTCCTTTCATCAGTTTTTGTTTCTGCTCGCGGGTAACTCCTTCGCGGGTCAGTTCAATTTTTACGTATGGCATATCAGCTGTTTTTATGCTGAAACCGGTTCTGTTACCAATTTCGCGGTTAATGATACATTAAGTTCAAAATCATTGTAAATAAGGGTATCCCCTAAGTTCTGAAAGAAGTTTCCTGAACGGAATTTGATTCCAAACTGGGTACGGTCAACAATAATCTTCCCTGAAGCGGCTAAGATGTTATCATTAACTGCTACAGTCATATAAAACCCAACAGGATTCGTAATTCCTTTGATGGTAAGGTTGCCTTCAACATGATTGCTGCTGACTTTAGAAATCTCAAAATATGATTCAGGATAGTGGTCGATACTGAAAAAATCATCTGAAGCCAAGTGCCCTGCAAATTGTGCATTGGTATCAGGATCAGTAATGTCTAAAATTGTAATAGAAGTGGTGTCTACAATGAACTTTCCGGCTGTAAGCTGTCCATCCGATACAATAAGTTCTCCCTCCTTAAGATTAATGGTTCCATTATGGGCTCCGGTTACTTTTCTACCTACCCATTCAATGTTGCTCTGTGCAACTGCGATGTTGAATTTTTGTGTTCTCATTGCTTTGTATTTAAATTGTTTTAAATTTCTAATACAAAGTAACTATGAGTGAACGGGGAAGTTAGGTGATCTACATCACTTTTTGTCTGACTGGTAAAGACGGCTCAATGTTTCCCTGGAAACGCCAAGATAAGATGCAATAAGATGTTTTGGAACGAGACTGTAAAGCTGGGGATACATTTTAAGGAGTTCTTCATAGCGGGTTTTGGTATCATTATTCATAAATGATAATAGCCTCTTCTGAGAGGCAACATAACCTCTGTTGGTACGCCAGCGAAAAAAGTGTTCCATCTGATGAATCTCACTGCATAGCTTTTCCCTATCAGTATTGGATAACTTCAGTACTTCGGCATCGGTAATACAATCTATATTGATCTTGGCCTTTGTCTTACCATATAGTGCTTCATAGTCGGATGCCCACCATGTCGGCATGGAGAATTGGAGGATATACATTTTTACCTCATCATTGATATAAAAAGATTTCAGGCACCCAGTGATGACAAAATATTCATCTTCTACATCATCTCCTTCCCTGATAATAACTTGCCCTTTTTTGAATGAAAGAGGTTTGAAATGCGACAGAACATATTCAAATTCATCATCAGCCAGGTCTACTGTTCTGGAAATATACTCCTTCAAAATATCTACTCCGTGCATATTGATACATTTTTTGATGTTTTAAATTTAAACAATAAAGTCAATATATATCGAGAATATTATTTTGTAGGTCGGCTTTATAATATTTATATGGATAATAAATATGATCAGAAATCAATTATTTGCGGTTCTTCATCAGATTACAATTCTTTTATAATAACATTTTTGCAATAACCTATTTTTGAGCAAGATATCCGAATTCGAAAGAATATCATTATTTAAATTAAAACAGTACATTTGGTAGTATGATCTATCCAAAACCTTATATAGCAATTTTTATCCTCATTACTTTTCTTTTTTCTTGTCATGAAAAGACAAAGAAAACGAGCGAACCGGCATTTAAAAAGGAAATTATCAAATTGGATGGCTATACAAAAGAAAATTATAATAAGCAATATACCTATTATTGGGTAGCGAAAGACACTTCGGATTTAAAGTTTACCCTATATGAAAGAAAATCTGACAGCACGGTTCTATGGACTATAAACCATGAAAAGCAAATCGATTTTTCGGTCTTACTGGACAGCCTGAACAATGCTATACCCGAGATCAGAAAAGACTTTGATCTGTATAAAATCAATAGTCTGGTGTTTGAACAGCCTTTGTATTATCCGGATCTAAACCGGGCTTTAACCACTTCGTACCAAAAGAAATTTGGTGAGACGCCAATAAACTATCCGAAACTTAACGAGTTTTTATTATCGGCTGCCATTACACCACAGCTGAATACATTTCTCAAGCCACTGCACAAAAAAGTAAAAAACTACAGTATGGAAAAATTTCATCTGCAAGGCAAGGAACAAATTATTAAATATTATCCCCATATGAATTTTGACAATTATCCAAGCTTTACATTATCTGGAATTGGGATATATGTGCATCTGGAAGAACTATGAGAACAAAAAAGGAAGATTGGAACTGATGATTCCGGTTAAAAACCATTCATCGTTTTACCACGTTATTATAAAATTCACCAATTTCATTTAACATTTCAACGATTATTTTTTATTTTCCCACAATTCTTTCAGAATACTATCTAAAAAAGAGTTCAAACTATTTAAAATACTGAAAAACTTCCGCGTAAATATTTCTATAAGTTTTTGTATTTTTATAAAATGAAATGTATTTTCTGCCGTTTCAAAGCCATGGTAAGAAAAGCCCAACCCTCTTATTCATGAAAAAATTAAATCCAAGTTATTTCGAATTCTTCTTTTACAGGTATGGAACTATTGTTATTGGTGTTCATCTGGTAATCCTATTGATTTATTTTTAACCAAAGAGGAAGAAGATCCTGTTGCTTTGGCTATTCCCAGTCTTGTTTCCTTTCTGTTTTTATTGTTTATATGCTCATCAGAGTACAGGATGCTGAAAAAAAATCTTTCTCTTGCCAATGTTTTTCTATCCGATGATAGCCTCATCATTAATGAAACTCCTTATCCTGCTGAGCAAATAGAAGAAGTAGCCTTTATGCCTGTAAGACATGCTTTGAACAAACTTCCAGCGTATTTTGTTGAAATTACAACCCATGATGGAAGTGTTTTTTATTTTCTTGAGAAAAATATGGGCTGGAACTTTGAATCACCTACCATTAAATTATTGAATAAACATCCTCTATTCTCTTTAAAAACAAAAGAAAAAAGTCAATCTTCAGAAGGCTTTTCAGCATTTAAAAAGCAGAAACAATCAGGAAGTTAGAAGTATCAAATGCATTTACAGAAGAGATTTTTCATGGAAACATTCTATGTGTTGTTTCATTGAAAAACTGATTATCCAATGAAATTCTCCTAAAAATAACCTGCGAAAATGCTGTCGCAGATTACAGCCTAAATATCCTATTTTGTATCAATAAAACTGTCACTTCATTTTACCCAATTAGCTGCCAATTGAGCGAGAAGCCCTGCTTTTTGAGCAATTCCCAAAGTGTTTGGAAAATCTTTATACTGTACAATGCCCTCTTCAGTAAATGTGATGAGTGCAATAGAAGATTGTATTTCAAAAAGTTCATTTGTTGCTAGTGATTTTCCCTTCGTAAAATACTCAACAGTGACTGTTGGGTTATCTGTGTGATCGTATATTTTGGTATAAACACTTTCTATTTCTATCAACTTGGTTAGTGGGTTTTGCTGTACATTATCAAAGTGCCTTTTTATATTTTCTTTTCCATCAATTACAGTTCCGCCATTAACTGTAACTGGTATTTCAAAAGTTGCATGATCTGTAAAATAGCTAACAAACCTATCGTATTCCCTTGTCTGTAAAGCGTTTGATAAGTCTTGAATAATTGCTTTTATTTTTAATTCGTTCATACTATTCATTAAATGTGTTATTACTTATTTTGAAATACAAATGGCCAAATATGCACTTAATTGAGAGGAAAGTTCAGTTGAGTGCAGCATATAGCCAATAGGGTTTCAATGAAACCAAATTAAACAAAAAAATGGAATTGAAAAGCATTGAAAACTAAAGAAATAAAGTCATTATAACCAGGTATAAGCTCACACTTTATCAATACAATACCTTGAACATAGCCATCAACTTAAATTTATTAATTTGGCAATAAAACATCATTCTAAATAAATTTATTATTACGATCTACCATCAAAAAAAATCTTTAAAATACCAATAATATATACTTCAATTCTCAAAAATATTTTTATAAAATGCAGTATTTATACGTAATCATAAAACTGGAAATTGAAATAAGTTTGTGCATCCAATTCTTGATAGTCTATCGAGTTATTTTATCACAATATAATGAAATATGTCAATAATTTATTAAAACCATATATCAATATCAAAAACTAAACTCAAATAACCGGAAACATGAAAATTAAGCAAATCTATTCCCTGATCGCTTTATGTGCAACAGTTGTTACCACATTTGCACAGATAGGGATTAATACCGACACTCCACACGCTACATTGGATGTTACAGGAAGTACAAACCCTCATATGAAAGATGGTCTTCTGCCTCCAAGAGTTTCTAAGCAGCAATTAGCAGAAAAAGATTCTGGAACTTATGGTAGTGATCAGATAGGTGCCATTGTTTATATCACAGACATCATTACCCCTAGCGGAATAATGCCAAGTATTGCACAAGTAGGCAGTATTCATAATACTGGTTATCATTATTTCACAGGATTACAATGGGTTGCAATTTCAACAAACATTTACAATTCAGATGGAAATCTTTCAGGAAACAGAATGGTAACACAAGATGCCAATACTTTAGCATTTACAGCAACCTCTGTCAATGCTTTCTCTATTGATGGAACTACTCTTTCCGTAGATGCAGCCAATCATAGAACCGGATTGGGAACCGCTTCTCCTGAAACAAGATTTCATGTAGTTTCTACCATTCCGTCCTCAAGCAGGTACAATTTGATGGATGCTACTGCTGGAACCAATCCCTACGGAATTGTGGCTTTAAGAAATACTTCGGCTTTGGCTACGGGAAACTATTCACTACTTGGGTTTACCAATAGCGGCCCGTCTTCAGGAGGAGCGAATTGGGTACTGGGATCAGTTCGTACAGGATCAACATTAATCAATGGCTCAGAAGAAGACTTCTATATTGGAAACTCCATTGGAGGGAGTTCGATTGAAAGAATGAGAATCAATCCGATAACAGGAAATGTGGGTATAGGTACCTCCTCTGCAACCAATAAACTACACATCAATGCTACAAACCCTGTAAGACTGGAAGGGCTTCAGGGAGCTTCAGGTACTGTTGGAAGTCTAAGTGTAAACAATATAGGTGTTGTTCAATTACGGAATTCATCCAATGTAAGCGCTGCAAGGGGAACTGGTATAGTGACAATAACTTTAAATAACACATTCACCAATGCAACAATTTCTGCAAAGACATTTGATAACCTTAGCGAAATGTCAGGAAATACTTTTACAGCCACTGCAACCGGTCTATATAAAGTTGATTTTATGATTAACTACCCTCAAAGAAATGCAAGCGAAGACGATGGAGATGGATATATGGGATATGCCCAAATTAGTTTAAACGGAATCCAACAGTCTTTTACAAGTACTAAAGTTACTCTCCCGGAACAAAATGGTGCTCCATCATTTGTTACCTGTACAAACTCAACTCTATTAAAGATGAATGCTGGCCAGATTCTATCATTTCAGGCACTTTCTTTTGGATCAACTCCAAATTCAACGAATATCGCAGCTCCTTTCATCATTAACGTAGCTCGATTAGAATAAAAATATAACAGATAAAAATTCCCATTTATCTTTATCAGGCAAAATTCTATGAACACAAAAAAATCGCCACTTTAAATAAGTGGTGATTTTTTTACTATTCCTAGACAGGATTTTATCAAATTAATCTAATTAAAGGAATTATAGCCTTCAATGGATCCAATATTTTCCTGATATAAGGCCATATATTATAGTATCAACGAGTAGCTATTATGGGTTATATATAAATGTATTTTCAATTTTTATAGCTTTTCAGTTGATGATAACTACTGTAATGATTGAAAGAAAATTTCGGATATTTTTTTTACTGCTATGCATTTCCGTAAATTTGACTTGTAAAAATAAAATAAATCTTAAATAAGATAGGAATGGAAAAGTACAATTACGGGATCATTGGTCTCGGAGTAATGGGAAGAAATCTGCTTTATAACATTGCCGATAACGGTTTTTCTACAGCGGGATTCGATTTGGACGAGGAAAAAGTAAGAGAACTTCATAATGGAGCAACTCCGGGAACTTCAGTTAAAGGAACAGCTTCTCTTGAGGAATTTGTATCAGTTTTGGAGAGTCCGAGAAAAATTATTCTAATGGTTCCTGCAGGAAAACCTGTAGATGCTGTTCTGGAAAGCATTACATCGCTTCTCAGCCCAAAAGATATCGTAATAGATGCGGGGAATTCTTATTTCAAAGATACTGAAAGACGCATTGCTGATTTAGCTTCTAAAAGCCTGCATTTTATGGGAATGGGTGTTTCAGGAGGTGAGCAAGGCGCAAGAAGAGGGCCAAGTATTATGCCTGGTGGAGATTTGGAAGCCTTCAATCTGTTAAAACCTATGCTGGAATTAATTTCAGCTAAAGTTAACGGTGAAGCTTGCACCGCTTACATGGGCAAAGGTGCTGCAGGAAACTATGTGAAGATGGTTCACAATGGTATTGAGTATGCCATCATGCAGTTGATCAGTGAAGCTTACGATTTGTTGAGAAAAGGAGCTCAGCTAACCAATGATCAGCTTTATGAGGTTTTCAAAACATGGAATGAAGGTGAAATGAATTCTTTCCTTATTGAAATCACAAGAGATATTTTCCAGCAAAAAGATGATTTAACAGATGGTTTTCTTGTTGATCAGATTCTGGATAAAGCCGGAGCAAAAGGAACGGGAAAATGGACTTCTGAGCAGGCAATGGAAATTGGTGTTTCTATTCCGACGATTGATATCGCAGTAACCTCAAGAATTTTATCAGCATATAAAGAAGAGAGAATAAAAGCTTCTCAATTATATCCTAAAGGAGAAATAACAACACCAGAAAATACAGAAGCGTTCATCAAAGAAGTGGGCGATGCATTGTATTTAGCCACTTTAATCAGCTATGCTCAAGGGCTAGCATTACTGGTAAAAGCTTCTGAAGAATATCAGTTTGAAATTCCTTTAAAAGATGTTGTTAAAATATGGAGAGGCGGATGTATTATCCGTTCGGTTTTATTAGAAAAATTCTATTCAGCCTATTCTAAAGATCAAAATCTATCTAATATTCTATTGGATCAAGGGATTTCGGAAATTGTAAAAGATAAAATTTCTTCGTTAAGAAAAATAGCTTCTTTTGCGGCTTCAAACGGTATTCCGAACTTAGGAACACAAGCAGCTTTAGGCTATTTTGAAGCGTATACAACGGAATCTTTACCGATCAATCTGCTTCAGGCTCAGCGTGATTACTTTGGAGCACATACTTACCAAAGAATTGACAGAGAAGGAGTTTTTCACACTTCATGGCAAAACGTAAATAAATAAATTCGGAAAATGAGCGACAATACAATCTTGCATCCAACCACAATTGTTATTTTTGGTGCAACGGGAGATTTGGCAAAAAGAAAGCTTTTTCCTGCATTTTATAATTTATATATTGATGGCAGAATGCCAAAAGGCTTTAATATTTTAGCGTTGGGAAGAGCCGAAAATACGGATGAAAAATTCAGAGCTTATATTAAAGAAAACCTGGAGAGCTTTTCAAGAAAAACAGTAACCAAGGAAGATTGGGCTGGTTTTCAGGCTCACATCAGCTACTTTCAACATCAGCTGGATGAAGAAGATTCCTATCAAAATCTGTATCAGAAATTAGAGAATTTCGACAAAGTTTATGGAATAAGAGGAAACAGGTTATTTTACCTTTCCATTGCTCCGAACTTTGTATCCGTCATTTCAAATCATATTAAGAACACTTCCATCGCTTCTGATCCTGCAAAAGATCGAATTATTATAGAAAAACCTTTTGGTCACAATAAAGAATCAGCTATAGAACTGAATAATCTTCTTTCACAGACTTTTCAGGAAGAACAGATTTACCGTATCGACCATTATTTAGGAAAAGAAACCGTTCAGAATATTTTAGCCTTCAGATTCGGAAATTCAATTTTTGAACCTTTATGGAATCACAGACATATAGAATCGGTTCAGATTACTGTTGCAGAAGAAGTAGGAGTAGAAACGAGAGCCAGCTTTTATGAGCAAACGGGAGCTTTACGCGATATGATTCAGAATCACCTTTTACAAATTCTTTGTATGGTGGCTATGGAACCGCCTGTTTCATTGGAGTCCGGTGAAATCAGAGATCGTAAAGTGGATGTTTTAAAATCAATTCGTAGAATTTCACCGGATAAAGTAGATCATTATGCCGTTCGGGGCCAGTACGGAAGAGGAAAAGTAAACGGAATTAAAGTAAACGGTTATCGTCAGGAAGAAGGAATTGCACCTGATTCCAACACTGAAACATTTGCTGCCATTAAATTTTATCTCGATAACGAAAGATGGGAAAACGTTCCTTTCTATGTTCGTACCGGAAAGAAAATGAAAGAAAAGCACTCTTATATTACCATTCAGTTTAAACCACTTCCCCATTCTACATTTTCAGAAAGCTCATCCCTTTTATCAGCTAACCGACTGATTATTAATATTCAGCCACAAATGGATATACGATTACAGTTTATGTCGAAAAAGCCGGGGCTTTCATTGGAATTGAAACCCGTAGAAATGATTTTTGATAATTTTGCCTGTCAGACTGATACTCCTGAAGCCTATGAAACACTTTTGTTAGAAGCACTTGTAGGTGATCTTACATTGTTTATGCGTTCTGATCAGGTAGAAGAAGCCTGGGATGTTGTAAAAACAATTCAGGAAACCTGGGAAACAACCAAGGATTCTTCTTTCCCAAATTACGATGCAGGAAGCTGGGGTCCTGATGACAGCAACGCCTTGGTTGAAAGACAAGGGCATCAGTGGGTTTAAAATTTAACTAAGAAAAAAATGGATATTACAATATTTGATACACTCGATACTTTATATAAAAAAGCAGCAGATACGTTCGTTGAGCTTTCCAAAAAATCTATTCAAAAAAACGGAAAGTTTGTGGTGGCTGTAAGCGGTGGCTCTTCTCCAAAAGCTATTTTCAGTTTATTAGCAACTTCGGAATATTCCGATAAAATAGATTGGAACAAAGTTTATGTTTTCTGGGTAGATGAAAGATGGGTTGCTCTTGAGGATGAAAAGAGTAATTTTAAAATGACCCTGGAAACTCTTTTGAATAAAGTTCCCGTTAATAAAGATCAAATTTTCCCAATGTATAAAGACGGAATCGATCCTGAAGAATACGCTAAAGAATATGAAACGCAAATCAGAAACGTGTTAGGTGAAGAAGGTGTTTTCGACTTTATCCTTCTGGGAATGGGTGATGACGGCCATACAGCTTCCTTATTTCCGGGAGAAGCGATTCTCGATGAAAAAGAAAAATGGGTGGCTGCTTATTATTTGAAGCCTCAGGAAATGTTCAGGATTACTTTAACTGAACCTATCATCAATAAAGCTGACCATATTTTGATTGTTACATTCGGCTCTTCTAAAAAGCATGCTCTGAATGAAGTTTTAAACGGAGAATACAACCCGAAACTCTACCCGCTTCAACTCATTGAAAAGAAAGACAGCGTTCAGATTTTCACAGACAAAGAGGCAGGGGCTTAATCGTATAAGCTTTTTCATTCAACGGATGTATTAAACTCATTAAGATAATACAGTATTAGCAAAAAAATAAAATATCGTCACTTATTTAAAGTGGCGATATTTTGTATATAAACAGATCATGAGAAACAATTTATAAATTTTCAAAACATGTTTACCTCCATTCTTCAAAATAATATACAAAAGAGCCTAAACTATTTATAATACTGAAAAACATCAATATAAATAATAGGATAAACTTTTGTATTTTTATGAAACTAAATACAATTTCTGCCTGTATGGCCATGAAAACCAAACACTATTATTTGTGAAAAAATTAAACCCTAGTTATTTTGAATTTTTCTTTTACCGGTATGGAACGATTATCATTTTTGTTCATATAGTCACAACGGCATGTTATTTTTTAAGTACACAAGAAGAAGATCCCATTACCTTAATTTTTCCTACCATTCTCTGTTTCATTTTTTTCCCACTTGTGTGTTTATCAGAATATCGGATGCTGGAAAAAAACCTTCCTCCTGCGAATGTTTTTCTCACTGATGATGGCCTTATTATTAATCAAAATCATTATCCTGCTGAGCAAATAGAAGAAATCACCTATATGCCTGTAAGAAATACTCTGAATAAATTTTCGGATGATTTTTTCGAAATTAAAACCAATGATGGTCGTATTTTTTATTTTCTGGATAAAAGTCCGAACTGGAAATTTGAATCGCCTACCCTAAAATTACTGAATAAACATCCCCTATTGTCTTTAAAAACAACCGAAAGAGAAGAATCATCAGATGGCTTTTCGGTGTTTAAAAAGCAAAAACAATCATAAAGTTCAATATCCAACACATAATATCACCCCATATTACCAACTTAAATTTTCTCAATCATGAAATTAGAATTATATCAAATAGATGCTTTTACAGAAGAGATTTTCCATGGAAATCCTGCGTGCGTTGTTCCATTGAAAAATTGGTTGCCTGATGAAGTCCTTTTAAAGATAGCCCGTGAAAATGCTGTGGCAGAAACCGCTTTCTTTATTGATAACGGCGATACCATTCACTTAAGATGGTTTACTCCCGAAATAGAGATGGATCTATGCGGACATGCGACCCTTGCTACAGCTCATTGCCTGGCTTCCATCTTAGATTATCCGAACAGCAGAATCGTTTTTGAAACCAAAAGTGGTGAGTTAATAGTAGATGTAAAAGACGGATTTTATTATATGAATTTCCCGTCAAGAATGCCTGAACCCTCTACTCTTCCGGATACTATAGTAAAGTCTCTCAATATACAACCTACAGAAGTTTTCAAATCAAGAGACTATGTTTTGGTATACGAATCGGAGGAAGATATCAAAAAGATCATTGTTGAAAGATCTATTTTGGATCTTATTAATTTGGATCCGGGAGGTGTTGTTGTAACTGCTGCAGGTACAGACAGTGATTTTGTTTCAAGGTATTTTACACCGCAGTCATCCATCCTTGAAGATCCTGTAACCGGTTCGGCACACTGTTCACTTATTCCATTCTGGTCATCAAGATTGGGGAAAGATCAACTTTTCGCCCGCCAGCTCTCAGAAAGAGGTGGTCAGCTTTATTGCGAAAACAAAGGCGAAAGAGTGATTGTGGCAGGTAAAGCCAGAACTTATTCTATGGGACATCTTTGGATTGAATAATGTATTTTATCAGAAATAAAGTCCTCATAAAAAGCACTAATTAATTGAAATTGGTGCTTTTATTTTTCTAAACCATTTTATATCTTTAAAGAAAGGCTCGACATTTCCATTCATGAGATCACAAAGAAAAAGTTTATTATAAAATTAAATAAAATATGAGAATTGCAATATTCGGTGCCCACAACGTTGGCAAAACCACTTTGGCGGAAGAACTTCTGGAATATCTTCCGGATTATACCTTTGAGGCAGAACCTTATTATCAAATGGAATTATCTGGTTATGAATTTTCAGAAACTCCTGATCCTGAAGACTTCGTTGAACAATTCAATTATTCATCAAAACTGATTTCGCAATGTGAAGACCATGTGATATTTGACAGATGCGCCATTGACATCTTAGCTTATCTGCATGTTCTTGATCCCCACAGAAATATTCAATTTTTCTTTGAAAGAATGCAGGCAATCATTGCTGAAATTGACCTTTTTATATTTGTTTCTATTGAAGAACCGGATGTGATCCCTTTACACCACATAGAGCTTCCAAAACTCAGAAGTCAGGTCAATGATTTACTCTATGATTGGATCAGTGATTTTGGAATAAAAGTAATTAAGGTCAATGGTACATTATCTAATCGCAGAGATCAGGTACTTGATGGAATTTTATCCACTACTGACATATAGCTGTCAATGATACTGCTAATTTTGTTGTATTAAATTGGATCATGCATGGTATTTCATGTAAATTCTGTCTGTCATATGACACAGATTATCAAATTTTCAAAAAATAAAAGCAAAATAGCAATACAATGGCAACAGATTTAGAAAAAAAGAGCATTATCATACATACAAGACAAGAATGGCGTGACTGGCTGATGCAGAACCATCGTTCATGCCAAAGTATATGGCTTATCTGCAATACTAAAAAATCTGGCCTTCCTACCGTCAGCTGGAGTGAGCTTGTGGATGAAGCTCTTTGTTTTGGTTGGATTGACAGCACAAGAAAAACCGTCGATTCCAACTCATTTATGCAGTCGTACAGCAAACGTAAGATCAAAAGTAACTGGTCTAAAATCAATAAAGAAAAAGTTCAGAAACTTATAGATGAAGGCTTAATGCAGCCCGCCGGACTTGAAAGTATTGACATTGCAAAGCAAAATGGTTCATGGACAAGCCTGGACAATGTTGAAGAACTTCTCATCCCTTATGATCTGGAAAATGCTTTTACAGCCTACGACGGTTCAAAAGATTATTTTTTAGGCATGAGTAAAACAGTAAAAAAAATGATGCTGTACTGGGTGACTTTTGCTAAACGACCGGAAACCCGTCAAAAGCGTATTAATGAACTGGTAAAACATGCTGCAAAAAAACAAAAACCAGAGCAGTTTCGATAGTCTTCCATTTTTAACATAACCGGAAATATTCGAAACTTCATCAACTGAAGCATTTCTGTAACTCATAGCTTTCAAAGCTAAATTAAGAAATCACATTCAGAGGAATCTCACTCATCTGATATCTTTCTTTTAAAATAAGAAGATAAATATCAATTTCTGAAGTCTTAATTGATTAAATTAGCAATGAATTAAAATGCGTTAAGACTTCTATGAAAAATATATTCGGTGTATTGCTACTTTCCATGGTACAGCCTGTACTGGCACAAACGAAATTAGAAAAAGCAATTACCAATCTTGAAAATAATTACGATCAGGAAAAAGTATACTTACTGACCGACAAAACCCAATATGCCGCTGGAGACAAAATCTGGTTTAAAAGCTTTGTATTTGATGGCTACAACCGTTCTCCTCTATCTACAACTCTATTTGTTGAACTGTACAGTGCTGATAAAAAATTAATAGACTGGAAAACCGTACTTCTCACCAATGGCGAAGGCAGTGGGGATTTTCAACTCAAAGAGGATCTTCCTGAACAAGTCTATTTTGTAAGAGCCTATACTCCTTACATGACCAATTTTAACGAGGATTTCCAGATGGTAAAGACCATTCCGGTTTACAATCCCAATTCTCCAGAATCATTAGTGATTTCTAAAAGTACAGATTGGTCTGCAAAAGCTTTTCCTGAAGGAGGAACTTTCATTAATGGTATTCCTACAAAATTTGCAGTAAGATTATCAAGTGATGCTACTTTGCCGGAAAACTGGACAGGAAAAGTAATCGATACCCAAAGCCCGAAGGTTCCTATCACTACATTTAAATCTTTTGATAAAAATGTGGCAGCCTTTACCATAACTCCCGGTTTAGGAAAAAAATATCAGGTTGTTATTCAGGATAACGCTGGAAAAACTAAAACAGCAGATCTTCCACAAGTTGCAGACAGCGGCCTTCATTTAGAAGTTAACAGCTCTAAAGAAGGAGTTAAATATACTTTAAAAGCAGTTAATTTAAAACAACAGCTTCAAAACTATAAAGTAGTAGGAACTATCAACAATCACCTTGCCTACAAAGCCAATATTAAGCAGATAAACAATGAAGTCTCAAGTCTCATTCCTACAAAAATAAGCAATGGTGCGAATGGTGTTTTACAATTAACTATTTTTGATGATCAGGACAACCTGGTAGCCCAAAGACTTTGTTTTATAAAACCTAATAATTTAAAGATTGAGAAAGCAGAAATTATAGGCCAGAGTATAAAACAGACTCCAAGATCTTTCAATAGTATTGATCTTTCCCCAGAGTCTTATTTTAAAAATTATACTGTTTTAGTTAATGAAGACGACGGAAGCAATAAGCCTGAAGAAGAAAATATGCTGAGTGCGCTTTGGTTAACCGGAGATTTTACTACCAAAGTAGACAGCCCGGCACAGTATTTCTCCAAAAGTGCCAATACTGAAGCTTTGGATGCTCTCCTTATTTCTGAAAATTGGAAAAGATTCGACTGGAACTCCGTCCTGAGTGGATCGGTGCCAACCATTAAAAATAATTCTCAAAAATTTCTTTCTTACAAGGTAAAACCTATTAAAAACAATGCTCTGATGATCAACTCTACTGTCACTTTAATGTTGAAATTAGGGAAAGAAGCTCCTTCTATTAATCCATTTAAAACGGATCAAAACGGGTATGTTTACTTAAATAATCTTAGCTTCGATGATCCATTGGAAGTTTCTGTATTTGCTAATTCAGATAGTAATAAAGAGGCAAATGCGGATAATTTATTTGTGACAGCAGAACCACTGGTTAATCCCATAGAATTTACAGGTCATTTCCCAAGCACAAAATATAAATTAGTTAAAAACAGTGGAAACAAAACACTTCCGCCAAACATTTCAAGAGCTATTAACGCTCAAAAAAACACTAAGAAAATAGAAAATGCTGAGGTAGAAATTGAACAGGTAAAATTAGTAGGAAAAAAGAAAGATCCAAAAGAAGAATTAGACAAACAACTCTCCAGCGGAATGTTCAGTTCTGTGAATTCCACCATATTTGACTTTGTCAATGAAAACCAATCTGTTGCCGGATACACCAATATTTTAGACTGGCTGCAGGGAAAAGCTGCCGGATTAACATTCCAAAAAAATAATTCAGGTGCTAATGTTCCCTATATTCGAGGCCAACAAGCTAAGCTATATCTAGATGAAGTACCTACTGATGCTTCAATGATCGCCACCCTTCCTGTAAACAATATTGCCATGGTCAAAATCCTTAAAGGAGCAGGATTAATAGGTGATGCAGTAGCCATTTATACGATGAAAGGGAATATGCAATCTAAAGCCAAGGAAAAAGAAACCAAGCAAACGAACAACTCATCCATTATAAAAGGCTATGATAAACCTTCCGAATTCCTTGTTGAAATGATCGATGAGAATGCGAAGGTTGAAAATGACACCCGCGAAACTCTTTATTGGAACCCTAATTTATTTGACAGCGATTACGTACCGCCAAGAATTAAGTTTTTCAATAACGACAGTGCTAAACAATATAAAGTTTTGATCATCAGTTTTGACGAAGACGACAATATCCTTTATGATCAGCAAATTTTTAAATAGGATATTTCACTATATAAAAAGCCTTTCAGTTTTCTTGAAAGGCTATTTTATTATTTAAATTCAAACTTATTACAAGCTTTACGGTCTGTTTATTAAAAACTTAAATAAAATTCATATAATTTTTGAATTAATGCCTAGATTTAAGCCGGTTCAAATTAAACTATCCAACTATCCATGATCACTAAGAAAATTAAATTGTCTGTTCTTCTGCTTTCAGTCCTTTTTTCATCTCTGGCTCCTGCACAAGCAATGGAAAACCCGCATTATACAACTGCTAAAGCCCCATTCATGAAGAACAATATATTCCTATCAATGGAATCGAACAATGGGTTACCATCAGCGGAAATCCATCCAAACCTATTATTTTATTCATTCATGGCGGTCCGGGAAGTCCTATTACGCCTTATATTGATGTTTTATACAAAGACCTGGAAAGAGATTTTATTATTGTTCAATGGGATCAGCGCGGATCAGGAAGAACGTATGGCCATAATAATCCACCTGAAGAACTCTCTCCGGAATATTTACAAACTCACCCGCTTACCTTACAGCAAATGACTGATGACGGCGTTGCCCTTTCTGAATATCTTTTGAAACATCTTGGAAAGAAAAAAATAATTCTTTCTGGTACCTCCTGGGGATCCGCCCTTGGAGTAAAGATCGTATCCCAGGCTCCACAACTATTTTATGCTTATGTAGGACATTCCCAAATCGTCAATCCGAACTTCAGCACAGAACGATATTCAAAACTTTACAAAATGGCTGAAGACAGCAATGACAATGATGCTCTGAAGATATTGAATACCATAGGACACCCTCCTTATTCCAGTGCAAAAAATATAGGCCAGCTTTACAGAGTCATTAAAAAGTATGAAAAAGCCAATTCTACGCCTGCTCCAAAAAATTGGTTTGCACTAGATCCTGCCTATGATAATGACAAGGATAATAGAGATAGAGAAAATGGAGATGATTACTCATTTGTTAATTTTGTTGGTGACAAGAAACTTGGAGTACAAGCCATGGCAGAATCCATTGATATGATGAAAGATAACTTACATTTTAAAATTCCTGTTTATCTTATTCAGGGTGATGAGGATATCCTGACTCCCAAAGAAATGTCTACAAAATATTTCAATGCGATAAAAGCTCCTAAAAAGGAATACTTTTTATTACCCAAGGCAGCTCATGGCTTTAATCAGACAGTGGTAGATACTCAATATAAAATATTCAGAAGTATAAATACAAATTAAGAATCCAATCATATCAGCAACTAATAAACCTATTCATCATGAAAACCTCAATTGCATTCTTAGCCCTTCTTATATCAAATTACTTTTTTTCGCAAACCATTCATTCTGAAAAATTAAATAATTATTTCAATTACATTGAAAACAACAATTTGGGAGTGGGTCGTTTGTCGGTATTTAAAAAAGGGAAAGAAGTCTATGCTAAAAGTTTCGGTCAAAAACATATTCCTGAATTAACGTATGATAAAAACACCAGATATCAGGTAGGTTCTGTTACCAAGATGATGACCGCTGTTTTAATCTTTAAATTAATTGAAGCTAAAAAATTAGATTTAAATGATAAACTGTCAGCGTTTTATCCGGAAATTCCAAATTCAGATATCATAACCATCAAAAACTTATTAGAGCATACCAGCGGATTGGGAAGTTATGTTGTAAAAGACGGAGAAGTTTGGGTAACAGAAAAGACCAATGATCGGGAAATTATGGATCTCATCATCAAACAAGGGAAAAGCTTTGAGCCTGGTGAGAAAGTAGCCTATTCAAACTCTGCTTATTATCTCCTGACTAAAATTCTTGAAAACAAGCACCAAAAACTATTTTACCAAATACTTTATTCAGAAATTGTACAACCTCTGGGACTAAAAAATCTAGCTTCCTTCAAACCGGATCAAAAAAATGTATTTCTACCTTATCGATATGAAAATAATTCATGGACGGTTCTGAAAAAAGAGATCAACTTACTCAATGTAATTGGTGTGGGCGATGTTTCTGCGACTCCTTATGACCTGAATATTTTCATCAATAGTTTATTCCATAATAAGCTCCTAAAAAAAGAATCTCTGGCATTGATGCTGCCTGTACCGGGAAAAGAAAATTGGGGAAGAGGTATCGCGATCTGGGATTTTAATGACCTTATATTTTATGGTCACGGTGGTGATACATTAGGATCCCATGCCATTCTTATTTACAACAAAGAAGCTGATCTCTCCATCGCTTATGTTACTAATGGAGAACGCATTAAAAAAGAAGAATTCATACAAAATGTCGTTGACCTGCTTTATAATAAAGAAATTAAACTTCCGGAAATAAAAGATAAACCGTAATAGGTATTAAAATAATAATAAGCCAAACAATACACGGAGATCTAAACATCACAAAACTTTTTAACAGTATTTTTCAAAAGAAAATGCTAAATATTCCGTTTAATTCTTAAATTTAGGCAATGCAAAAGAATTTTTATCTCATCATTATATTATTTTCTCTTACCAGCTGCTATACTTATCAGGTAAAAAAGCCAGCGGCTCCTACCACAGACAATAGGCAAGAATTGAAAAAGAACTCAGCTTCCGCTAATAATGCTTCCATGCAAATGAAGAGTGCAACATCTGAACTTCAAAGCCTGAATTCACAAGAAGCGCCTGCCCCAATCAATATTCAAGAGAAACTTGCCCCTAGTAAAAATGTTAAAATTGATGTTGATGGCAGAAGCTATAAAGTCATTGTTGACCGATGGGAAAGCGACAGTTTGGTCGTACATCCGGTTAATAGCCCTAAAAAGACGCTGAAATTCCATAAGAATCAGATCAATAGCGAAAAAATTGCAGAAAAACGTTTTTCAGAACCTTTATCTAATCTTCTTACGTTTACTATTTATGCCGGAATTGCTGCCGGGATCTTATATCTTGTACGCTAGTTATAAAGCTGATTCAACTTGCAACCGCTAAATTTTAACAACACAGGCACATAGATTTCTTAAATGTATAAAGCTATTCCTATGTATCTATGTGGTTAAAAAAAATTAATCAGCTACGATATTTTAGAAAATGTTAGTAAAAAATAAACAATATCCTTGTCAAGGTTTAAAACCTTGACAAGGATATCCCAAACAAATCTTCTTCACACAAAGCAAAAGCATTTTACCTACCCAAGATTTATATATCTGTTTCAGAAAAAGGATCTTTCACTCCTCTCCTTTCCAGAATAAGATGTGCAGCATCCAGCATTTTAATCAAATGGATATACGGATTGATGATATTTCTTTCCGGTAGATTCTTATATACACCCCCTGCTACCGCACGATTGTATCGTGTGGTTTTATATTATAAATCAAATGTTCTAAAAACAACAATATGATCTAAGATTCCTTTTTCATCAGAATAATCTATAGCACTACTATATCTATAATCTTCCGCACGAAAAACTAAACCCGCCTCCACAGGGTTTTGATGTACCCTGCTACTGCACGATTGCATCGTGTGGTTTCTATATTACAAATCAAACATTCTGAAAACAACAATATCATCTAAAAGACCCTTTTCATCAGAATAATCTATAGCACTACTGTATCTATAATCTTCCGCACGAAAAACTAACCCCCCTTCCACAGGGTTTTGATGTACATAATTAATCTTCTGATGAATCACTCTGTTGCTCCACAACTCAATAGGGTTATTATCATGTCTCCAAAATTGATATTGACTTACATTCGAAGTTTTTGCACCTTCTTTAAGGAAGAAATCTAATAAGAATTCTTTTCTGCTTTCTTTAGGATTTTCTTTGATTGCTGCCACAATTGCCTTGCTTGTAAATCGTTTCAAATCACCAATCAGAGCTTCAGGTTTTTGTCCATTTACACTTCTGAAAACTAAATGTACATGGCTTGACATGATACACCATGCATGTATTTCCATTCCTTTACTCTGTTGGCAAAACCTTAAACTTTCTAATAGAATTTCTTTGTATTCATTTCTAATAAAAACATCCAACCAACCTACGACAGCAAAACTTATGAAATATAATCCTTCAGGATTGTGAAATTTGTAATTACGACTCATCAATTATGTTTTCATAAATATAAAAAACTTTGTGAGAAAATGGTTGAGATAAAACCACACGATGCAATCGTGCGGCAGCGAGGGGAAAAATATATTTCTTTGAAATCTGTAAGAAATTCCATGAAAGTACTGATGCAAAATTTTAAGATGATTTTTATTTTTGCTGTTTACGGGAAGCCGTAATTTACTACTACATAAATTCTATAGTTTTGTGATTACTAATTAATAAATCATTTTTATGGAAACAATTAAAGCAATTAAACCCGGGCCAAAACCTAATAAACAAGATGGTACTCCTGACAAAAGACCTAGAGTAACACCTGCAAATAAGCCAAAGCATCCTGCATTAAAACCTCATATACATAAACCAGGAGATTCAAAATAATACAACAAAAATAAAAGCTAGAAATATGAAAATGCTTATTTATCCTAAAATTGAGAATCCAACAGATGATAAAATAAAAAAGTTTAGGCAAAAAATTCTCGATAGCTTAGTTGAAGATTCAACCACTTGGGCTAAACTTGAAAGAAAAATAAATCTTAAAGACAATGTAGAACTTCCATTGTTTACTCATATAAAGGAACAATTTAAAAATGAGCCCTTCTATTTTAGATTTGGAGACGACTATGTTTCTCTTAATTTTGAACGTAATAAGGACAAAAACTCTAAATCAATGATTATTGGAATGCTAACCTATTATCTAATCTATAATCTAAATGATATAGTTGAAAAAATTGAAATTAAATAGTTATAACAACAAATTTTTTATTTGACAAAACTAATTATTTGATTATAGCTCATTTGACACAATGATCCCACCCTCCGAAGTCTCCCGACTTCGGAGATTTTATTTCAAGCAAACCTTAAACAATACTGTAAAACTTACTTTCCAGACTAGAGCTTCCTAATTCCCAAGACTTGCTTCAAGCGTTTAATTTAAAGTCATTTAAATAAAACAATCGTAGTTTTACTACAATTTTTCAGATTTAACGAAAATTTACATTTTGTAATATTTTTTTTATCTAACTTCGGTGACATAAGACCGCTAAAAAAACGCACCAAATATTATGAAAAACACCTCAAATTCTGAGAAAGTTTCAGAAAACCACATTTCGGGCATCAACCGTGTGGTAAAGCTGGAAATTGTGGTTGAGGGCAAGACTATCAATCACTATAAACACTTTCGTTTGCAGCAGAGTGCAAGAAAGCACCATGATTTTGAACTGGTATTGGCTCATGACTCTTTAGGGGAGGTACAAAACCACAACCTTCAGCAGGCCCAAAAGTTTTTAGGAAAAAGAATCACCATTATTTTTAGATATAAAGATTACGAAAATGAAACCCCTGAAAGAACATTTGTGGGCATCATTACCAAAGTAGCCTTCAGTCAGGAAAAAATGAGTCTGGGAAATATTATCTTAAAAGGAATGAGTCCTACGATTCTGATGGATGCAGCTCCTCATACTCAAAGTTTTGGTGGTGGCCAGTCTGTGAATACCAATATTATTGCAGACCGGATTATCAAGGAAACTTTAGGAACAAGCAAATTTGATTTCAGGATAGATACCCAGAACAAAAGTTATATCAGCTACAGCGCTCAATACAACGAAACGCATTACAATTATCTGACAAGGATTGCAGAAGCCTATGGTGAGCAGTTTTACTATGATGGAGAAATCCTTCATTTTGGCAAGCTTCCGCCTTCTGAAAAACCTATCCTATTGGTCTATGGCAGCAATGTCATTGATGTGAACGTTGAACTGAGAGCCGTTCATACCAAACCTGAATATTTTGGCTATAACAGCAGCAGGCATACCAAAATGGTGGGTGCTGATGATAAAATCAACCATTTGGGGGAACTCTCTTCCAAAGCCTATGAACTGAATGATACTATATTTACCACCCGTTCATTAACCCCTACTCCTATCAACCCCAACGTATTCCTTGATGTTGATGATTCCCAGAAAAGTGCAAGAGGAAGTAAGGCCGTAGAGGTTTTTACCGTTTCGGGAAAGACCACTGTTCCGTTCCTTTATATTGGCTGTGTGGCAGATTTGGCAATGAGAAAAACCGACAGCAATGAAACTTCTCATTTTACAACATTAATGATTACAGAAGTAAGCCATGAAGTGGATGCAAGAGGATATTATAAGGGAAGCTTTGAAGCTATTGCTGAAGGAACGGGTTTTATGCCAAAACCTGATTTCGAAATGCCTAAAGCAGAACCACAAGTAGCCACCGTGATTTCCAATGTAGACCCATTGAATCAGGGAAGAGTACAGGTAAGGTTCGACTGGCAGCTAAATGATACCACCCACTTTATCAGAATGATGAGCCCTGATGCAGGAGGAACAGATGCAATCACCCAAAACAGAGGTTTTGTAGCCGTTCCTGAAATTGGCGATCAGGTCATGGTAGGATTTGAATACCACAACCCTGATTTTCCATTTGCTATGGGAGGGATGTTTCATGGGCAGGTAGGTCTGGGCGGAGGCCTTGACAATCATCTGAAGTCTATACAGACCAGAAGCGGTATTAAGGTGTTAATGAATGATGCTGATAGAAGTGTTACCATTAAAGACCCAAGTGGAAATACCTATTTTATGGATGGCCAGGGGAATATCAATGTTACCGCACCGAAGAATATGACTTTCACGGCAGGAGAAGATATGCACATTTCAGTGGGAAGGAATATGACCACCAAAATTGGACAGGACAGCACGCTGAATATAGGAAATGATCATACCGAATCGATTACAAAGAGATATACTCAGACCTCTGAAAATAAAATCGTTACTGTAAAACAGGATCAAACAGAAAGTACAGGCAGTAAATTTAAAAGCATTTCCGGAGAAGCCGACATACAGACCTCAAAAGGTGATTTGAAACTGAGAGGAACTTCATTGGCTGTATTCCAGGGCGGAAAAGACGTTAAAGTAAGTAAGGGTTAAATCTATCCGAGGGATGAAAGTCAATTTTTCATTGGCCACCCGCAAAGATGATAATCACCTCAACCATTGAATCCAATCCAAAATAGCAACACATGGAAGATCAGAAAACTTCAACGCACGATCAAAAGCTTTCTGAAAAAAGAGCAGAACAACAGAAAAAATCCAGCGAACCTTCTCCTACCGAAAAAAGAGAAATGGTAATGAACGGAGCTACGCTGAAGTGCCCCTATGCTCAGGGGCCGGGAGAGCTGAAAGTGACCTCCAACGAAATCAACCTTCAGGATCAGCCATTTGCAACAGTAGGTGATGGAAACAATATGGTTAATCTTCAGTTTAAAGGAAACTGCGGACATCCCAAATGGCCGGCCAGAAACATGTCTCCCCCACCCTGCATGAGTGTTATTAAATTAACTCCATGGGAAAACCCGGGAACCACTAATATACAGGAACAGACCGTTTTGGTAAAAGAGTCCTATATCAATTGTGACCCTGAATTTAATTCTGCTTCTCCATCACCGATTCCGAAAGCCGAAAGTATAAAAAGTGAGATTCAGAATAGTAATGCTCCTAAGATCCTTGATGCTTATTTCGTAAAATGGACAACCGAGAAAGGAGCATCCGTTGAAAAGGAAGAAGAAGTATTCAATAAAAAGCTGGGCAAGAAAGTTACAGTTAAAAAGAAAGTGGATACGACTAAAGTAACTGCAGAAAAAATATCTGAACGAGGCCTCAGTTACCAGGTCGCTTTAGTTGTTGAGACTGAAGGACTCACAGGAAAGAAGATAAAAGTTAAGGTGAAAAGTGGTAAGAATAAAGTCTTATCAGACGTCAATACCGAGGTAGGTTTAATTGACTTAAAAGAGGTAGAAAAAGTGACAGATGCTTCAAAATATGCCGGCATAAAAGCAAAAACAGAATTTGAGGTAGAAGTTGATAATCTGGCCAATGACTCCACGATAGAAAATGCAAGTCAATTTAAAAACAAAGCAGTGGTTAAGCTGATGCTTAATCAGCGTGCGGATGATTTGTCATTTAATTTAGCCAAACTCATTGCTGCAAGCCCTGACAAAGAAGCTTCCGTCTATATTGAAGTAACTTCTGATGAACCCAAAGTTGAATATCTTGGACAACAAGGAAATGGCAGCTTAAAAAATACCTTCTTAAATGAAGGTGGTCAATATTTTAAAATCAAATACTTTGAACAGCCATGGATTGTGAAAGCTCGTGAAGAACAAGAGCTTGGCGTATCCGAAGCCACCCACTGTTCGAAGATTGTAGATGAATATCACGCTATCAACCGACAAAATAAGCCCAAAGCCTGTGCTGATACCGGTAACAGTTCCTGGTGTGCCTCATTTGTGGGCTGGTGCTTAAACAAGAGCGGATATTCTGCTCAATTAGATCCGGGAGCTTATTCATACGGTGAAGAAAAAACCAGATACAGACAAGGGTTTAAGAAAAATCCAACCGATAAAAAAGGGTTGGAAAAAGAAGAATTCGATGATCCGGTATGGGGAAAACTGATCGCAGGGAATAAGCCTTTGCTGGGTTCAATATGTGTTTTATCCAATAAACATCACGTAAGTATGGCTGTTGGAAAGAGCAGCGATGGTAAAACCATATATTATCTCGGAGGAATCAGGGAAACAAAGTTTGTGTAGGATCTTATTCAGACAGAACCTCATCCCTGTATCCTACAGAATATACTAAAAAGACTGAAGATGATGAATTACCTATTTATTATACAAAAAATGAAAAGCTTAGTTACTAGTTTAATATTACTTTTCTTCATTCCTGTGTTCGGGCAAAAGCCTGTGCATGACAGCTTGAAAGTATATTATCAGGATTCATTGATGGTCAGTAAAAATTTTAAAGACGGAACGGTATCCAATAACCTTACGGTAAAAGTGATTAATCCTTGTAATGCTGAAAAAAACAGATTTGACGGTGCGGTAACCCTTATCAATGCTACTGTTCAAAATAAACATTACACCGATAATATAACTTACAATTATCCGTATGCACAATCTGGCTTAATCAATTTAAAAACAGGAAATATCTCCAATTTTACTATAGATAAACATCAGGCTGTGTTAATTCCTTTTACCTACTGCGGAAACATGGATAATGATACACAGGTCTCTTACATTGTATTTTATAAACATAAAAAGTACCTGTATCATATCAAATATTATTGTGGAGAAGACAATACCTGTACAATCAAAGATGATCTGAATGTAACCTTAAAAGATCTTCCTTCTCCATTAAAATCGAAAGTGATTAAAGACCTGCAAACAAAGTATAAGAACTCAAAGGATTTTTACTAATCAGCTCAAAATGTAATGATATGAGTGACGAACAAGAAAAAGACAGCTATACAGCAAATCCTCGTCAAATAGCTTATGATAAACAAAGTCAAGAAGATCATGAGGTGCATGTGGTGAAAATATATTTTGCTAAGAGGATTCCTAAAATGATCTGGGTGCCCAAAGAAGAAACGTATCCTGTAAAAAGCGGCGGGCTGGTATCCGATGTCAAAAAGAAATATGAACAAAAAGGAAGAAGGAATATTCAGGCTGATAAAGAAGATTCTGTAAAATTAAAAGCCAAAGAATCGGTAAAAATTACCTGGGAAGAAGAAGTACAGGAAATGAAAGATGGCAAACCTGTTTTTAATTTTGAAAAACTTGATAAAACTGTTATTAAAAAGAAAGTCTGGGTGGTTGCAGAATGTCAGGGATTCACGGGAAAACTCTCTGTGGAGATCCATGAAAATAAATTAGCCAATCCGGAAAATGTATATGATAATCCTGTAAAATTTTTGGATGGCGATACGGAAAAAACCGCGATTGAATTTGCTATCAATGGAACCCTTGAGTATGCTAAAGAAATAACATTACGTCCTAAAAGCGATCAGGATGTAAAGAAACTCGTAGAAAAGTTTGTAAAAAGAACGGATGTAAATGCTTTTTTATATTTTAAAGCTGAAGTAAAAGACACCCAGGATACCATCATATTTCCTGATGACACCCATGAGTTTTTAAATAAAGATGGCGAAAGGTTTGAAATTGCAGGAACTCCTTGCTACTGTAACAGAGACATTACAGTGGATGAAATGATTGATTTAATTTACCATTTAAGAGATAAGCAGAATTACAAGTCGAAAAGGGATGCATTTTTTAATGGTGGCAAAGAAAAAATAACGGCTATCGGTATTACAAGCGGAAAGATCTCTGAAAACAGGGATAAAATAAAGCTTTTTACCGATGAAATGAATGCCATGTTTAAAAAATTCAGCATTAAAACCTGCAGAAGAAAAATTCATTTCCTGGGGCAAATGTATCTGGAAACCATTAGTTTCACTTACACCTATGAAAGCAGAGACTCTGTTCCTGCTAATTATAAAGGCGGTGTCCCTTTCCAGGGAAGAGGAATGAAACAGATCACTCATGATTATAATTATCTGGCCTATTATGATTATGTGAATGGTACTAAACATTATGACACATATATCAAGTTCAGATCCGGTTTTGAAAGCGTTGGTGAATGTGTAGCAAGCAGACCAAAGGCTCAGGAAAAAGGACTCGATGCAGCCTTTTATGAAGAATTAAAAACTTATGCTAAAAACATTTCCGAAAACTTATTCCATGCTTTTAATTCGGCGGGCTGGTTTTCCACCATTCATAAAACCGATACTATTTCAGCAATGGATAATGGATTGGCGGACTCAGATGTTGAAAAGGTAACACAGGCTATTAATGGAGGCCAAACCAATATAGCGGAAAGAAAAGATTACACCAAATGGACAAAAGAATTTTTTAAATACGATACAGAATGCGTAAACAAATAATATACCTGTTTTTCCTCCTTTTTTATTCTCTGAGCAGCTGCCAGAGTATTTCAGTAAGTAATGATAATATTGCGGTTTTACAGAATAAGAAAAAGGTAGGATTGATCAACCAGGCAAGCGATATGAAGTGTGACAGCTGTTATGCTTTAAGAACGGTACAAATAGATGGCAGGAATTTTACCTTCAAAGTACCTGTCTCTTTAAATAATATTGATAGCAAGAACATTTTTCAGGAAGATTATGAGCTTATACTAGATCAGTCTTCCAAAGACCTGTTGATCAGATACAATAGTCTTATCACTTCTGATGCGCATGTTTTTAAGATTAAAAAAATTAAAAATGATGTTGTTATTACCGGGGTAAGCAAAGTAAGTTCTGCGGTTAATCATCATAAAATAGCCAAAGATGATTATGTGGATTATCCGGCCACTTCAATCTGTGAAAAAAACACCAGTTATGTATTGCTGCAAAGCCAGGAAATTAATCTGAATTCTTATTTTATAAATTCTGATAAGAATTGCTTTTTGTGCCCCACAAAATATAGTGTACAGGAGTGTTTGGAAAAGAAAAAAACGAATACCAAGTTCAATTGGCAATAGCAAGCAAGAGTGAAAAATTATGGAACCAGTGTTTCCTATACATGTTAAATTAAACCTTCAGGAAGGAAAGAAATTTTACCGCTACACCTATAATGAATATACCACTACCCATGGAGAAACGCATAGAAGTGAGCTCAACAAAGTTTTTCATGTTACGCTGAAGCGTTTAGAAACAGAAAGATTTGAGTATCATATTGAAATTTTCGACAGAGTTCATCGGGATAAAAAACTGTCGTTATCGGAAAAGGATTTTTTAGACAGGATTGCAGAGATCAATAATGATGTAAAGCTCATAACAGACGAATATGGCAGATTAAAAAGCATACAAAATCTACCTGTTCTTCAGAATAAATTGGAAAAAATAGTAGAAAAGCTTTCCCGATCCTATGTTGGCAAACAGGCAGACAATTTTTATCAGTTTTTAAAAACATTGTACCAAAGTGAAGATCTGGTGGCTAAAGATCTTTTGAAGAATATTCATTTCGGATTGATCCTCCATTCATTTTATGGAAGATTTGATGAGAAGGATGACCAGGTAAGACATAGTGTACGCTACCGCAATTTTATGAATAGTACCATCATAGACATTGAAGAAAGTGTGGAAACAGAAGCCATCCGTTATGATGATGAATTATTATTGTTACAGTATACCGGCAATATCCCTTCAAATAAAAACTGGGAAATGTTTTATGGAGAAATGCAGCGAAAGGAAATTGCTTATCATAGCGAAACAGATTTCCCGAAACTGGACAAATATAAAGGGCAGATTTTATTGGATTTTAGCACCAAAGAAGTGTTGGAACATAAGCTTACCATAGAATTTTCTCTGGGTGACAATTATCAAAAGAGAATCATCTACCATATAAAAGAAATAAGCCATGACGAATTATAAAGAAACAGGATGCATTGACGAAAAACAAAGTGAACTGGATGAAAAATTCAGTAAAGGAATGTTCTATTATAAATGTGTGCTTTTATTATCAAAAAATCCCGTATTAAAAAAATAAAAATTTTAAAATGGCGACACGTATTACCATAACAGATTCTGGACAAACACAAGTCTTAAATGGGCCATTGGCTCCGGATACTCCTGATAACTCTATACAACGCATCAGTGATGTTTATTTTGCCAAAAAAGCAACCACAGAAAATGGGACAAGAGTCAGTTTTACAAAAATTGATTCTGCTCATGTACAGCGGGACAATCAGAATCAGGAAATTCCATATGATTCTATATTAGGAAAAACGGTGTATCTGATCATAGAGACCAGCAATATGACAGACCTGAGTATAGATGCAGTGATAAGACCTTCTGCCAATACTATGACTGAAAGTACAGATACATTACAATTAATGCGTTCATATCTCCTAACCGATATGAGGCACAAAGATTGTTCACAGTACAGGTAGGAAACTTTGATGCGTTGAATAATAAAGATGGCAGCCACGCTCATTACACCAATTTACAAGCTGATCATATCAATAAAGCGATTATTAAGCTACAGCTTAGACCGGATGGAAGAGCCACTTTTGATGAATGGACAAGAAGACTGGCGGAGGGAACGATCAATTTAGAAGTAGCAGTGGAAAGAACTGATAATAATCCCTGTGCTTATAAAAATGAACCGCAGGAAGCCAACGGTGCAGGTATTTTCTTAGATGAGGACAGTGCAAGATTTAGGGTTGTTAATAAAAATATATATAACATTCACCATGGCAGCAACACCTACAATACGTTACAGGTGATCAGTACAAATCCGGAAAAAAGAAGAAGAACTCAAAAGGTTCTGAATCATCATTCTACGGATGTTATTTATTTCTACTATGACCAACATGATACTGAACACAGGATCTGCTCCAGAGCTAAAGAAAGTATAACGAGAAAAAGAAGAGTGAATACCATTCCACCGGTAGCCCAAAGAGGAACTCTTTTGCAAACAATAGATTATACAGCTAACAGAGCTGCCGGAGAACAGATAGATGCTCATCAATTATTAGTATATTCTAACGGAACTCTTGGTGATGGAGCCACCGATAAATGGTATGCCAATCAGCCAGGAAGTGTAGATTTGATTAATATGGATATTATAGGAAATACAGGAGTAGGTTCACAGATTTTTGAAGCTTTCAATTATAATCAGAATGGAGTTATCATTCGATATGGATTCCAGCATACCAGAAGGAGAAGTATTCAGCCTGATTTATTTGCAGGTTTCTTAGGATCATTAGCACAGTTCAGACAAGAAGGACATACTCATTATATTGTATCTCAAGGCTTTTCTTATGCAGATGCATCCTGTTATCCGAGTGCAGAACACGTGAATGGAGAAGCAGGAGATTTGAATTTATTAACCACTCAACAAGATGGAGTGAATACCATCCTTAGTGCTGGAAATTTTGATTATGACAATGAGGTTGTTCTCCGAAATATTCTTTTTGATTTTGGATTTATATTAGGTCGATCAGAGAATTTTTCCAACACCTCTAATGCCAGTACTGCAGACAATGCTACGACACGGTTACCTCATACTACTCATACCGCTACTCCTAGACATAATAATCACTTACATATTCATGGTTTCGCTCAAATATTAGATATCTATGCCTAAAATTAATATTGCTTGTTTCACGATTTTATTGCTCCTTTTTTCTTGCCAGACTAAAGCTCAAACGGAAAGTAAGGTAGTCAATAATGAGCCACAATCACCGGGGAAAAGATCTATTGGATTTAATACCAAAACAACTGATTGTATAGCACTCCCTTTTGGATATTCGGATATTTCAAAACGAATGTCTGCGGACTCTGCTCTTCCTGTTATACAGAATGAAAATAAACTAAAGGAAATCAATGATTTACAATTTGAAACATCCGTCAAAAAAGATCTTATCATCTTTCCCGAAGAATATGATGTTTTCCTGCCATTTGATAAGAATGTCAATGAAAAATATGATCTGATTAAAGTTTCCTCTCATTTTGTATGTAACGGAAAGTATTCATTGCATTTTATGGCGGTCTATAATACCGTTCGTTACGCGGAACCATTTATTGAAAAAATATATTTAATTTCAACGAAGGACAATAAACCGTTTGATATGAAGAGAATCTATCTTCATCACGAAGGAGAAATGGGATTTGCCAACTATACTTTATTTAATATAGATAAGAATCATATCATTTCTCTACAGGATTATGAATTTTCTGAAAGTCCTTTTGCATTAAAACCTTTACAAAAATACCAACTTCTACCCTCCGGAATATTTGCGCGATATTATGATCGCGATGGGCTCTACAAAGATAAAGAAGAACAGGGCATGGTAAAAAATCATAGTAGAGAAGGAAAATGGATCGAGTTCAGACCCAACAACTCTATAGATATACAAAAATACCCGGAATTTACAGATCCCTACACTTACCTGGAAGCGGAATACAAAAATGGAGTTCCTGTCGGAACATGGAAGTTTTATAAATTATTACAAAAGTATAATAAGGAAACAGGAGAACCCATCATTAATACAAGAAAAAAAGGAAAACTCATCTATACTGAAACATATCTTGACGGTTTTTTAGATGAACGGAAATTCCAATAACCTATTGAAAACTTGTTCTCATTGTCTTACATTTAAGCTCAAGACAGATTCTGAGGCCCTGTTAAAAAACGGAAGTTTTTAGACTACAAAGATCATTGAAGCAACCATACCATAGATTTAAAAAAATTTATACCACAGATTCATGAGCCTCTTTTATTTGTGAATTGTGGCCACTAGAAAACAATATTAGCGTCTTTGTGATGCACCCATCAGATCCTTGTCAAGGTATAAAACCTTGACAAGGATGTCTCCCCAAAATACCTTTACGTGAAAACTAGGCAATATTGGGTATCATCTATTGGATTGAATGGAGAGTTTATTACAGATTTCACACTGAATTCAAGAACCTCAAAACAAGGACTCTATAGCCCTATAACAAAAAAACACTTTCAATATTTCTCTTCCTTTCCCCTTTTATTTATAAAATTCGCTTCTATTCCATTGTTCTGAATGTTTCCAACGTAATCTTTTTTTTCTTATTTTTACATAAAATAAATAAAAATAACATATGAGAAGAATCGTATTAGCTGGGCTAATAACTATGGGAGGGCTCTTAACTGCAAAAGCACAATGTAAACCCGTATCTACTATTGTAGAAAATTTTGATACCTGGAAAGATATTGATAAGTGCTGGACTGCTCAGGGTGGAAAGGCAATGCTGTATGCAAGTGACAAAAAAATTATATTTTATTCTATGAACAGCCCGGGAGAAAATATGTATTTAGTGACTCCAGAAATTAAAGCAGGAAACTATACTCTTACCCTTGACATTTCAGATAACGGAGGAGAAACTACCCTGGAAATTTTCTCAGTAGGCAATACTTCCGACGCAAAATCATATGTTTCAATCGCTAAACCATCCAAAATAACAGGAGATAAAAAAACATTCAATATTGCTATAAAAAAAGATACCCGTCTAGGGCTGAAGGTTTTGCTAAATGGTGTTCATCAGGCTGTTTACATGGATAACTTCTTATTGAAACAAAAATAACAGATCATTTATAGATCTGTAAGCCTGTACCAACAAATTTTTTAAAAGATATTCATATCAATTTTGTCCATTCTCCGAAGTCAAACGACTTTGGAGATTTTATTTCAAACAAGTAATTGAAAATCCTTGTCAAGGATATCAACTCAGATTCTCTCTACGAAAAAGCAAAGCTCTCCGAAGGCTCCTGCTCCTGACTTCTGAGTTTTTATTTTAAATAAGTAAAAAAGTTATTGTTTAAGCTCAAAATCGGGAGACTTTGCGCACGAAAATAGAGGTAAAAATAAACCCTTCATTGTTGTAAAAGTTTTGATAATTTGCTCTGTTGATCTATTTTTAATAATTAATAAAATACTTTTTGAAAGTAGTATTCTCTTTTAATTGAGGAAATAAAAGAATCAGTTTGCCTAATGTTGTCTTCCTAAATTTTTTATAACTCTGTTTAAAGTCACTATAGTTACAGCTTATTTTAAATAATCCAATATTACTCTCAGAAATTATCAATTCATTAGTATCCTCATTATAAAAGTAATCTAGGCTATTACTGTAAAAATCACATGATACTGTAAAAGTTTCATTATTTCCTTTATCAATATAGGAAAACATAGAATCAAACTGATGAATATAATCTAAAATCCCAGTTTCAAGAACTATTCTTCTCTCAGGATGATTAATGTAGATAGTTCCCATGAAGTTTTTTTTCAAATTATATATATCATAATCTTTTATTGCTGTAACTTCAAATATGACATTATGTTCTAACTTATAATCAAAAAAAACTGAACTCATGCTTTTTATTTTGTAAGATAAGTATTTTTTAATACTCATCTAAGAATAGATCTTTCTTGCTCTACGAAGTCTCCCGACTTCGGAGTTCTTATGTCAAACAACCTAAAAAAACATTTGAAAAATATTCTGAAAAGAACAAAATCTTAATCTATTTATTAATATTAAACAAGGTTGCTTATATTTGAATGATAGTGAAAACTTTAGAGCACTGTAATCTTATACTATGAAAACAACACTTAGCTACCTGTTTATAATATTATGTACGTTTGTAAGCTGTCAGGAGAAATCGGTTATTAATGATTTACAGTTTTCTAACTATTCAGGATATCCCAAAAAGGTTACAGAGGTCATCACATTTTCACCCCAGAATAAGAATAAAAGTATTTCTTATTTTGATAAGGAAGGGTTTCTGACAAAAATAGAATACTATAATACAATCCAAAGCGAATCTCCTAATGAAAGACTTCTGGATAGAATTATTACCTATAATTCAAAAGATAAGACTAAACGCTATTTCGAAGCCATTAATCCTGAAAATAAGAAGGTAGAAAGTAACGGCTATTTTGAAAAAGTATCCGATTCTGTGTATCGAAGAATTTCAAATACTGTTGATCATAAGATGTCGCTTAATAAGCTGTTTTATTTTGACAAAAATAACCGTCTTATAAAAACGGGAGAAACAGGAACCTTTTATGAATCTCCAATTAATAACACCATTTTTTACACCTATACTAATGGCGTAAGACACGAAACACTTCTTGAAGATATTGCCAATCACAAAAAATCTAGGTTTACTTCTAAAAATGTAAAACTGGATGCGAAATCAAATGCTGTTTATGAAGAATTAACAGATGACCAAGGAGCGGTACAACAAAAAACGGAAAGAGCATTTGAATATTATTAGCGGGAAAAAATTCTGGTTACCGATTTTTCATCATACAGCCTGTATTACAGATTCTTAAGGATTTAAGAAATTTTTATTTTGCTTATAATAAAGTCCTGTGTAAACAAGTTTTATATTTGAAGATCAAATAACCAATCATTCAAAATGGAAGATCATAAATATAAAATAGAGCTCAGACCTACAACCATTGCTGATTTAGATACCCTTTTTCAATTTCAGCTTGATGATGAAGGCAGGCACCTTGCGGCATTTACTTCACAGGAATCCACCAATAAAGAAGCTTATCTGGCCAAGTATACCAGGCTGCTGAATGACCCAACCATCAATAATCAGACTATTATCGTTGATGCTGTTATTGCAGGAAGCATCGCCAAGTTCATCATGGAAGGCGATACAGAAATCACCTATTGGATCGATAGAAATTTCTGGGGAAAGGGTGTTGCTACAAAAGCACTGAAAGCTTTTCTTACTCTTGAAACCTCCAGACCTATTTTTGGACGTGTTGCCTTTGACAATCTTGGCTCACAAAAGGTTCTGGAAAATTGTGGATTTGTAAGAATTGGTACTGATAAAGGTTTTGCTAATGCCAGACAAACAGAGATTGAGGAATTTATTTACAGACTTGATGCTTAGAGATTTTATTTCAAATAAGTAAAAAAGTTATTGCTTAAGCTCAAAGTCGGGGATTTTGTACAGCAGAGCAGCGGGATTTTATTTCAAACAAGTAATTGAAAATCCTTGTCAAGGTTTAAAACCTTGACAAGGATATCAACTCAAATTTTCCCTGCTTCTTCTATATTATAGGCAATCCTTTGATCTTGATTTATTAAAGAATTAAAAGTATCAATGTATTTACTGAATATCTGTTTATCATAATGAACAAGCACCGGAAATAGCTGACTGGCCTGGTAATATCTTGTATGCTCTAAGGCATTTTGCATGCCCATTTCTATTTCCTTTACAAGTGGTTTACAATTTTTCTTCAACAGAAAATCCTTTAGGTTAGATTCAAAGAACTTCTTGCCATATAAATCTAAAAAATGCTTGATATAAGGATATAATTCATGTTCATTTTTCCCATTGAATGTAGAAATAGATAATGCATGGGTAATGACATCATAAACGTTATCTTCATGGTAGAGTCTGTGGGGTTCAAAATTTTCTTTTTCCGCCCATTTTTCAGTAATAAACCGATCCAGTAATTCAAACCCTTCCGGTATTGCCCAGGCCAATACAATAAGCATAGCCTGATAAGCAATATATTGATCCTCATGATGAAGCAGTTGTTTTAATTTTTCAACCCTATCAATATCTATTTTTTCAAGGAGCTGTACTTCATGTAAATCATATCCTTCTTCTCCTTCTTCATGATAGTAATAAAGGAGTTCATGAATTTCTTTATTCATTGTTATGAATCATTTGGTTATACTTCATGAGACACTTTTGATAAGTTCCAGGATATATACATCTTCACCATCTTTCCGTTCTCCTGTAAATTCGAAGCCTATAGAGGTATAAAGAGATATTGCACGGATATTGTCCGGATCAAGACCAAGGTAAATCCGTTCTATATTGTTACTTCTTTTTACCTCTTCAATAAAAGTGGTTAATCCTTTTTTTCCAAAGCCGTTACCCTGATATTGATGATCTATCATATATCTCAGAATCCAAAAATTTCCATTATCCTTTAAATAGGATCCGGATAGAATAAAACCTATCAAGGTCTGGTCATTGTATATAGCCTGGGGATTCCATAGCGGATAATATTTAGATTCGGCAAGAGACATGGTATTACAACAAATAAATTCTTCATCAATGGTGGGTATCCCATTTTCATTGGTTGTTAGCAGGCATACCTCATAAAAGTTGTCAGCTGTTATTTCTTTTAACGTTATTTCCATGTTGATCATATTCTTTTTTTTCTTCTACATTTAAGTCAGCTCTTTAGCAAATTTAAAAACAGCGGGCAAGCCTCCGGTATGCCAGAATAAAATATTAGAATGGATGGGTAGCTTTTTATTTTTCAAAAAATCCAGCATTCCGTAGAATGCCCTTCCTGTGTAAACGGGATCTAAAATAATTCCTTCATTTTTAGCCAGTTCATCAATGGCGTATCTTTCATTAGACGTCAGGATACCATATCCTGTAGTATCATAATCTCTATTGAGTATAATCTCTGACGATTCGATTTTTTTATTGATTTTAAGTTTTGGTATTAATTCATTAACAATTCCAAAAACAACTTCTTCTAAGGAGGCGCCATTCGTTTCATCTTTATCTATACTGATGGGAATCAGCTCTGCATTCAGATCATAGAGTGCTTTCCCGGCAGTGAGGCCAGCTTGCATCCCCCCAGAACTTGAAGCAAAAAAGATATAATCTATGGTCAGTTCTTTTTCGGCAAGTTGCTGTTTCAGTTCCTTCACAGCATGTACAAATCCTAATGCTCCCGTGGAGTTTGAGCCACCATATGGAATGATGAAACATTTGTTTCCCTTGCTTTCCAGCTTTTCTTTTAAAAGCTCTTTGTCTTCGCCCTTTCTGTTTTCTCTTGTAAAATGTATTGTAGCTCCAAATAATGAAGACAACAGCAGGTTTCCATCATACGTATCAGGCTTTTCTCCTCCTAAAAGAAGATGGCATTGCAACCCATTTTAGCACACGCTGCTGCGGTCTGTCTGCAATGATTGGATTGTTGTGCTCCCGCTGTGATCACAGTATCACAACCTTCTTCCAATGCCTGTTGTATTAAAAACTCTAACTTCCTGGTTTTGTTTCCACCTGAAGCTAATCCGGTATTATCATCTCTCTTTATGTAAATATTATAGTCAGGATATATCTTTGACAAGTTTTCCAGCTTTTGAAATGGTGTCGGAAAAAAGCCTAAGTCTATCTTATTTTCGTTCATATCTTTATTTTTGGTGTTTTATTTTATTCTCTACTGTATCTGTAAATGTAACCAATCCGATACTTCTTTCAAAACAATAGGTGAATAGGTTTGTTCAATACGCTGATATTCCTGAGGAGCTCCTGTATCAGATTCCTGGAACAAATGGTTGAGTCCCGGTAATTCTTTTATTCTTACATTTTTGTTTCTAGCCTTTCTTAATGCTTTCTTTATAGCTTTTAAATTCTCCTTTGACGTGATCTGCAGATCCGTTTCACCATTAAGGGCTAAAACCGGAATTTTTACTTTTTCTAGTGTAGAAGCAGGGTTATATTTGATAAAATACTGCATCCAGGGAGTAGCATAAGTATCAATCTGTACGTTGATAAATGCGTCATCAGATATACGATTCGGGCTTTTCAGATTTGGGCTTTCACTTAGCTTTTTTTCTAAACTGCTTCTGAGATCTTTTTTTAACGTTTCAGTATCAGAGGACTTTTTAACAATATCAAATATTCTTCTGTTGATACTCTCCGTCCATTTTATTTCTTCTTCACTAGTTCCTGAGGCTTCTGCAATCAGCCGCTGTTGGATTAAAAGTATTTTGTCTCCGGGAATCCCTGGACCGCCAAGCATTACAATACACGCAATATCTTTTGATTTTACTGCCACTAACGGAGCTAGTAAACCACCTTCACTATGCCCTATCAAACCGATTTTTTTGGGATCAATTTCTTTTCTTGTTTTTAAATATGCAACAGCGCTTTCTACATCAGTTGCTAAATCTACAGAGGTTGCGTTTTTGAAATCTCCTTGAGACAAAGCGGTTCCCCTGTCATCATAACGCAAAACGGCAAATCCTTTTTTGGTAAGATAATCGGACAATACAAGAAAAGGTTTATGTCCTGCCAGTTCTTCGTTCCTATTCTGAGGACCACTTCCACTGATCAAAATAACTGCAGGAAAGACGCCTTCCTTGCTGGGAAGTGTTAAAGTTCCCGCCAGATGTATTTCAGCCTGTTTATTTTTAAAAGTAATATCTTCTGAATAATAAGGATAGGGTTCCAGAGGTTCCTGGGGTCTTTTTAGCTGAATATTCTGTGCAAAAATTGAAGTTGAAAACAATAGGATTGCGATCAACGATAGGATGATTTTCTTCATTGTATTAAATGGTTTTATTAAAAAAGTATTACATGGAAATTTCTGGCTGTCTTGCAGCTTAATGTAACGTAGGAAATCAAGGTATACGCCTTGATTTCCTACAAACATAAAGGAATCTGTATCTTATAAACTGTATCCAATCTCTAATCCGAAAGCCTGACGCTTTAAAGCTGAAATATTGCTCATGGATCCTATTCCGTATTGTGATACATAGGAAGCACTGATCTGAAAGTGTCCAAAATCATAACCACACATGGCAGCAGCGCCATAATTAAGGTGTTTCAATGGTGATTTGCCTTCTGTATCCTTACTATACATATCTCTATCACCCATTTTAGCACTTATTCCATATCCCATGTAAGGTCCAATTCCGAAAAAGAATTTACCTGTTCCTAATTTATATTGAAAAATGCCATACACAGGCAGTTCCAGATCATAGGATTCTAATTTGGATTTCTCTCCGGTGAACTTATTTTCCATTTCAGAATTCCGGTAATGTAACATCAGATCAGACTGAATCGCAAACCAACTGCCGAAATCATACTTTATAAACCCTCCGGCAGAGCCACCCAATTCCGGCGAACTTTTTGAATACGGACTCTCTGAATCATACTTATAGAAGGTAGAATTGACACCACCTTTAAGTCCTAAAGACATTTTTTTCTGGGCTTTTACTGAAACGGTGCCCATAAGAAGTGTTCCTGTAGCAAAAATTGATAAAATCACTTGCTTTTTCATTGTGAAAAAATTTTGATGAATAAACTGAAATTATTGTGAGGCAAAGTTGCAGATAGGAAATACTTATATGAAGTCTTTTCCGATGAACTTCAGTATCAACGTGACGAAGTTTGTTATTCTATGAATCAAAATTTTACAAAAAAAATGTACACACAGGTACTTGCTTATAGCTAAAAGCAGATTTAATCCAAAAAGATAAGTTTTACGATGAACATTGTATCCGTTTGTATGATTTCAATGGTTCTGTTGTACAAGGCATATTGTTTTTGCAGGTTTTTCAGTCCTACCCCACCATGATCGGCGGTACTTCTCAGCTGAAGATTATTGGATACGGTAATTCCATCATCTGATATTTCAATATGAACCGTTAAAGGTTTATCAAAGTTGTAACGTTATGCTTTACAGCATTCTCCACCAGCAATTGCAGACTTACAGGAATTACTTTCCGATGCAGTTCTGCTTTATTACTAACCTCCACACGCAAATTGTCTCCAAATCGGATCTGTTCCAAAAATATATATGAATCTAGAAAGGTGAGTTCTTCCTGAAGAGTAACCAGCGGTCTTTCATTTGTCAATAATAAATAACGATAAACCCCTGACATTTTTTTAGCAAACAGATTCGCTTTCTCTGCATCTTCGTATGCTAAAGAAGACAAAACATTCAGGCTGTTGAATAAAAAATGGGGATTGATCTGTGCTTTCAGGGTATCATATTGATATTGTATCCTTTCTTTTTCCATGATGGCTATTTTGTTTTCAGCATCAATTTGTTGTTGATTATAAAAGAAAATTTCAATGAGCAATACAACAACGCTATTCCAAAGAATAATAAAAATTCCTGATTTAATAATTTCCGGACTGCTCTTCAATGCGGATCCGCCTAAAAGTAAAAGATTAACCAGAAAAATTATGAATACAGAAAATAAGGAGGAAATAAACAGATCCAGGGCAACATGCAGATATATATTTCTTGTTTTTAAATATTTATAAATACTATTAATAATAAGAAAATCAATAAATGCTATACATACGAAGGGGAGTAAATTGATGACAAAAAAATCTGAAAAATTTCTTTCTTTTCCGGTTAGTATCTGAAAAACATAGTAGAAAAACACAAGCAATGTTGTTACGATAAGCACAAAGGCAATACTATGTTTTTTATCTATTTTTTTCATGATATTCAGTTCTGTCCGTCTAGCCATTTAAGAAAATCCGGCACTCGCTCACGGCTGACTAAAATTTCATGTGGACAATCCGGCTGGAATGTAAGTTTTAATCGGCTGTTGAAGTATTTGGAAACCTTTTTAATAGACATAATATTGGCAAAACAATTCCGTGAAACCCGGAAAAATGATTTTTTGTCTAATTCGCCTTCAAGTTGGTTTAAGGTATAATCAATCACAAACTTCCTGTCGGAAAATGTATGCAGAAACACGACTTTTTCCTCACTATAAAAAAAAGCAATATCATGAATGTCTATATGAGTATAGGTATCACCAAGCTGAATAAGAAAACGATTTTTTTTGTGATGCCCCAACAATGCTTCTTCTATTTTTTTATAATCAATTTTTCTTTCTTTTTCCTTGTTCTGCTGTTCTAGTTTTTTCAGAGCTGTTAATAGATCTTCTTCTTCAACAGGCTTCAACAGATAATCGATGCTATTTAATTTGAAAGCCCTGATAGCATACTCATCATAAGCGGTAGTAAAAATAATAGGTACTAAGACTTCAAGCTGTTCAAAGATTTCAAAGCAGTTTCCATCGGCTAGACGAATGTCCATCAGAATAAGATCTACCTGATTATTTTTGAGAAAATGAACAGTATCTGTTACAGATTCTGTTCTGGTAACCAGCGTATAATTTGGACAGAGCCGTCCCATCATACGTTGTAGTTCTAAGTACGCAAAATGTTCATCTTCTACGATCAGATATTTCATATTCTACATCATTTATTGTAAAAATACGAATTGTTGGTATTATAAAATCAAATTAAAGACCGAGTTTAGAATGAAAGGGATGAAATGTAGAATAAGCACTATGAAGTCAATCATAGCTGATACATTATCTCATCTTCCGTTTTCTAAAATTACTCTCTTTTGAATATCTTATTTCAAACTAATCATAACAAAACAGGTATTAAAAAAGCAATCGATCAATTAAGGATTTTTCTTCGAAAGTAGTAATGATTAATTCAGTTTAAAAAAGAAATACACTACGGCTGCCCATTCTTTTTTGATACCATTAGCATATCCAATAGTACTGTGGCTACTGTTTTCTACAGTGCCATTATCTTTGATATATCCAATGGTTGAATGACTGCTGTTTTCTATGGTGCCGTCTTTTTTAACGTACCCTACTGTAGAATGATTCTTGTTTTCTATGGTTCCATCGCTTTTGATATAGCCGATTGTTGAATGGCTTTTATTCTCAATTGTTCCGTCAGACTTGATATATCCCACTGTGGAATGGCTGCTGTTTTCAATGGTTCCATCTGATTTGATATAGCCTGTTGTACTGTGGCTTCCAGATTCTATGGTTTGTGCTTTTAGAGCGTAAAAACTGAATACTAAGAAGCCGATAAATAGTATTTTCTTCATGATTTAAAAAAATAAATATACAATTTATACGGGTATTATATTCTATAAAAAATAGCGCCACTTAAAAATAAGTGACGCTATTTTAAAAGTTTTCAAACTTAATAAATCTTAGCTGATATATTAAGATATCTTGTTTATCGTTTGATCACTTTTACTGTTTTAACAAATTCATTCACAGCATTTATCTTAACTAAATACACTCCTGATACAAATCCGGAAGCATCAATGGTTCCTTTAGTATCATTAATCGCTTTTGTAAGAATTAGCTGTCCTGCTGCATTGTAAATGGTTACTGAAAGAATCTTCTGATCATATGAGATCGTCAGGATATCCTGTACCGGATTTGGATAGACTTTCAGCTTATCTTCTGTTTTTTCTGAAATTTCTGCAACAGCTAAACTACTTGTAGGGCAGGCAACAGGTACAAAAATCGGTTTTTGAATATTTGTACCATCTCCTAGCTGTCCATAGTTATTAAAGCCACAGCCTGATAAAAATCCATTATTATCTATTACAAGCCTGTTATTCATATTGGCTGAAACGCTTTTTCTATTGGTAGCTGTTCCTATTTGGGTTGGATCCCATCTATCCATTTTCGTTCCATCACCTAATTGCCCATTCTGGTTATTACCCCAAGCCCAGAGTGTTCCATTTGTTTTGATTCCTACTGAAGAATGGTAACGGTTAGCTTTAATACTCTTCCAATCTGTTGCCGTTCCAATTTGTATTGGGGTAATTTTCGAAATTGCAGTACCATCTCCTAATTGTCCGAAGGTATTATTACCCCAAGCCCAAAAAGTGCCATCTGTTTTTACAGCTACCGTATGGCTAAGACCACCCTCAATATTTTTCCAATTCGTATCGGTGCCTATTTGAATAGGTACCTTTTTATTGATTTTAGTTCCGTCTCCCAATTCTCCTTCATTATTTTTCCCCCAGCTCCATAATGTTCCATTTGTTTTAATAGCAAGGGAATGAGATGAACCACTAGCAACAATTTGCCAATCATTTTCTGTTCCGATTTGGATGGGTGTATCTTTCTTTATAAAGGTGCCATCACCTAATTGACCATAATAGTTATAGCCCCATGACCAAAGGGTACCATTTGATCTTATGGCAAGTACATAATCATCTCCAGCAGCAATATTTACCCAATCTGCAGCTGTTCCTACTTGTGTTGGAGTGTTTTTATTAGCATTCGTTCCATCGCCTAATTGACCATAGTAGTTATCTCCCCATGTCCATAGCGTTCCATCTGCTTTAATTGCTACGGAATAATAGTTTCCAGCCCATATTTTCACCCAGTCCTTTGAGATTCCAATTTGGGTTGGAGTATTTTTATTAACATTAGTTCCATCTCCGAGCTGGCCATAATTATTATTTCCCCATGCCCATAACGTTCCGTCTGTTTGATTCCTACTGAATGATAACCACCGGTAACTACATTTTCCCAACAACCTGTTTCATTAGTAGGAAGTGTAGTAAAGGAACCACCCTGTATCCAATTAGTCTGGCTGTATCCACAACTAGATGACACCCACCAATAGTAAGTGGTATTAGGCATTAAATTGGTCAGATTGGCTGTCGTATTAGATGTATTTCCCCCTATTCCCCCAACAACTGGGTTGGTACTATAAAGGTATGAATAGCCGCCACTAGGAATAGGATCTGCATCCGTCCAGCTAAGGGTAGCTGTTGTAGATGTGATATTAGAAGACTGCAATTGGCCTGGAGGGTTACAAGATGGAGGACAAGCAACAGGTATAAAAATCTTTCTGTCAATCAATGTACCATCTCCTAGCTGGCCAAAGAAATTGGCGCCACAGGCTGATAAAAGCCCATCATTACTTAAAATAAGTCGATTAAGTCTCTTTGCTGAAATGATCTTTCTGTCAGTAGCTGTTCCTATTTGAGTTGGGCTCCATTTATCAACTTTAGTTCCATCTCCTAATTGTCCATAATAATTACCACCCCATGCCCAGAAGGTACCATTTGTTTTAATTCCCGCTGAGGATTCGGATCTGTCTGCAGTAACAGTTCTCCAATCAGTAGCCGTTCCTATTTGGATTGGAGTGTTTCTACTGGTAGTAGTTCCATCTCCCAATTGTCCACTATCATTCAGTCCCCATGCCCATAATGTTCCATTTGTTTTTAATGCAACAGTATGACGCCATCCTCCGCCAGCACTTTTCCAATCGGTTGCAGTACCTATTTGTACCGGAGTATTTCTATTTGTTATAGTTCCATCTCCCAGCTGGCTTTTATCATTAAGTCCCCAAGTCCACAATGTTCCATCTGTTTGATTGCAATATTATGATACTGCCCAGTGACAACACTCTGCCAGTTATTGTCTGTTCCAACTTGTGTTGGTATTATTTTTGGAACGGTAGTTCCATCTCCCAGCTGGCCATCACTATTATTCCCCCAAGCCCAAAGGGTACCGTTAGACTTTAAAGCTACTGTATGAACAAAACCACCTGTAACACTCACCCAGTCTGTTGCTGTTCCTACCTGTGTTGGAACAATTTTACTAATTTTAGTACCATCACCAAATTGCCCCTCTGAATTTGTTCCCCAAGCCCAAAGAGTTCCGTTTGATTTTATGGCGAATGTTGTGTTTTCTCCACTACCAATAATTGCCCAGTCTTTGTCTGCACCAATTTGGTTTGGAGTAGCTCTATCGGTTCTGGTTCCATCTCCTAGTTGTCCAGAATTGTTACCTCCCCAAGTCCATAATGTTCCATCTGTCTTGATCCCTACTGAATGAATATCTCCTGCTATCACTGTTTTCCAGCATCCTGTAGAGGTTGCAGGAAGTGTGGTAAAGGATCCTCCGGATACCCAACTCCCTTTATTGGATCCGCAATGAGATGCCACCCACCAATAATAAGTGGTATTAGGTAATAAATTAGATAAATTGGCCGTCGAAGAAGAAGTAGTGGATCCATCTATACCGCCAACAATTGGATTCGTACTATAAAAATACAAATACCCTCCATTGGGAGCTGGCGTTGATCCTACCCAGTTAATAGTAGCCGCTGAAGAAGTAATGTTGGTTGTTGAAAATTGTGTTGGAGGAGCACAGTTTGAAGGACACTCAATAGAAGTAAAGGTACTTTTATGAGCAATTGTTCCGTCTCCTAATTCTCCCGAAGCATTTCGCCCACAAACTCTCAAAGCACCACTTGTATTTGTCTCAAGAATATGGAAAGTTCCTGCAGCAATCAATTTACTTGCTGATAAAGAACCTACTTGTGCAGGTGATTTAGATCCTGAACTTTGTCCTAAGACTCCATATGCAGCTGATCCCCAACTCCAAAGAGTACCATCTGTTTTATTTGCAAAAGTAAAATTACCTCCAGCAGATATATTTTGCCAGTTGGACGCGGTTCCGATTTGTGTAGGAGTATCTTTATAAACATTGGTGCCATCACCTACCTGTCCAGAATCATTATAACCCCATGCCCAAAGGGTACCGTCTGTTTTAAGTGCTACAGAGTGCATACTCCCAACATCTATACTTTGCCAATTCGTATCTGCACCAATTTGTGTGGGTATATATTTGCCAATTGTAGTTCCATCACCCAGCTGGCCAGTAGTATTATATCCCCATCCCCAAAGCGTGCCATTTGTTTTAATGGCAAGAGTATGTGATAAACCTGTTTGTACGCTTTGCCAATTCGTTGCTGTTCCTATTTGTGTAGGTACAGTTTTATTTGAGATGGTGCCATCTCCCAATTGCCCGTAATAATTCTGTCCCCAGCCCCACAGGGTGCCATCTGTTTTGATCGCAATTGAAGAATACACTCCAGCACTAATACTTTGCCAGTTTGTTCCTGTCCCTATTTGAGTTGGAGTAAATCTATTCATTTTAGTTCCATCCCCTAATTGGCTATACTCATTTTTACCCCATGCCCATAAAGTTCCATCTGCTTTGATCGCTAAGGTATAAGAACCTCCAGCAGCTACTTTCAGCCAATTATTGGCAGTTCCTATTTGAACGGGAACATTTGTTGAAATTGAAGTTCCATCTCCCAATTGTCCATACTGATTACTACCCCAAGCCCATAGTGTTCCATCGCTTTTTATTCCTACAGAATGTTCACCTCCTGCACTCAAACTTTGCCAGCAGCCTGTAGGTATTGGAGTCTCTACATTAATAACATTTTTAAAAGCAGGCCCCCAATCTCCGGTATTGTCTTTAATACGAATATTAAAAACATGTAAACCAGTAGATGGTAAAGCAATTCCGGTTTTAGTAAGCTGCTCATACGTACTGTCGAAATTTCCATCTGCTGCTAATACTGCTGTACCGTTTCCGGCTCCCGGATCGGTATCCCAGAAATACTCTGCCTGAGAAATATAGATGATATTGGATGGTGTGTTTTGCTGAACATTAATAACATTTGTAAAAACAGGCCCCCAAGTTCCTGTGTTATCTTTGATACGAACAGAAAGCTTGTGTAAGCCATTGCCTGGTGTGGCAACCCCTGTTTTCGTAAGCTGTTCAAAAGCACTGTTGAAACTCCCATCGGAAGCCAAAACAGCGGTACCGTTTCCGGCTCCCGGATCATTATCCCAGAAATATTCTGCCTGGCTTACGTACAACTGTGCCCAGCACCATGTTGCCATAAACAAAGCGATTATACTATAGATATATTTATTCATTGTATATGTATGATTATAAATTATTTAGAAAAACCAGATCCGCTGATGCTTAACGTACCACTGCTGATTGTTCTTGGAGTTACCAGATAGTTTACCTGAGGTCTATTGCCTACATTGGCTGGCCAGTAATTTGCCCAGCTGTTAGAACCACCATAGTGCCCGGCATCGTTTCGGGTTAAGTCTAAATCGGTGTATTTTACATCAGGATCTCCTGCATTTTCATTCATCCCCGTCAATGTATAAGTTGTATTGTTGAAATTCATATTCACGGTACCTGAATTGTTGTTTTGGGTGACATTACCCTGGGTAACAAACGCATTGGTAAATACATTGTAAGTAGCTATTACATTCGCATTATTGCTTTGATTTTGAATACAGGCATTGGTTTGGCCTACTGCAAAAGAAGCGGCATTGTTCATAATAAGAACAGTTCCTGCATTTCCATTATTATTTGAACTTATGTAAAATGGAGCAACATCACTAGGGGTTGGATTATAAACGGTATTATTAATAATTTCGTTGAAACTATCCGTTTTAATAGCTTGAATAGCTACATGGGCACAAAAATTATTATAGAATCTAAAATTGTAACTCGTTTGTGTGTATGACAATACATCACTAACTATATTACCATATACTTCCACATTAGATGTAGCCATGGAAGTATCTGGCACAAGAGAATGGACACTCATATACTGAGCTTTATTAGCAGTAGCCCTTCCGTGAGAGAAAATAATAGATCCGGTAGCTATACATCCGGAAATGTTGGTAGTAGTATTGGCAGTATTGGTCAGAACATAACCGAGATTACAGTTCAAAAGATTAATAGTCGTTCTTCCTCCAGTGGTTGCCCCGTTTGCCTCTACGCTATAGCTGCCGGAAAACCAGGTACTCAAATTACTTATAGTCACTATTCTTCCCGCTGCCGGATTGATTGTAACATTCCCCTGAACAATATATTTGCTATAATTGGTTTCGGAAACCAAGGTCAATGACTTGTTGATGATCAAGTTTTCTACATACGGATCTCCATTTACTTTAGGTTGAATAATAATACGATCTCCATCAGAAGCTGCAGTAATAGCTGCACTTATAGTAGAAAATGCTCCACCAGTTCCGCCGTTTCGAACATAAAGATCAGCTGCAAAAGCCATAGTACTTGATAAGCCTGTAAAGGCCATGATTAGTAGTTTTTTTGTCATAATAGTGTAAAATTGATTGGTATAATATTAAATTAAATACGTTGGGGTTGACATCCTCGAGCACAGGTTATAAATATTTTTCATGTATCAAATCAATAGTGAAATACAGTTCTATTCGGATATTTTTTCATTTGATTTAAAAAATTCCAATTAGTCCTATTGATAAAATACGATTAAACTCTAAAGAAATCTTGAGGATGTATGTTATTTAAATTACCGAAAACAATAACTTGGGATGTATCGGCAGAAATAAACACAGTGTAGTTTTACTCATTTTCATGGTTTAATTAGTTTTCAGGTTTTGTTTTTAGTTTTTCATAGAAAATAACAAATCAATGTAATGATTATATGTTATTGACTGCAAAAATATATTTTTATTATGGATCATCAAATAGTTGATGAAGAATTAATATGATTATCTCTTTTCAAATAGAGTCAAGTATACATTAAATAAGAGCGCCACTTACTGCTAAGTGGCGCTCTATTGAAAGATTTCAAAATGTAAAGAAATCTTAGTATTCAAATAAATTTTTACTGTTTATCGTTTGATCACTTTTACTGTTTTAGCAAAATCATTCGCTGCACTTACTTTCACCAGATATACTCCGGCTGTTAAAACAGAGAGATCAATTGTTCCTTTAGTATCATTAATAGCTTTTGTAAGGATCACCTGTCCAACAGTATTATAAACCGTTACCATAAAAATCTTTTGGTCAAGTGAAACCGTTAAAATATCCTGTACCGGATTTGGATACACTTTCAGCTGATCCAGCTTTGTTGAGACTTCGGCAACCGCTAAAGTACTTACAGGACAAGAAACGGGTGTAAAAATTATTTTTGGAATATTAGTACCATCTCCTAGTTGTCCTCTGTCATTACTACCACAACTTGATAAAAATCCATTGTTGTTGATCACAAATCTATTATACATATTTATGGAAATACTTTTGGTATCGGTAGCTGTTCCAATTTGAGTAGGAACAAATCTGTCGTCATTTGTACCATCTCCTAATTGGCCATTACGATTATTTCCCCAGCCCCAAAAAGTGCCATTCGTTTTTATTCCTCCAGAAGAGCTAAATTTATCTGCACTGATACTCTTCCAATCTGTTGCTGTCCCAATCTGTGTTGGAATCAATTTACCCGTTTGAGTTCCGTCACCCAGTTGTCCACTGGAATTATCACCCCAGGCCCAAAGCGTTCCATCTGTTTTGAGACCTATCGAATGATGAAATCCTCCCGCAACATTTTCCCAATTCGTACCCGTTCCTATTTGCGTAGGTGTATTTTTATTACTTGTACTTCCATCACCTAGTTGCCCATATACATTATAACCCCATGTCCAAAGCGTTCCATCTGTTTTAATAGCAAGAGTATGTCTTGAAGCGGGTGTGATCGTTTTCCAATTATTTGCTGTTCCGATTTGTACAGGTACAGTTTTGCCAATATTTGTTCCGTCTCCTAATTGCCCATGAGCATTAAGCCCCCACGCCCAAAGCGTTCCATTTGATTTTAAAGCAACTGTGTAAAAATCCCCAGCAGCAATACTTACCCAGTCTGTATCTGTCCCGATTTGGGCTGGAGTCATTTTATTGGTTGTCGTTCCATCACCTAGTTCTCCATTTGAATTATATCCCCAGCTCCAGAGTGTTCCATCTGTTTTGAGTCCCAGTGAATGTAAAGAACCGGCTGCTATTTTCAGCCAATTATTATCGGTTCCTATTCGTATCGGGATATTTTTTGAAATTGTAGTTCCATCTCCCAATTGGCCATCATAATTATATCCCCAAGCCCATAATGAGCCGTCTGTTTTGAGTCCTACTGAGTGATACATCCCTGTGCTTACACTTTCCCAACAGCCTATTGTAGTTGGAGGGAGTGTGGTGAAGGAGCCTCCTGATATCCAATTCCCCTGGCTGGAGCCACAATGAGCAGCTACCCACCAATAATAAGGGGTGTTAGATAATAAGTTTGTCAAATTAGCTGATGCGGAAAGAGTTGTTCCAGACAACCCACCCACAAACGGATAAGTACTATAGAAATATAGATATCCCCCGGCGGGTACTGGTGTTGGACTTGCCCAATTAAGAGTAGCTGTTCCCGAAGTAATATTGTTTGCTGAAAGCTGCATCGGAGGAGGACAACTTGAAGGACAAACAACTGCGGTAAGTGTATTTTTTTGATCATGTGTACCATCCCCTAACTGCCCAACATCATTTCGTCCACCAACTTTTAATAAGCCATCCATGGTTTAATAAGAACATGATTAAATCCGGTAGAAATAGACATATTGTCTGAAGAGGATCCTACTTGTACAGGTAATGCAACATTGGTTGTTCCACTTGTCCCGTTACCCAGCTGCCCCGAGGTATTGTCACCCCATGACCAAAGAGTACCGTCTGTTTTATTCGCCAATGTAAATAATCCTCTAGTAGCTACATTAAGCCAATTCGTTTCTGTTCCGATCTGTTTTGGCGTAATTCTATTAACGGCAGTACCATCCCCTAATTGTGATTGGCTATTCTCGCCCCAAGCCCAAAGCGTTCCATCTGTTTTAATTCCTAAAGAATGAGAGTTTCCAGCCTTGATAATTTTCCAATTAGTCCCTATTCCGACTTGGATTGGGCTAAGTTTTGTTCCTGTAGATCCTTCCCCTAATTGCCCCTTCGCATTATATCCCCAAGCCCAAAGCGTTCCATTTGTTTTGAGGGCAAGACTATGCAGTCCCCCTGTTGCAATACTTTGCCAGTCTGTTTCTGTTCCTATTTGAGTAGGTACATTCTTATTAATGGTTGTACCATCTCCTATTTCTCCATACACATTGGTTCCCCAGCCCCAAAGCGATCCATCTGTTTTGAGTGCTAAAGTGTGAAGGCTACCGGTACTAATACTCTTCCAATTCGTTGCTGTTCCTACTTGAGTTGGGATCCATTTATCAGTTAGAGTTCCATCCCCCAATTGCCCGTTGTAATTATATCCCCAAACCCATAGTGTACCATCTGTTTTTAGGGCTATTGTATATCTACTTCCTGCCTCAATTTCCTTCCAATTATTGCCTGTTCCTATTCGGGTAGGTACATTTGTTGAAATGATGGTTCCATCTCCAAGCTGTCCATTAGAATTACCACCCCAAGCCCATAATGTTCCGTCTGATTTGAGTCCTACCGAATGATCACTTCCTGCGCTAAGACTTTGCCAACATTGAGCAAAAGAATGTAAACTAATGAATACAAATAATAAAAGTATTTTCCTCATATTTTAATTTTCTTCTTATTTTCCTACTCATCTAGCTTTTCGGTTCCGCTTCGTTTAAATGGTTTCTGACCTCCATAAAATAAGTTATTCTGAGCATTCTTTCAGAATCAAATGAGTTTGATATAATTTCTGGCTTTAAAAGAATTCTGAATACTTATTCGTGTCTTTACATTGTTGAAACAATGAGTTGTAGTGGATGAATAAAGATCAATATAATGTAGTTCATCCATTTTTATGATTTAATTAATTTTCAGGTTTTGTTTTTAAATTTTAAGCTCAAACAACATTCCATTATGATGATTGTATGTTGTTGGGTGCAAAAGTATATTTTTATTACGGATCATCAAATAGCCAGTAAAGCATAATTTATACTCAGTAATATATTTAAAAATAGCGCCACTTATTGCTAAGTGGCGCTCTATTGAAAATGTCAAAGATAAATCTTAGATAGTATATTAAAATGTAATCTTTATCGTTTGATCACTTTTACTGTTTTAGCAAAATCATTCGCTGCAGTTACTTTCACCAGATACACTCCTGATGATAAAGCAGTGAAATCAATTTTTCCTTTTGTATCATTGATTGCTTTGGTAAGGATCAACTGACCTGCAGCATTGTAAACCGTTACCAAAAGAATCTTTTGATCAAGTGAAACCGTTAAAATATCCTGTACCGGATTCGGATACACTTTCAGCTGATCTGCTTTTGTTGCAACTTCTGCAACGGCTAGACTGCTTGTAGGACAAGCAACAGGTACAAAAATTTTCCTGAAAAAATAAGTACCATCTCCTATCCCACCGTAAGAATTGTCACCACAACCCGATAAGAATCCATTGGTATCGATAGCAAAAATACGTTTAGTACCTACTGCAATACTTTGTTTATCAGCAGCGGTTCCTATTTGTACGGGAGTACTATTAGAGATTTGAGTTCCATCTCCCAGCTCTCCATAGAAATTAAGTCCCCAGGCCCATAGTGTACCATCTGTTTTGAGCCCTGTACAATTATACCAGCCGCCGCCAACACTCTGCCAATTTGTTGCTGTTCCGATTTGAGCTGGAGTAACTCTATCAGTATTAGTACCATCTCCTAGTGCTCCTGAGAAGCCCCAAGTCCATAGTGTGCCATTTGTTTTTATTCCTTGTGAATGCGCATTGCCCACACCAATACTTTTCCAGTTCGAAGCGGTTCCTACCTGAATAGGAGACATTCTTTTTGTTGTACTTCCATCTCCTAACTGCCCATAATAATTATTACCCCAGGCCCATAGTGTTCCATCTGTTTTTATAGCAAGAGTATGCTCGATACCAGGGGCAACCATTTTCCAATTATTTGCAGATCCAATTTGGATTGGTACATTTTTATCTATCATGGTACCATCTCCTAATTGACCATAATCATTACGTCCCCATGCCCAAAGTGTTCCATTTGATTTAAAGCTATAACGTAAGAATCTCCAGAAGCAACATCTACCCAGTCTGTTGCTGCTCCTATTTGCATTGGGGTAACTTGCATAAATCCTACTCCACTGCCTAATTGACCATAATTATTTCCACCCCATGTCCACAATGTTCCATCTGCTTTAATGGCAGCACTATGATAATGCCCTGCACTTGCTTTTTTCCAACTATTTGCAGTTCCAATTTGTTTTGGGGTGCTTTGAGAGTCAACATATCCAATCCCAAGTTGCCCGTATTCATTACGTCCCCAGGCCCATAATGTTCCATCTTTTTTAATTCCTACTGAATGACTATATCCTCCACTTACACTTTGCCAACATCCTGTTTCAGTTGTTGGAAGTGTTTTAAAAGATCCTCCCGGCATCCAACTCCCCTGACTGGTTTTACAATCGGTTGCTACCCACCAGTAATAAGTGGTATTTGACAGTAAATTCGTTAAGTCAACTTTGTTAGAATAAGTTTTCCCATCAATACCGCCAACAAGTGGGCTTGTGCTGTAAGATACATATACCCATTAGAAGCTGGTGTTGATGTTGTCCAGTTAAGAGTAGCGGTTGTAGCGGTGATATTGTTTGCTAAAAGTTGTGTTTGAGGAGCACAATTTGAAGGGCACTCAATGGAAATAAACGTACCCGTACCATTATTCAGACCATCCGTGCCATTACCTAATTGACCATATATATTAGAACCATAGACTTTTAAAGAACCATCAAGCGCTTTTACAAGAATATGAGATTCGCCCACAGCCATCTGCATATTATCCGACGAGGAATTCACTTGTCTAGGTAATGTATTATCTATACCACCAGTCTGTGTATGGAAAGGGCTACCCCATATCCAAAGTGTTCCATCTGTTTTGGTTGCAAAAGTAGTACTGGAGCCAGCATTTATATTTAACCAATTGGTTTCCGTCCCTATTTGTTTTGGAGTATTTTTATTAGCAGTCGTTCCATCTCCTAACTCTCCAGAAAGATTACTACCCCAAGTCCATAGCGTTCCATTTGTTTTAAGTGCAGTAGAGTAGAAACTTCCGGCACTTATAGTTTTCCAATCATTTGTAGTTCCGATTTGCGTTGGAATATACGTATATGCACTGTTTCCATAGCCTAATTGCCCACTTCCATTATAGCCCCAACTCCAAATTGTTCCATCCGTTTTTATAGCGAGAGAATGCAGTGCACCTGCGTCAGCACTTCGCCAGTTTGTTGCTGTTCCAATTTGTGTAGGCACTAATTTTCCAGTATTTGTACCGTCACCTAATTGTCCATACTGATTTCTTCCCCAAGCCCAAAGTGTTCCATCTGTTTTAAGAGCTAAAATATGGAAGCTTCCAGCACTAATACTTTTCCAATTATTTGCAGTTCCTACCTGAACTGGAGCATATCTGTCAGTTTTAGTTCCATTTCCAAGCTGGCCATCAAAATTACTGCCCCATGCCCATAGCGTTCCATCTGTCTTAAGAGCTACTGTATACTGCTCGCCAGCACTAACACTTTTCCAGTTCGTTGCGGTTCCGATTTGAACTGCAACATTTCTGTTAAGAGTAGCACCATCTCCAAGTTGTCCAACCTGATTATTACCCCATGCCCATAATGTTCCATCTGCTTTTATTCCAAGCGAATGCTGACGCCCTGCACTAAGACTTTCCCAACAACCTGAGGAAGCCGGAGTTTCAACATTAATCACATTTTTAAAAACAGGCCCCCAAACACCCGTATTGTCTTTAATACGAATATTGAATACATGCAAGCCATTAGCAGGCAAGGCAATTCCTGTTTTAGTCAGTTGCTCAAAAGAACTGTCAAAGTTCCCATCAGCCGCCAATACCGGAGTACCATTTCCTGTCCCCGGATCGGTATCCCAGAAGTATTCAGCCTGAGAAAGGGCTAGTATGGTGGATGTCTGATTTTGCTGAACATTAATAACATTCGTAAAAACAGGCCCCCAAACTCCCGCATTATCCTTGATACGAACAGATAATTTGTGTAACCCATTACCTGGTGTAGCAATTCCTGTTTTGGTTAGTTGCTCGAAAGCACTGTCAAAACTTCCATCAGCAGCCAATACCGGAGTTCCGTTTCCGGTTCCCGGATCGGTATCCCAAAAATATTCAGCCTGAGAAAGGGCTAGTATGGTGGATGTCTGATTTTGCTGAACATTAATAACATTCGTAAAAACAGGCCCCCAAGCTCCGGTATTATCTTTAATACGGATAGAGAGTTTATGTAAACCATTACCGGGTGTGGCAATTCCTGTTTTAGTCAATTGTTCAAAAGCACTGTTGAAACTCCCATCGGAAGCCAAAACAGCAGTACCGTTTCCAGCTCCCGGATCATTATCCCAGAAATATTCAGCTTGGCTTACATACAACTGTGCCGGGCACAGCATTGCCATAAGCAGAGCAATGATACTATAGATATAATTCTTCATATTGTTATATCGTTAGTCATTATTTAGAAAAACCAGACCCGCTGATGTTTAATGTACCACTGCTGATTGTTCTTGGAGTTAACATATAATTTACCTGAGGTCTACCTCCATTGTCTGCCGGCCAATAATTAGCCCAACTGTTTGAACCACCGTAGTGACCTGCGTCATTTCTTGTTAAATCTAAATCGGTATAGCTTACATCAGGGTTTCCTGCATTTACATTCATCCCTGTTACAGTGAATGCTGTCTCACTGAAATTCATATTAACTCCTCCTGAATTATTGCTTTGAGTCATCGCTCCCTGTGTCACAAATGGATTTGTAAATACATTGTAGCTCGCTGTTACTGTTGCGTTATTGTTATTGCTAATACACACATTGGTTGCTCCTACTACAAAAGAAGCAGCATTATTCATAATAGAAATATTTCCAGTGTTTCCATTATTTAAGTTGATGGAAAATGGTGCGATATCACCGCCATAAGGGTCATAGATCGTATTATTAATAATCTCGTTGTTACTGCCTGTTTTAATAGCATACACAAAAACCCCACGACAAAAATTATTGTAAAACTTAAAATTATAATTTGATTGTGAATGTGATACCCCAAAACTTGCAGCATTGCCATACACTTCAATATCGGAGGTTGCAAGACTGGTATCTGTTGCTGTAGAATTAGCATAAATAGACTGTGCTTTATTCGCTGTAACCCTGCCATGAGAAAAACTAATTTCCCCCAACACACTAGAACCGGAAATATTGGTAGTCGTATTGGCCTGATTGGTAATTACCTTATTTAAATAACAATTGTAAAGGTTTATCGTAGTTCTTCCACCGGTAGTAGGCCCACTTGCCACTACGCTGTAAATGGAATAGTCGCCAGAGCTTAAATTACTGATGGTTACTACTCTTCCTGCAGCCGGATTGATCGTAATCGTTCCCTGAATAAAATATTTGTTATAATTCGTTTCGGAAACAAAAGTTAACGATTTATTGATGGTAATGTTTTCTACGTAGGCTGATCCGTTTATTTTAGGTTGAATGATAATTCTATCACCATCTGAAGCAGCAGTTATAGCTGCACTTACGGTAGAATAAGCTCCACCTGTTCCTCCGTTTCTCACATACAAATCGGCTGCAAAAGCCATAGTACTCGATAAGCCTGCGAAGACAATGATTAGTAGTTTTTTTGTCATAATCGTATAAAATTGGTTTAATATATTAAATGATATTTTTTTGATTTTCACATCGTTCTCCTATCGCTTTCTATTCATTTTTTTGCAAAACACAAAGATTACGGAATAAGAGTTTTAATCAATGGATACGCATTGATTTTGAAAGTATTTTGTTAATTAGATAGCATAACATCATAACTGATACAACATAAAAATTTCCCCAAACATCAATAAGCCAGCGGCTTTTAGAAAATACTGAGGTGGTAATGTTGTTTTAAATTGTTGGAAACAATGAGTTATGATAAATGGGTATAAAGAAATACCCTGTAATTTTATTTACTTGCATGGTTTAATTAGTTTTCAATTTTAGTTTTTAGTTTTTTTGAGAACAATACGATCACCATAATGATTGCATGTTATTACCTGCAAAAGTATATTTTTATTATGAATCATGAAATAGGTAATGAAAAAAACTAACTTTCTCTAAAACGTTTTGTCTTTTAAGATTATCCAATATTCATATTAGCTTACGTTCTTCAAATGATACCTCGAAAAACTACAATAAAAATAAACGGCTATCTTTGTAAAAACACTAATCATGTACGAACTATTTGACATTAAAGGTCATAAAATACAACATCATAATCTTCAAGACAAATCTCATTGGTGTAAAGATGGAGAAAAAATTGAAGAGGCATTTGTCAGGTTATATGGCGATTCCTTGAGTCTAGCTATAAACCCTGAGAAAAAAATAAATCCCTATGCACCAGATCTTATTAATACTAAAACCGGGCAACTTGGAGATCTTAAATTTCAGTCTACTCCTTTTTTCAAAGCCAAGAATAAATACAAAACAGATCCAACCTACGCTGTTGTATTTAATGAAAAAGACAAATTAAGGTATGAAACCAAATATCCTGACCTTATTATTTATTATTGGATAAACTGGATTGCCATTACATTTAGAATGGGAGCTACTGAAATAATAGCACAACCTTTACACGGTGTATGGAAAACTGATTTTAAAAGATTTCAAAACTACCTGTTACAATGCCCCATTCATTATTATCAACAAAGGGTAGATGACACGAAAGGAAATGCCAAAGGAAGCTATGTCTGTGATATCAGAAATGAGGTCTTTGAAAGATTAATATAGATGAATTCTTAAACTGCTGCTTTTCGCATTATGTTCTCCCATTGATCTTTTAATTCAATATTTATTCATTGCTTAATTCACCTCCTTCCTATTCTGGGAGGCTCCTTTTTATCTCAGTAAAACGATATCTCTGTCATTAAAATAGTATGGTTAACTTCATTAATGTTTAAATTTGTATGACAGAACTCTCATCCGGATTAAGATTATAAAAGACTTCATGAAAAACGAAATTTTCATATGCCATAACTGCCCTATGACCCGAACAATGGCCACCATTGGAACCAAGTGGAAGCCTATCATTATTTACACCATTGGTTTAAAGAAAAAAAGGTTCGGACAGATCTTTGCCCTGATGGGAATTATCTCTAAAAAAGTATTAACAGAGCAGCTCAAAGAACTCGTTGAAGACAAAATTGTCATTCGTGAAGAATTCAATGAAATGCCACCACGGGTAGAATATTCTTTAAGCGAAAAGGGAATAGAACTTTTGGCCATCCTTAATCAGCTCACATTGTGGAACCAGAAACACCAGGAACTGGAACAGCATAATGAACACTCATAAAACGACAGTAAAGGCAAAATATTTACAGGATTGATGAATATTCAGGAGCTTTCATCTGCTTTCTTGTCCATATATTATGAAAAACAGACTCAGTCCATAATATTCTTACCCTTATTCATTATTGATGCCTCCCTGAAATACTATAGGGTACAGAATACCAGTTATATTTTTTGCCTTCTTTTTTTAATCTTCCCAACCCCGGAAAAGAAATATGGGCACCTGCAATCAGTAAGTTTTTTTCGGCAGCGTGTTTTAAAAAAGATTTTCTCGCCACCTCGGAGGAATGATGATCTACATCGAAATGATCCAACACATCAGGAGCAGACAATTGAATAGCAGCTACATGTACAACATCTCCCCAAAAGAAAATTTCTTCACCAGTATCCTTTAAAACATAAATGGTATGTCCGGGAGTATGTCCCCCGATGGCGTAACTATAAATATGAGGCAATACTTCAGTATTTTCTCCTTCAAATGTTTTTACCTGATGATCATTAAGGTAAGGAAGCAACATATTTTTTGCATTATCAAATGTTTTAGGATTGGCGCCCATATGTTCTTCTGAAGCTTTTTTAGCATTGGCTTCATTCAGCCAAAAATCCAGTTCTTTTTTGTTCACATGAATGGTAGCATTATTGAAGCTTTTTTTACCCGCTATTATAAGCCCACCGGAATGGTCTGCATGAATGTGAGTCAGTAAAATATCCGTTATAGCTTCCGGTTGTATCCCTATTGAAGAAAGGCTTTCTATGAGGTGTCCACCTGTTGATCCCAATAATTCACCAGAACCTGCATCTACCAAAATAAGTTTGTGGTCTTCTTTTATAAGAAAAACATTAATACTAATCTCTACCGGATTATGGATAAATTGAGCGGCCAACAACTGACTAGGTTTACCTGGTGTATGATTGTTGAACAACTTTTCAGCATCCACTTCAATGGTGCCATCTAGCAAAGAATAGACTTCAGAACTTCCTATTTTGATTTTATAAGCATCTTTAATTTGCGAAAAACCAAGATTACTGAATAACAGACAGATTAACAGAAGTATTGTGCGTTTAATTTTAGCATTCATTATTGAAATATTATTTGGTTACAAAAATAAACCATAATAGTTACTAATAGAGACTAAAATGAAAATAGGGATTACAAAAAGGTAACCACTATTTATCAATATTGAACGTTCTTATCATCTGTTTTCTTCGTGATTATCATCTAATTGCCGTGGCTATTCTATAAAAAGGGCAGATATCTAAGATGTCTGCCTTTTTGTTGTTTAAATTATATTGGTTATCAAAACTGATTTATGTACTTCTCAATTCGCCTATTTCTTTTACCAATTTCGGATACATTTTCTGAAGCTCAACACCATTTTTAGGTTCACGATTCATTTTACGATCCATACTGTCATAATGGTTCTCCGGATAAAGCTCATCAACGGTATCTCTTATTTCTGATTCGTCTTCGTTATCATGATTTTCAGAATAGGCCTCATCAGATACATACAACAATCCTTCTGCCCAGCAATCGCCAATATTAAAGCTATATTTCCCACTGACAAATGCCTGTATATCTTTTTTAATATCTTCAAAGAACTCTCTGCCTTTCAACAATAGCCAGCAACGGAAATAAATAAATCCGTCATCAGAGAGATATCCGTCAAAAATATAATTTCCATTTTCAGCTTTGAAATCAGATTCAAGGATTATGGAAAGTTCTGCAATTTCAGCAGTATACAGCTCACTCAGTTTTTCCTGAAGAGTTCTTTCAAAAAGGATCAGCCTTTCTTTTCCGAATTTGGAAAGATAAGTCGTCAAATTTTCAAGATGTTCATCCACATCATACTCACTCCAATGGGCATTTTTATATTTATTGGATTTTTCGATGGCCTCCCAAAAATAAATATCTGCTTTTTCAGCTTCAGAAAGTTCTATTTTCTGTGGGATTTTATCATTTTCAAGAATTTCTGTGTATCCTTTTTTGATTTTTTGTGCAATCAGCTTTTCAGACTCACTGATACACTCTTCTTCATTTGTAAATTCTTTAATGGTTTCACGTCCTTTTGTTCCCGTCTTTCCAAACACTATTTTTTGTGTGTTTTCCCAATATTCAATATTCCAAAACTTATCAGAGACTCCATTCTGATTGATTAAATTCCTTTTCATACAGTATATACAATGTGATTGATTTATATTAAGGGATTAAACTACGAAAAAATAAGGAATTGGCTCCTTTCTTAGTTTTATTTTCACTCTCTTTAGGATACAATTAATCTTTAAAGTCTGTTGAAAAAGATAGATATTCCCATTGTTTGAGCTGATCCGCCATCTGAGTCATTTTATTTTCAGCTCTTTGGTAAGCATCACTTCCCAAGAATAACAAAGCAGGAGGATTCTCGGCATCGGTTAATTCTGTAAATACATCTGCCAGCCGATCCGGATTTCCTAATTGTTTCCCGTCTATTTCATTCATCTTTTGATGGGCAGTTCGTAAAAACTGATACGCTTCCATCTGATTTTGGCTGAAAGTAATGGAATCCTGTTTGGCAAAATGAGTACGGAACCATCCGGGAAGCACTGCTGTTACGTTAATTCCTAACGGTTTCAAATCATTAGCTAATGCTTCAGATAAACCTGTTACAGCAAACTTGGCTGCAGAATATATACTCCATCCTAACCCGGGAGCAAATCCTGCAATCGATGAAATATTAATAATATGTCCTGAGCGCTGATTTCTTAAATAAGGTAATGCTTTTTGAATAACTCGTACTACGGCAAAAAAATTGATCTGAAAGTTGTTTTCAATCTCTTCAGCACTGAGCTCTTCAATTGCACCTCCTAATCCGTAACCTGCATTGTTGACGACCACATCCAGTTTGCCAAATTTTTCTATTGTCCTTTCCATTGATCTTCCAATAGATTCTTCATCTTTTAAATCGACTTCTAAAAGGAGTAAATTTTCATCCCTGCCATTTAGTTTTTCAAATGCGGCTATTGTTCTTGAAGTAGCGGCTACTTTATGCCCTTTTTCCAGTAATTTTTTCACCAATGAAAGTCCCATTCCTTTGGATGCTCCGGTTATATACCAGGTTTTTGTATGATTCATAAGTTCTATTTTCATACAAAATTATCTCAGTTAACCGTCAGAATTTTGTCATATAGAAACCAATACTTGTCAAATTCAAACCTATCTTAACCGGGTTGGACTAGTGTTGGTTTGTTTCTTAAAAAAGTTATTGAAATGAGCCTGATCTTCAAACCCCAGGACATGACTAATCTCTGAAATGTTCCAATCTGTATATTTTAAAAGGATTTTGGCTTCTGAAATCAGCCGTTCAAAAATATGCTCAGAAGTCGTTCGCCCTGTTTGCTTTTTTATGGCTCTATTAAGATAATTAACATGAATAGACAACCGATCAGCAAAAGCCTTGGGAGCGCGCAGCTCAAAACGTTGTGCAGTAGACTCAATGGGAAACTGCCGCTCTAAGAGTTCCATGAATACTGAAGTAATTCTGGCAGCAGCATTGGAAGATTCGGAGGAACAATTTATAGGCTGTAACTTCAATCCAAAGTAAATTAATTCACTGATATAATTTTTAATAAGATCATATTTATAACGAAAATCTGAATTCATTTCTTTGGATATCTTTTCAAATATTGCCTTAACCTCCGTTGCTTCCTCCTCTTTTAAAGCAAAAACAGGGTATGCATCTGCTGTAAATAGTGGAAGTTCAAATAGATTGGAACGAAAATTATCTTTTAGAAATTCATCTTTAAAGACACAAAAATAACCTTTGGAATCTGAAGTTAAAGGTTCGTAAGTATAAGGTATATACGGATGAAAGAAAAGCAATGTATTTCCAGCTATAGGAATACTCCGATCTCCATAATGAAACACATTATCCCCCTGAAACCACATGATCTTATGAAATCTCTTCGGATAAAGGTAGGTGAAGTCATCCCTGAATAAATTCTGTCTTCAATCTTAAAGACATTAAATTGTCCTTCATTTTGAGAGAAATCTTCAGATAACATTCCATATTTGTTTCGGTAGAATTGTTCAAGTGTTTCGATCGCTTTTGCCATACTTCAATTTTTAATGTAAAGGATACTATAGTTACGAATGCATATCAATAAAACACTGTAAAGCTCTTGATTGTGGTCCTTCTTTTCTAAAAATAAGAACCGTATTCATGGTTCCCAATTGCTTATTTAAACCATAAGTTTTGATTTCTCGGCTCCCATAGTATTTAGAAACAATTTCTTCCGGCAATATACTGATCCCCAAGCCTGCTTCTACAAAATTGATGATCCCTTCAAAAGAATTCAGAACGGTACTTTTGTAATTCATAACCCCTTTATGGCTCAACCAGGACTCAAATCTTTCTCTAAAAATACAGCCATCATCAAATACCACAATTTTTAAAGGTGATTTTTCAAGCAATGTCTGCAACTGAGGGCCTTTGGAAGACGTTAGAATAACAAGCTGCTCTTCTTTAATATTAATTTTCTCCAGTCCGTTGGCAATAATAGGGGCAGAAACAAATGCAGCATCCAAACTATAATCTAATACTCCTGCGATCAGTGAATCTCTTGTATCGGATTTAAATTCCAGCTCAATTTCAGGATATTTTTCTTCAAAAGTTTTGAGGATCTCCGTTGCTTTTAAGACCATTGTTGTTTCAATACAACCAATTTTCAGACATCCTCTTACATTTTCTCCACTTCGGATATTATATTTAGCTTCTTCCACCAAGTGCTGAATCTGTTTACAATACTGCATCAGTATCATTCCCTCCGAAGTAAGTTCTACTTTTCTGGAAGTACGTGAAAACAACTTGGTATCAAACTCTTCCTCAAGGTTTTTTATTCTTGCTGTTACATTAGACTGAACCGTAAACATTCGGGAAGCCGCTTTTGTAAAACTGCCTGTTTCTGCAACCGCTTCAAATATTTTCAAATCGTTTATATTCATCTTTATCAATCATTAAAAGTGATTTCAATTATTAAAATTAATCGTTTTTAATAATCAAATATCCGTATTAATTTTGGAATCTCAAAAAGAATTCAATGGAAATAACATTCAGACAACTCATTACAGGCCTTTCAATTGGTCTATTCACTAATACGTTAACGATGGCACAATCCCATCATAATTTCAATCTAAATCATCACATTATGGAAAACCAGTTAATACATTATCGCAACATCAAAGTCAATGACGTAATCTATTTTACAGAGAAGCAGGTTCTGCTGATGCCCCAACGATTCTTCTCCTGCATGGCTACCCAACTTCCTCACACATGTTCAGAAACCTAATCCCTATATTGAGTACAAAATACCATGTCATTGCACCGGATTTACCCGGATTTGGGTATTCTGATGCTCCTGATCACCAGCAGTTCAATTATACCTTTGACAATCTTGCTACTACAATACAGACATTCGTTGATACATTGAAAATGAAACGTTTTGCCGTCTATATCTTTGACTATGGTGCTCCGGTAGGCTTACGCCTGGCTATGAACAATCCGGAAAAAATAACAGGTATTATTTCTCAAAACGGAAATGCTTATGAAGAAGGACTCAGTAAAGAATGGAATCCTATTCAGAAATATTGGAAAGATCCATCAGAAGCCAACCGCCTTTCCCTAAAAGATTTTGTTTCTAAAGAAGCGACCTATTTTCAATACCATCATGGAGTATCAGATACTTCTTTAATCGCTCCTGAAACGTATACATTAGATCAAAAATTCCTGGATAGACCGGGCAATATAGAAATACAGCTTGATTTGGTGAAAGATTACAGAACCAATGTGGCTTTATATCCCCAATTCCATGAATATTTCAGAAAGCATCAGCCAAAGCTTTTATTAGTCTGGGGAAATAAGGACCCTTACTTTCTGCCGGAAGGTGCCGAAGCTTATAAAAAAGATCTTCCGAACGCTCGACTTAAGTTTTACAATACCGGACATTTTGCGCTGGAAACCCATGTTACGGAAATCGGCAATGAGATTCTTGAATTTATGAGCATACTTCCTCAATAACAACTATTAAATAAACAAATATCTTATTATGAAAGCTATTGTCATCAAAAATTACGGTGGATCGGAAGTCCTTCAATTTGCAGAAGTTCCTACTCCACCTATCACCAATCCTTCTCAGGTATTGATAAAAGTAAAAGCCACATCAATCAATCCATTGGATTATCAGATAAGACGAGGGGATTATGCTCCTTTATTTGATCTACCTATCATAACTGGCCATGATATTGCCGGTGATATTATAGCAGTGGGCGATGCTGTTAAAAACTGGAAACCCGGTGATAAGGTTTATTATTCACCACGTTTTGGCAGTACCGGAAGCTATGCAGAATATCATGTTACCGATGAGTCCTCATTGTCAAGAATGCCTGAGAATATTAGTTATGAAGAAGCAGCTTCCATTCCTCTGATTGGGGGAACAGTCTGGGAAATGCTGGTTGTAAGAGCACAATTAAAAAAGGGAGATACCATTCTTATTCTTGGGGGTGCCGGAGGAGTCGGAACACTGGCCATACAGGTTGCTAAATCACTTGGAGCTTTTGTCTACACAACTGGACAAAGTACTTTACATGCAGAACTTCACAGTCTCGGAGCGGACGTTGTTATTGATCACCATCAAAAAAACTATATTGAAGAGATACAAACTCATACAAATGGTAAAGGTGTTGATGTAATTATTGATACCGTTGGAGGCAGTACATTATCAGACAGTCCGCTTGCTTTAGCTGATTATGGCAGGATTGTAACATTGGTTGATATTTCCCAACCTCAAAATCTTATCCATGCTTGGGAAAAAAATGCCACTTATCACTTCGTTTTTACCAGACAAAGCAGAGATGAGGTTCACCATATTACACAATTAATTGAAAGCGGTCACGTAAAACCGGTTATAGACAGTGTATTTCCTCTTGAAGACATTCAGAGTGCCCATCAAAGAATAGAAGACACAAAGCGAACCCGGCCTTTGTTTGGTAAAATTGTATTGTCATTGTAGGCATGATAAAAGTATGGACAGTTATGAATTATAATATTGGATTCTCTCAACATATGTAAACGTTTTGAAAAATGATTCAGTTTACTTTTGCTTCATCATTTAAACCTTACCAATCATGATTCATTCTAAAAACATCGTATATAAAGGAAAGCTTCTTCTGGCTTCATTTATTCTTATATTGTTATTTTCAAGTTGTTTACAAACTAACAATGATAAAACCAACCAACAAAAAAATATGACAAATATCGAGTCTAAAAATCCGGAAACACTATTTGACCCTACTCCTTTTGCTTTTTCACATGCAACAAGCGGTATAGGAAACGGAAAATATGTATTTATATCAGGACAAAGCGGTGGTGAAGACCTACATCATCATCTTTCTGAAGATTTTAGACAACAAGTTCAGTTCGCTTTGAAAAACCTGGAAACAGTGCTTAAAGAATATCACTTGAAGCCTGATGATGTCCTTAAAATTACAGTATTGATTGTTGATCACGATCAGGAGAAACTCAAAATATGGACGGAAGAAATGCATAAAGTATGGAAAAACAATAAGTTTCCTGCCAGTACTTTAATTCCTGTTCCCAAATTAGCGTTGGATGGGATGATGGTAGAAGTGGATGCTATTGCTTTTATGCCTATGTAAACAACAGTCTCACCAAGCCTATAAGTTATTTGAATTTTAAACCATGTAATCAATTTTTTCATTGAGAAAATGGCAATCCCTGCCCTCTTTAGTTTTGAGAGCAGGGATTGATCTATAAGCGATTATATGTTTTATACTTTAAAAGTGTAATTCAAAGCGAAATACAGCATAAAAAAACAGATCAATGCATAAATTCCATTAGCGATCATCAATACAGCTCCCAATCGTGTTTTCCTTGATGCAATAGCGAATACCAAGGCTAAAATGACAACCCCGACAATCAGGATCATGACCACATTTTCCCAATCATGAGTAAACAATACCTCATCACACTTCATGAGTATTACGAGTAAAAGAATATGAATAAGTGTAGCAATCAGGCTTAATTTTGATGTAGACATATGTATATTTTGTGGATGAAGAAGTTGGTACTTCTATTCTTCATGAATAATGAATATCAAATATAATACATTCTGTTTTCCCAACTGCATCTTTCGGGAATATTACCTATATGACTCATGATATCGGTCTATACTATCTCGGATATTTTTCCATGTAGGGAAATGATTTCAAAGATGAATTCAACAGAAAACAGAAATATAGATTTGCAACACAATTAATACCCAACAAAAATTGAGCACTTTTTAAGTGCCCAATTCAAAATGCAATATATAGAGATCGCTATTAGTTTTATTTTTTAAGCTCTGTTTAGTTTCTTTCTGAAAAAGATCAGTAATGAACCGAAGAATGTAAGATAAGCAATATTGAATATTGCTCCCCCAACCCATCCTGAGTAAGGAAGCGGTAAAAGACCCTTAATTGGAATAATAAATAAGGTCAACACAAATGGTGTCAATAAGGCCATCCATCTTGGAAGCAATGTTTTATTCAAAAGGATACATACGGCAAATGATATCCATCCGATCGCCAATACTCCAATAGCAGCTCCCCATGCGATATTAAGCATCTTCATAAATTCCCGCCCCGTTTCCAAAAGGTAAGGATGAGCAACCGGATCTGTATGATAGATCGCTTTATAGATTTCTCCAACATAAAAGAATCCGGCATGGCCTAATGGAGATAAAACAGCACCTGTTAATAAAATCCAGTAAACACCAACTGAATACCATGTTTTGGTATCTTTAAAAAACTGGAACACCAGCCATGTTGCCGGAAGCAGTAATGGCCCGGTAAGCGCTCCGATCAACGCCCCAAACATCAGCCTTGGAGTAGTTCCCTCCAGCATCAAAGTAGCAAATTCTACATTTACCTGATCGGCATAAGTCTTTGAAAACAATGGATAATCGGCAGGATTCGGATCAAATCCGGCAACAAAAATATCCCCAATGATCCAGCATACAGATACCATGATTGCGGCCGCAAAAGACCAGTTTATTTTACTTGAATAGTTCATATTTTATAATTATTTATTACGTTTTATTTCTTCATTTCTATTCATTATCAGCTTCTATTCCCTATTTTAATAGAAATAATAAGATAGCTCTTCCTGTTTCTTTCGTCTTCCTTTTAGCATTACTTTCTGTTTGACTTTCATGAGCTTTTTCTCCTGCAAGCAAAAACGGATACAATGCAATATGATTTGTTCTTTTTTGAACATTTTCAAACTCTTTTTGTTCGGTTTCAAAGTTCTTCATAGGCTTCCTTTTCGTTGGTTTTAAATCTTTTGTGTTTCGTAAAACACAGAATATTATTAAGAATGATTCTAAATAATTAATTATATTTGTGCAAAAGTAATAGGAAAAGCAAGGCGGGCAGGTCTGCAAAAAGGAGTAAAAAGTCCGTTAAAAGGAGAATTTTAATTAAAATAAACAATAATGGCATTAAGGATTTACGATGATAAAATTGGAGGAACATTGGTTGAAAGAAAATATCCCAATGCTTATTTTGTAAATGATGGTGATCTCAGAGAGTGCATCACCTACCTGAAACCACCTTATGGAAGTGGCTTTTATCATGAGATCTGTTTCGAGAATGTGCATATCGGTTTTGGAAATGTTTCTTTAGAAAATAAGATACTGTTGTATTTTGAGGCCGATTTCGATAGTGTTGAAATGCATTTTTCGTTAAAAGGAAAAAGTTCCGCCCTTTCGGAAAACTTCAATAGTAAAGTGTGTTTTGACAGCTACCAGCACAACATTATTTATGCAAATCAGATGTCCGGTCAGATGGAATTTGACGGTCAGGAAATGCAGATCCTGGAAATCAATTTGGCTCCTAACTTTTTTAAAAAATTCCTTCCCGAAGACTCCGGTTTATTCAATACCTTCAGAAATGCGATTGAAAAACAGCACTCATGTCTCATCAATCCGGATCATAACCGCATCAGCCTGGAAATGTATCAGATTCTAAACGACATCATCCATTGTGACCGAAAAGGGACTTTTAAAAGAATTTATCTGGAAGCTAAAGTTGCTGAATTGCTTCTTTTACAACTGGAACAGCTTTTCAAAAGTGACTCTTCCAACTCATCATTACTTAAAAAAGATGAAGAAAAAATATATGCAGTGAGGGACTTTATTATCAATAATCTCAGTACAAACTGTTCATTAATAGACCTTGCCCATCAGGTAGGAACAAACGAATTTACACTGAAAAAAGGATTTAAAGAACTATTCGGAACTACCGTTTTCAACTTCTGGAACGATCTGAAAATGGAAGAAGCGAAAAAAATGCTTCTTGAAGGAAACCTGAATATTAACGAGATCTCTGATATTATTGGATATAAAAACCCAAGACATTTCTCGGCTGCATTTAAGAGAAAATACAATTTAATCCCAAGTAAGCTTAGAAATACCAATGGACTGACTCATTAAATTCTTCAATGATTTCAGTTCATATTTACTGATAATGACCTTTTCAAAATCTATAATTTTTTAGGCTTAATGGGTCTATTTTCAGATACAAAAAGTTACCATAAAACACATCCTTTATTTTATTTCATTTAATATTCAACCGTATTTGTTAACGATTTGGTAATAAAAAAAACCTTTGAAAACACTGATTTTTATCATATCATTAAAAAACAAAGTTTCACAAACAAAACACAATCAACCCATTACCTAAAATTAATTATTGTTTACATAAAATATTTTGTCGTTCTCATAAAATGGCTATATTTACCACCAAGGAGTTCTTAACACCTTCTTTATCAACCGAAATTGGTTACACTTAGCTGTGAATTAAAAGGGAATCGTGTGTAAATCACGAACTGTCGCGCAACTGTAAGTAACACTAAAAGGTTTTTATCAAATCAATATCCACTGTATGCTCCGGTATATGGGAAGGATGATAAAAACTGTTACAAGTCAGGAGACCTGCCTATTTCGTAGTGACGATGCTTTCGCGATCTGAAGCTTATAGTCAGGTATGATACGGTATGGATAATTGTGTGATAAAATTGCTTATCAACTTATTTAATTTTTGAGATAGATACTAGCAGAACAGTATATGTTTATTCTGCAGGTCTGTAACTCATCCGTGTCCCCTTTCCGTAATTTTTCTTTCTCACAAAACATCGTGAAGTTTACCAAGAACTTTTTATAGGGTTTAATCTATGTAAAAAGTTAAAAGATGTACCAAACCAATCACAATTATGTATCCACGAGCAGCAGATCTATGACATCACAGATCTCATTATGCAGAATTTCTCAAAAATATCTGTCTTTGTGCTCACCAACAACCCATCTGATTTCCTTTAACCATTCTCTTTTTACATCCTCACCCCAGCATAAAAGCTCTTCTTTCTTACCGAACAAAATTCAACTAAACAATAAATATTAAAATGACTACACATGAAAACTGGAAGTCTCCCGGTGCCCAATTCCGGGAGGCTATGCAAAAAGAAAGTCCTCTTCAGATTGTTGGAGCCATCAATGCCAATCATGCATTACTGGCGAAACAAGCCGGCTTTAATGCCATTTATCTTTCTGGAGGTGGTGTTGCTGCCGGATCTTTAGGAATTCCGGATTTGGGAATCACCACGCTGGAAGATGTATTAATAGACATTCAGCGCATTACCAATGTTTGCGATTTACCTTTATTGGTAGATGTAGATACAGGATTTGGTCCATCAGCCTTTAATGTTGCAAGAACTGTAAAGTCATTAATCAAAGCGGGAGCAGCAGCTCTGCATATCGAAGATCAGGTAGGAGCAAAACGTTGTGGACACCGTCCTGGAAAAGAAATCGTAAGCAAAGAAGAAATGGTAGACCGATTGAAAGCTGCCGCTGATGCCCGTACCGATGAAAGCTTTGTTATCGGAGCCAGAACCGATGCTTTTGCCAATGAAGGACTGGAAAAAACCTTAGAAAGAGCTGCCGCCTACAAAGAAGCTGGTGCCGATTTTATTTTCGCAGAAGCCGTTCCCGATTTAAGCTTCTATCAAAAATTTGTAGATGCCACAGGAATCCCCGTCTTGGCTAATATCACTGAATTTGGAATGATCAGCATGTATACTGTTGATGAATTAAAAACCGCAGGAGTAGGACTGATCCTCTACCCTCTTTCAGCTTTCCGTGCTGCTAATAAAGCGGCTCTCAATGTTTATGAGCACATTCGCAAAGACGGAACACAGGCCCATGTATTAGACACGATGCAAACCAGAGAAGAGCTCTACCAAAGCATTGGATACCATAATTATGAACAAAAATTAGATAACCTTTTTAAACAAAATAGTAATGTCAACGAATAGCGAACCAACATTCAAGCCTAAGAAAAGCGTAGCCCTTTCAGGAGTAGCAGCAGGTAATACCGCGCTTTGTAGCGTAGGAAAAAGTGGAAATGATCTTCATTACAGAGGATATGATATCCTGGATCTGGCAGAGAAAGCAGAGTTTGAAGAAGTAGCTTATCTCTTGATCTATGGTCAGCTGCCTACCGGAGCCCAGTTGAAAAATTATAAAGCTAAATTAAAGTCTTTAAGAGGGCTACCCCATTCTGTAAGAAATATTTTAAAGAGTATTCCTGCAGCTGCTCATCCCATGGATGTAATGAGATCTATGGTATCTGCTATCGGAAGCATTCAGCCGGAAAAAGACGATCACAATGTTGCCGGAGCAAGAGATATTGCAGATAAATTATTAGCTTCATTCAGTTCCGGACTTTTATACTGGTATCACTATACACATAACGGTAAAGAAATCAATGTAGAGACAGACGATGATACTATTGGTGGACATTTCCTTCATCTTTTACATGGTAAAAAAGCGCCCGATTCCTGGGTAAAAGCAATGGAAATATCTCTTAATCTTTATGCTGAACATGAATTTAACGCCTCTACATTCACAGCTCGTGTTATTGCAGGAACTGCTTCAGATTTTTATTCATGCATCACAGGAGCAATCGGAGCTTTGAGAGGCCCAAAACATGGGGGTGCCAATGAAGTGGCATTCGAAATCCAAAGCCGTTACAATTCACCGGACGAAGCGGAAGCTGATATCCGCCAGCGTATTGCCAACAAAGAGGTCATCATCGGATTTGGACATCCGGTTTACACGATCTCAGATCCTAGAAACGTAGTCATTAAAAAAGTAGCAAAAGAACTTTCTGAGGAAGCGGGAGATATGTTGCTTTATAATATTGCAGAAAGATTAGAAACCGTCATGTGGGAAGAAAAGAAAATGTTTCCAAACCTGGATTGGTTTTCTGCCGTATCCTATCACTTAATGGGAGTACCCACTCTCATGTTTACACCGCTATTCGTTATTTCCAGAGTGACAGGATGGAGTGCCCACATTGTTGAACAGAGACAGGATGGAAAAATCATCCGTCCAAGTGCCAATTATACAGGCCCGGAGAATAAAGAATACATTTCTCTACAAGACAGAAAATAAACAGATTACCTAATAATAAAACTATAAAACAAAGATGTCATCACACATTTCAAATGAAAGACCACAACCAGATCAGGTATTAACAGATATTGCCGATTATGTATTGAACTATGAAATTAAAAACGATTTAGCATGGAAGACCGCACATTACTGTCTTCTGGATACGATCGGATGTGGTCTGGAAGCTTTAACTTATCCAGCTTGTACAAAACTTTTAGGCCCTATCGTGAAAGGAACAATTGTTCCTCATGGCGCGAAGGTTCCGGGAACACAATTTCAATTAGATCCTGTTCAGGCTGCTTTCAATATCGGAGCTATTATCCGTTGGCTAGACTTTAATGATACATGGCTGGCTGCTGAATGGGGACATCCTTCAGATAACCTGGGTGGAATTTTAGCAACAGCAGACTGGTTATCAAGAACTAATATTGCAGAAGGAAAAGCGCCTTTAAAAATGAAACAGGTATTGGAAGCTATGATCATGGCTCACGAGATTCAGGGCGTAATGGCATTGGAAAACTCTTTCAATAAAGTAGGTCTTGATCATGTATTATTGGTAAAACTGGCTTCTACAGCTGTTGTTGGAAATTGATAGGCTTAACTCGTGATGAGATCATCAATGCTGTCTCATTAGCTTTTGTAGACGGACAATCTTTAAGAACATACCGTCATGCTCCCAATACAGGTTCCCGTAAATCTTGGGCTGCCGGAGATGCAACCTCAAGAGCAGTACGTTTAGCCTTAATAGCAAAGACAGGAGAAATGGGCTATCCATCTGCTTTAACAGCAAAAACATGGGGATTCTATGACGTTTCTTTCAAAGGAAATGAATTCAAATTTCAGAGAGAGTATGGTTCTTACGTTATGGAAAATGTATTATTCAAAATTTCATTCCCGGCTGAGTTCCATTCTCAAACTGCTGTAGAAGCTGCAATGACTTTACATACAACTTTGAAGGGGATTGGAAAAACAACCGATGATATCAAAAAGGTTACGATCCGTACTCACGAAGCAGCGATTCGTATCATCGATAAAAAAGGTCCTCTCAACAATCCGGCAGACCGAGACCATTGTATTCAATATATGGTAGCTGTACCATTGATCTACGGAAGATTAACCGCTGCTGACTACGAAAATAATATTGCATCTGACCCGAGAATTGATGTTCTGCGTGACAAAATTGAATGTGTTGAAGATGTTCAGTTTACAACAGATTATCATGACCCGGAAAAACGTTCTATTGCCAATGCAATGACTATAGAACTGAATGACGGAACTATTTTAGATGAAATCGTGGTAGAATACCCTATCGGGCACAAGCGAAGAAGAGAGGAGGGAATTCCTGAACTTATCAAGAAATACAAAGTCAACTTAGCCCGTATATTTCCTGAAAAACAACAAAAAACAGTCCTTGAAAACTCATTGGAATATGAAACATTGATTAACCTTAATGTCAATGAATTCCTTGATTTACTGGTAATATAAACTCTATTGAAAGTTGAAAGTAAGCAACACCACTTACTTTCAACTTTCCTTTTCAACTTTTCAACTTATAAAACGATGTCACAAAAAGTAAAAATATTAATCAATGGAGTGTTTATTGAGAGTAAAACTCAAAAACATCTTCCTGTAGAAAACCCTGCTTCCCAAGAGATTCTTGCTGAGGTACCTTTAACATTAGTATCAGAAATCGATCAGGCCATTGAAGCAGCCACAGAAGCATTCAAAATATGGAAAGAGGTTGCGACCCCTGAAAGAGCAAGACTATTTTTAAAGTATCAGCACCTCTTAAAAAAACACCAAAAAGAAATTGCGGAAATCCTTTCCAAAGAAAACGGAAAAACCTTTGCAGATGCTATGGGAGATGTATGGCGCGGCATTGAAGTCGTAGAACATGCCTGCAATATTCCTACTCTGATGATGGGAGAAACCGTAGAAAATGTAGCCCGTGGAGTGGATACTTACAGCTATATTCAGCCTCTTGGAGTTTGTGCGGGAATTACTCCCTTCAACTTCCCCGCGATGATTCCTTTATGGATGTTTCCAATGGCGATTGCCTGCGGAAATACCTTTATTTTAAAACCTTCTGAGCAAACCCCGATGACTTCTATGAAAATGGCAGAACTATTCTTAGAAGCCGGCTTTCCAAAGGGAGTTTTGAACATTGTACATGGTTCCAAAGATCAGGTGAATCATATCCTGAATCATCCTGAGATCAAAGCTATTTCATTTGTAGGTTCCGTACCTGTTGCTGAGCATGTTTATCGTACAGGAACAGATAATCTGAAAAGAGTTCAAGCTTTTGGCGGAGCAAAAAACCATATGGTGGTTATGCCAGATGCCAACAAAGGACAAGTGATCAATAATTTGGTGGGGGCATCATGTGGTGCTGCCGGTCAGCGTTGTATGGCCATCAGTGTTGCCGTTTTAGTGGGCGAAGCTCAAAACTGGATAGAAGAGATCAAAACAGCTTTAAGCACCATCAAACCTGGAGTATGGTCTGATGAGTCTGCTGCATTTGGTCCTTTAATCAATAAACAATCTAAAGAAAAGGTACTAAGACTTATCAAGAGTGCTTATGACCAGGGTGCTGAAGTATTATTAGATGGAAGCAACTGTACCGTAGAAGGATATGAAAACGGATATTTTGTAGGCCCTACTCTGTTCAATAATGTATCTGTGGAAATGGATATTTACAAAGAGGAAATCTTTGGCCCCGCCTTACTCTTATTAAAAGCGGACACACTGGATGAGGCTATTCAGATCATCAATAACAATCCTTATGGAAACGGAACTTCGATCTTTACCAATTCAGGAGCTGCTGCACGGAAATTTCAGCATGAAATTGAAGTAGGACAAATTGGAATAAATCTTCCGATTCCTGTTCCATTACCATTTTTCTCATTTACAGGATGGAGAAAATCTTTCTTTGGAGATCTTCATTCTTACGGAAAACAGGGGGTAAAGTTTTATACGGAAACCAAAACCATTACCGCACGTTGGTTTGAAGAAGATGTTCCGGGAGGAAGTCTCAATATGACGATCAGTTTAAAATAATTGAAATGGAAAGCTGAAAAAGTAAATATAAACCCATATTAAAGGGGAAAGCTTTCCATTCTTAATGCTCAACTTTCAATTTAAAATACTATGGAATTTAACCTAAGTGATGAACAACTGGCATTTCAGGATGCTGCAAGAAAGTTTGCTGAAAAAGAACTCTCACCCTATGCATCAGAATGGGATGCCCAAAAGATATTTCCAAGAGAAGCCATAGCCAAAGCAGGCGAATTGGGATTTTGTGGGGTCTATACAAGTGAAAACGCAGGAGGTTTGGGACTCTCACGGCTTGATGCTGCCATTATATTCGAAGAATTAGCCGCTGCCTGTCCTTCCACAACGGCTTATATAACTATTCACAATATGGTTTCATGGATGATTGATGAATTTGGGAGTGATGAAATCAGAAAAGAATTATGTTCAAACTGGCTTCTGGAGTATTACTAGGTTCTTATTGTCTTACCGAACCCGGATCAGGATCAGATGCCGCAGGGTTGAAAACTACCGCTATCAAAAAGGAAAACAAATATATCATTAATGGGACAAAAGCTTTCATTTCGGGAGCTGGTGAAAGTGATGTTCTCATTGTAATGGCACGTACAGAAAATTCCGGAGCCAAAGGAATCAGTGCTTTCGTAGTGCCCGCTGGTAGCCCAGGAATCAGCTTTGGAGAGAAAGAGAAAAAACTAGGTTGGAATACCCAGCCTACCCGTTTTGTATTTCTGGATCATGTAGAAGTGGATGAACAATATCTTTTAGGTACCTTAGGGGAAGGATTTAAAATTGCTCTGAAAGGTCTGGATGGTGGCCGCATCAATATCGGAACCTGCTCTGTAGGAGCAGCCCAGGGAGCCATCAACCAGGCACAAAAGTATATGCACGAAAGGCAACAGTTTGGGAAATCATTGGCACAGTTTCAATCTTTGCAGTTTAAAATTGCAGATATGGCTACAGAATTGGTGGCTGCCCGTCAAATGGTTCATTTGGCAGCATTTAAGCTGGATTCTAAAGATCCCAATGCAACCACTTACTGTGCTATGGCTAAGCGACTGGCTACTGATATGTGCTTTAACATCTGTAATGAAGCCCTTCAGATATTGGGCGGTTATGGCTGTACACAGGATTTCCCTGTAGAACGTTTAATGCGTGATGCCCGAGTGCACCAGGTAGTAGAAGGTACTAATGAAATTATGAAGCTCGTTATTTCAAGAAAGATACTCGAAGAAGGAGCCACTTTACAAATCCGTTAATTTAAATAATAGAAAAATGAGCTTACTACTTACAGAAATAAAAAATAAAGTCGGAATCATCACTCTTAATTCTGAAAAAACACTCAATTCTTTGTCATTACTCATGATTGAAGAATTGAAAACCATTTTGGAAGACTGGAAAAATTCCGATGAAATAGCCTGTCTGTTTATTCAAGGGGCAGGTGAAAAAGCACTCTGCGCAGGAGGTGATGTAAGGCAACTACATGATGCCATCATTGCCCAGAGAACTATTGATGATTCCAAAATACCACAGGATTGTTTTGATTTCTTTTCAAAAGAATATGAAGTAGACTACGCCATCCATACCTACTCTAAACCAATCATCGTTTGGGACACGGTATTGTGATGGGAGGCGGAATCGGAATTATGGTAGGTGCTTCACATCGTATTGTAACGGAAAGAAGTAAACTGGCAATGCCGGAAATTACAATTGGGCTCTATCCGGATGTGGGTGGAACCTGGTTTTTAAATAAAATGCCATCCGCTTATGGTTTGTATTTAGGATTAACAGGAGCCAGACTAGATGGAGTCGATTGCCAATTTTTGGGTCTGGCAGACTATTATGTACCATCCACCTCAAAAGAAACCATTCTTAACGCATTAGAGCTTGCCAACTGGAATGAAAATCCTCATAAAATCGTTTCTGATATTTTAAAGAATATTTCCAAAGACACTCCTGTTCCGGAATCACAGGCGGCCTTGCATCAGGATTTTGTAGAACAGTTTGAAGAGACTGAAACATTGGAACAATTCAGGAAAATATTAATCAATTATCCCGAAAAAGACGAATGGATCAATGCCGGAATTAAAAGTTTTGAGGCAGGCTCTCCCAGTTCAGCTCACGTTATTTTCAGACAGCTAAAACAAGGTAAGGATTTAAGCCTGGAAGAAGTTTTTCAATCTGAACTGAATCTATCTTGTCAATGCTGTATCCATCCTGATTTTGCAGAAGGAGTACGTGCATTATTAGTCGATAAAGATCAGTCTCCAAAATGGCATCCTGCAACCTTAGATGAGGTCTCTCAGGAATGGGTAAATTCCTATTTTGAATGGATCATCGGAGAATGGAAAGTGAATAAAGAAGTGATGATTGGATCTTAAATCTTCTCCATTATTTTTTCAATTCAAATTAAATCATTTTTTAACCCTCAAAGAAATAATTATGTCCAATATAGCATTCATAGGATTAGGAAATATGGGCGGACCTATGGCCGCAAACTTAGTAAAAAACGGTCATTCCGTAATAGGATTTGACCTTTCACATACCGCTTTAGATATGCTGACTTCTGCAGGCGGACAAACTTCAGCTTCAGCTTTGGAAGCTATTAAAAATGCAGATGTAGTCATTACTATGCTTCCTTCCGGGAAACATGTTTCCGAATTGTACTCTGAAGAATTCGTCAACAGTCTAAAGCCTAATACATTATTGATCGACAGCAGCACCATTGATGCTGTAACAGCCCGTTCGGTTGCCCAACTTGCGGCGTCTAAAGGCTGTAAAATGATAGATGCTCCTGTTTCCGGTGGTACAGCCGGTGCAAAAGCAGGAACCTTAACTTTTATTGTAGGTGGTAAAACCGAAGACTACGAAAAAGCAAGACCTATTTTAAAATGTATGGGGCAAAATATATTCCATGCAGGAGATTCCGGAGCCGGCCAGGTGGCAAAAATCTGTAATAATATGTTGCTGGCCATTCATATGATTGGAACTTCTGAAGCTATTAATTTAGGAATCCGACATGGATTAGATCCTAAAACATTAAGTGAAATTATGCAGAAAAGTTCCGGTAAAAACTGGTCTTTGGAAGTCTATAATCCATATCCCGGTGTCATGGAAAATGCTCCTGCATCAAGAGAATATTCAGGAGGCTTTGCTGTAGATCTCATGACAAAAGATCTGGGACTGGCAGCGGAAGCAGGATTGGAAACCAAAACCTCTACTCCACTGGGAAATGCGGCTTTAAACCTATATAGAATGTGGAGCGAATCCGGAAATGGAGCCATCGATTTTTCCAGCATTATCCAATTTTTAAATGGGAAATTAAATGTAGAAAACGGAAACTAATTCCACTTCCCAAAAAATCATCCTATACACTAAAACCACATACAATGAATTTTGAAACCCTATTATATGAACAACATGAACATGTTGGAACACTGATTATTAACCGTCCACAGGCCTTAAATGCCTTGAATGAAGTTGTTCTAAAAGAACTGAAAATATTTGCCGATCAGATAAAAACCACCCAAGATATTCGTGTATTGATCATCACAGGCTCAGGAGAAAAGGCTTTTGTTGCAGGTGCTGATATCAAGGCTATGCAGGGAATGACTCCTCAAGAAGCTGAAGCGTTTTCCATCATGGCACAAACGGCTTTTAATGCTATTGAAGAATTACCGATGGCTGTCATTGCAGCAGTGAATGGTTTTGCATTAGGCGGTGGTTGTGAACTGGCACTTTCCTGCGACATTATTCTGGCCAGCGAGAAAGCTAAATTCGGATTACCTGAAGTTACCTTAGGACTATTGCCTTGCTTTGGCGGAACACAACGTCTTCCAAGAGCAATCGGCTTGTACAAGGCAAGAGAAATGGTTTTCTCAGGCGAATTTTATTCATCAGCAGCTTGTAAAGACTTTGGCTTTGTCAATCGGGTCATTGCTCCCGAAGAACTATTGAATGAAGCTCAAAAACTAGCAGAAACCATCGCCTTAAGAGGACCAGTAGCCGTGGCTAAAGCAAAACAATCATTAAATACAGGTTTTGAACTGCATATTGCAGACGGACTGAAACAGGAAGCTGTTTTATTTGGAGAATTATTTAATACTCAAGACCATAATGAAGGCATAAGTGCATTTATAGAAAAAAGAAATCCTGATTTTACAGGAAAATAAAAATGAAAATGAATTTTGAAAGAGAGAAATTAGTATTGCCGGAAGGAGGTAAAAAACTGTTACTGCATTCTTGTTGTGCTCCGTGCTCAGGAGAAGTAATGGAAGCAATCATTGCGTCGGGTATAGATTTTACTATTTTTTTCCATAATCCTAATATTCATCCTAAGAAAGAATATGATTTGAGAAAAGAAGAAAATATACGTTTTGCAGAAAAGCACAATATTCCTTTCATTGATGCTGATTATGATGTTGACGATTGGTTCGCCAGAGCAAAAGGTATGGAATGGGAACCCGAAAGAGGAATCCGATGTACCATGTGTTTTGATATGCGCTTTGAACGGACTGCATTGTACGCCTATGAAAACGGATTTGATATCATTTCCAGCTCATTGGGAATCTCCCGTTGGAAAAATATGGAACAGATCAACGATTGTGGTATTCGTGCAGCCAATCATTATGAAGGAATTACTTACTGGACTTACAACTGGAGGAAGAAAGGCGGATCAAAACGTATGCTTGACATCAGTAAGGAAGAACAGTTTTATATGCAGGAATATTGCGGATGTGCCTATTCTTTAAGAGATACCAATAAATGGCGAACGGAAACAGGAAGAGAGAAAATAAAATTGGGCGAAAAATATTATGGCCAAGATTAAATATATATTCATGTAAAGAAAATTTCATCTTATTATCATAAGTTTTCAATAAACATTATGCCCGTATTATTGAATATGGGCATATTTTATAAACACCCTATAGTCGATTCATTTCAAATTAAAGTCTCGGATAAAGCGGTTATACATCTACTTGGAGAGAATCTATAATTATGAAGTTATTTCAGTGCAAAAGAGTACTCTTTATTTTTCTAAAGGAGGAACTAGCTATTTTGTATGGCACTCATCACAACCCGAGCCATTTCTTTTGAGCTGAATGGATTTTGTCCTGTAATCAAATTTCCGTCAACAATTACATGAGAAGTCATGGGTATCAATGCTTTTTTTAGATGAGCACCTCTTTCTTTGATGGCAGCTTCGAGGTTGAATGGCACTTCTTTTTTTCTTCCGGCAAGAGTTTCTTCAAACCAGTCGAAACCGGTCATAGATTTCCCTTTGATGAGGTATTCGCCGTTAGAAAGTCTTACATTCAATAATCCTCCCACTCCATGACAGATGGCTGCCACTATTCTACCACTTTCATATTGCTTTTTAATAATAAATTGCATCATAGCATCGTCCGGAAAATCGTACATTGTTCCATGACCGCCTGCTAAATACACCAGGTCATATTGTAAATCAGAAATCTCTGCTAAACTGCGACTGTTCCTCAATAATTTCCGAAAAGAAAGATCATTCCAATAGGCTGTAGAAACTTTGTCAAGAGTAAAATATTTCAGGCTTTCAGGATCTACCGGAATATTTCCGCCTTTAGGACTGGCAATCGTCATTTCATATGCTTTTTCTTTTGCAGCATGATAGATGTGCGTCAGCTCACTGAGCCATAAACCTGTTTCCAATTTGCCACTGGCATACATGCTGACATTGGTGACAATGATCAAGATCTTTAATGTACTCATCTCTTTGATTTTAGTATTGCAACATTCGGTAGAAACACGGTGTTTATTGTAACTTAATTCTGGAAAATGTAACGTAATCTGAATTTTCAATAATTACTTTAGAAGATTTTCTAACCAAAAAAGTCACAAAAGATTTTATTTAAAACACTTTAGTTCACTTAAGTTAGCTTAAAATGCTCCTGTATAAAAAGTTCACATAAGAGGAAAATCAAAGATTTTCAAAAACTTAAGTGTTTATATTCTTTTGTGGTTCAAATAATTTAGTTAAAAGAGGCTCTGAATTCTAATGGTGAAAAAGAAGTTCGGTTTTTAAACAATCGATGGAAAGACTGCGGATGTTCAAATCCCAATTGATAAGCGATTTCTGAAACTGACGTTTCTGTTGTGGAAAGAAGTTCTTTAGCTTTTTCAATCAACCGATTCTGAATATGCTGTTGGGTAGTCTGTCCGGTTTGCACCCGAAGCATATCACTGAGATAATTGGCACTCAGATTCAGTTGTTCTGCAACAAAGTGAACGGTAGGAATACCATTTTCAATCAATTGATCATTTTTAAAACACTCATCCAACAATGTTTCCAGCTTTGAAAGCAAATCGTTATTCACTTTTTTACGGGTTAAAAACTGACGATTGTAAAAACGGTCGCAATATTTCAATAACAGATCCAGGTTTGACACCAGTAGATCCTGTGTAAAAGAATCCATATTGGCTTCTATCTCCTGGCCTATATTCTCTATAATATCCATAATCGATTTTTCTTCTTTCTCAGCAAGAAACAGGGCTTCATTAGCGGTATAGGAGAAAAAGCCATAGTCTTTAATTTTGGATGCCAGAGGATAGCTTTGAAGAAAATCAGGATGTACAACCAATACAAAACCTTCCACTTCATTCAGAAGAACATCTTCAAATTGTAAGACCTGTTGTGGAGCGGTAAAATACATAATCCCTTCATCAAAATCATAATACTGCTGGCCATATTTAAACTTGCCCCCTGCACAGTCTTTCTTAAGGGCTACAGCATAAAAATCTGTTATTACTGCACTGAGGATCGTCTCTGATTTTAATTTCACATCATTAAAACTGAATACACTGATCAATGGGTTTGATGGCTTTTTCAATCCCAGAACCTGATGCATTGCATTGATTGATGAAATCTTTATGGGTGTTTTCATTACTGATTTTCTAATTTATATTTTTTAAACAACATAGAAATCTATGGGGTTAAAAAAGATAACTCATACTAAGTTACAATTTTATTATTTTGCGGAAAGCTGTTCACTTTTAATCTGGCTGATCCCTTGTTTATAAGTAGTCACCTGAAATTCAGGAAATCGTGCTCTAAACTTTGAATCATCAAAGATATTATCATGCTCATATCTTGGAAGCAGCTCCAATAATTCCTTTACTTGTTTATTAAATAAAGCACCGATCCTAAATATAAACTTAGGTACAGCCGAATATTTCAGATCTTTACCATAAATTCCGGAAGCCATTCCGATAAATTCGTTATAGGTTGGATGGCTTTTATCCACTGGTAAATGCCAGGTTTGTCCAAATGCATCTGGTGTATTTCCAATTAAAGCTGTAGCGCGGCTCGCGTCCGGTGTCCAGATGAGGCTTCTTTTTTTAGTTGTACTTAGTGGAACTTTTAGTTTTTTTCCTTCTTTGATATTATTAAAAACCAGTGTATTGGTAATACTCTGTGTTTTTCCAGGGCCATAAAATTCAGGAGCTCGGCAGATTACGGCCTCCAGCTCACCGGATTCTATTTCTCTCAATACCATTTCGGCCATTTTCCGTCTTACTCGTCCTTTTCTTCCCACGGGATCAAATACTGTATTTTCATTCAAAACGCGACCATCTTGTGGATACATATAGGTATTATCAAAAAATACCAGCTTTGTTCCGTTAATCTTGCAGGCATCAATGACATTTTGAAGAATTAATGGAAATTGTTTTTCCCAAAGATCCGAACTTATCGGAAGACCTAGTGTAAAGTAAGCAATCTCACTTCCTTTTACTGCTTCAATGGCTTTTTCACGAATAGATAAATCTGCGGAAAATACCTCATCGGTATCATTTACTTTTTTTGCATCTCTGCTGACAATTCGAATATCTGAAGTAAAGTTTCTTTAATTCTCTTGCCAGCTCTTCACCAATCTGTCCATTGGCACCTAATATTGTTTGCATATTGCTTTAATTTCTGATTAATATTATACTCTGTTATTTTTGGTAGGACAAAGTTCAGAAAAGGATCAGGGATTTGTGTATCCGAATCAAGGAATGTTGTAACAGAATCTCTGTTTTGGAAATTACTATATGTAAATACAGGAATAGAATGTTAAAAAACAATTAAGAAAAATTGAGGATAACTATAACTCCGGCAGGCATCTACGATGCCTGCCGGAGTTATTATCTTAAAAATTGCAGAACTAATGACTCAAAACTGCAGAGCCAAACGGATTGTCAATGATCCATAACCAATTACCGGCTTCATTTCTTTTCATAACACAGGAAGTATGACCTGTCATTTTTATGGCTTGCCCATCAGGAGTATTCCCGCTCATTTCCCAACGGTCAATCCACAGGGCAAGCTCATTAATCTCTGTAATATGAGGCGTTTCTCCCTGTATATTCAGTTTTAGCCCGCATATATTCTCCATAGCCACTTGTATTTGTTCAAGTCCTCTTAATTCTTTCCCGTCACGATCAATGTAAACACCTTCAGGGTCAAAACAACTCAGAGCACCTTCAACATCCCCATTTTTTATACAGTGACGAAAATAAGCAACTGCTCCGGCTTGGGCTTTCCTGTTAAAATTTTCCATTTTCAATAGATTATACGTTTTCTTCAAAAATATATTTAATATTTGAAAAAGGTGTACTTATTTATTCACTTTTATATCTTTTTCCCTCATTTGGCTTTCATGTATAATATAAAGTTAGTTTTATATTTTGCTATCAGGACATTAATCAATAGATTTGACCCTACTAATATCTACTTACCTCAAATCGAGAGGATTAGTAGGTAACAAAACCATGATATAAAATAATCAATTATGACAAAAATAAAATTGTCTCTAGTCATCATTACCATTACTACCCTATTTACAAGTAGCAATTTATCCGCTCAAATAACCTCCAAAGAAGTAGATGTACTCGTTGATAATGCAATGGAAAAGTTCCATGTTGCAGGAGCAGCTGTAGCCATTGTAAAGGATGGAAAGATAATTCACAAAAAAGGTTACGGTATAAAATCAATAGATACAAAATCACCTATTGATGAGCATACGAACTTTGAAATTGCATCCAACAGCAAGGCTTTTACAACTGCTGCATTATCTATTTTAGTAGATGAGGGAAAGCTTTCCTGGGATGATAATGTCAAAAAATATATCCCTGAATTTAAAATGTACAATGATTATGTGACAGAAAATTTCACTATAGAAGATCTATTGTGTCACCGTAGTGGACTTGGTTTAGGTGCCGGGGACTTAATGATGTTTCCTGACGGTACAGACTTTTCTATTAAAGATGTGATAAAGTCTTTCCAGTATTTCACCCCTGTTTCAGGTTTCCGAACCCAGTTTAATTATGATAATCAACTGTATTTGGTGGCGGGTGAAGTTATTGCCAGAGTAAGTGGAATGAATTGGGAAACCTTTATTCAAAAGCGTATTATGGAACCATTGCAAATGCAAAATTCTTTCAGTTCTATCAGTCAGGTAAAAGATATCAATTTAATGGCTTCCCCCCATTCCACAGAATCGGGAACCATCCAAAAATATCTTTATATGGAGCAATGGTTAATGGGGCTGCCGGAGGGATAATCTCTAATGTTGATGACATGTCCAAATGGATGCTTGTTCAGCTAAACAAGGGTAAATATGGTTCCGGTTTAAGCCAACAGCTTTTCACAAAGGAAAGGCAAAATGAGATGTGGACCATCCATACTGTTGACCAAATCAACCCTAACCCGAGGTATAACCAACATTTTAATGGGTATGGTTTAGGCTGGAATTTATCTGATATGAAAGGCAATCTCAACGTTTCTCACACCGGCGGGCTACCTGGAATGCTTTCTATTGTTACCATGATTCCTGATTTAAATTTGGGTATTGTTATTCTCACCAATACAGAAAATGGGGGCTCTGGTCTTTTTTCTGCGGTAAGTCAAACCATTATTGACAGTTATTTAGGGCTCAACAATTACGGGTGGGTAGATAAATATGCTGCATACCTTCAATCTCAAAAAAAATCTGGAGATGATGTCACTAAAAAGGTTTGGGAAACAGTAAGCAAAGCAAAAAATACAACAATAAAAAATGAGGATTTAATTGGACTGTATGAGGATAAATGGTTTGGAAAAATTGAAGTCTTCTTAAAAGGAGATCAATTATGGTTTAAATCTTACCGTTCACCAAAACTAAACGGCCCCATGAGTTTTTATAAAGCAAATACTTTTGCAATTAAATGGAATTATAAGGATATGAACTGTGATGCCTTTGCTATGTTTAATTTAGATGAAAACGGAAAAGCACAAAGCATAAAAATGAAGGGAATATCCCCGAATATAGACTTCAGTTTCGACTTTCAGGATTTAGATTTGCAAAGGCTAAAAAAATAACTATAACTAAGTAAAGGAAACCTGTATTTTAAAAAAGCAAATCCCAAAACGTTATCGTATAAAATAAGGTGAGTTTCTAAGCTCACCTTTAATTTTTATATAATTCTATCTTAAAAACGGGAAATAACATGATGAACACAACAATCATTTCACTCTAAAAATGCTTAACGCGCTCAGTTGCATTACATAATATTAATTTAATTCTCTGTTTGCCTTTTGAACAAAATCATTCCACTGTCTATTCAGAGATTCCAGAGATTGTTTTTTCTCATTCGCATTTAAGGAGGAATAATTGATTGAATTAAAGACCAGTTTTTTCAAGGCTTTTAGATCCAATTCCCAAGATACATAGGCCATCCAAAAGTCATAACTTAATCCTTCATAACCATATACAGCAGGATCATCACTATTAATGGAACACTGTATTCCGTTGCTCAACATCACTCTTGCCGGATGATTTCTCATATCGCTCACATATCCCAGAATCTGGTTACTGATCGGACTTACTTCCACCAATTTATTCTGTTTCTTAATCAGCTCCATTGATTTTGGAAAGTAAATCAGATTAAGACCATGTCCAATTCTCTGGTTATTCAATAAAGTAATATCCAATATATTTTTATTGAAAATAGAAGTACTTTCCCCCGCATGCAGGAACAAAGGCATTTCTACTCCCGATTTTTTAGTGATTTCATTGATTTTCATCCAGTTTTTCTGGAAAGAATTAATGCTGTTTCCGGCAGCTTCATCAGCAACAAGGTCAAATCCGGAAATTAAATCCGGAAATTGCTTTTTCAATTTAAACGCAATTTCAAGTTGTTTTTCAATGCTATCAGAGTCTAAAAATTTAAAGCTTGAATAAATCAGCTTCAGACTAAACTGCGGGGTTGACTGTTTCATCTGCTTTACAATATCCTGCAAATCTGTAATGGATTTTTCCAATGGATATTTTCCATGTTCAAAATCATACAATTCATCAAAAACATATCTTATTTCAACATGCTGTACATTATCTTTAGCTAAATCCTGGAAACCTTTTAGATAATATTCTTTAAAGAAAGGACGGTAAGGTAATAACAAGTTGACGCGTTGGAAACGTTTCTCAAACTCAATCCAATAATCTGTATAAGAACAAAGATTATCCCTCTTTAAAAGAAGAAGATCATGCAATTCTTTTTCAAAACCAGGATCTGAGTTCAATTTTTGATCTAGATTAACAAATCCTTTCGGAACTTTTCCGTTTTCAAAGAATCCTAGCTGACCGAAAATAAATTTATCATTGTCTTTTTGGTCATACACATAGCATTCTTTATATTTTCTAACCGTTGTAATCAACCATCCAGCATTGGCTAAACCACCACTATGCGTATGCAGAAGCCCTCCTTTAGGCATTGTTTGAATGACTTTGAACAACTTGCTGGATTCTATCAATGGTTTTATTTCATTAAAAGAACGATTATATAGAGGAATATGCTGTTTTTCAGTTTCAAGAATAAACTGCTTCCTGATCTGAAATATTTTTTTATCTAAATTGATCTCGGCTTCGGATAATTTCACATCTGCATCAAAGGCCATGGCTGCATTTTCTTTATCCAGCAATGTCCATTTATCCTGATAAGTAGACTTTTCAGCTACTTTAGTTTGGGCTCCCAACAGAGGAAATCCCAACATTAAAATATAGGTAAGGTATTTTCTCATAATAATAGTAACCTGTATCTGACAAAAATACTTTGCCAATACAGTAGTCAAAAATATAAATTAATTTTTTGGTAAAAGAGTTTCAATCTGAAAAAAACAAATGATAAAACTTTTAACGACACATTTTTCATCTTCCTTCCCTAGCCCCGGTAGTAACGGTTACCCCGCAACATGCGTAAGCCTTAGCTCAGCGTGAGGAGTATGAGTAGATAACGGGATAAAGCTCCCATAGATGAAATTAGATCTAAAATACACAAAAAGTCTACAAAAACAATAGACTTATTACGTTAATTTTTATTCATCTGCAAAAAATGATTTTTTTTAAAATTTTACAACCTACCACTTAAAACAAATAACAATTTAATTATCAACCAATTAGAAGCTTAAAAATTAAAGATTTTATTCGTAATTTCAAATACCCCACTAAATTAGTAGACTAATATGATTTTTCTCATATCCTTTTTTAACAAAGTTTTATGAATTATTAAATAATTTTGACCCAGTAAAAAAATATAAACTCTATTCTCATGAATAAGAATGACTTTAATTCTTACCTATACACTATCATGGCTATAGTTTCTGAACAACATCAGGGTTGTACAGGAAATGGCCTTTCACAGCACAATAGTACTTCTAAGAATATGTGTTTTGGATCTATGATGTGTAAAATGATGATGCCATAACTCCCAAAGAAATATGCACATTATTGTAGGAATTAAAGCCCGATAAGCTCAAGGCCTATTTAATCCGGGTACACCTCCTCTATTTTAACATTTTCTTTCTAACACCTCCTTACAAAAGGGAGGCTGGGGACTTATTTTTCCTAAAACAGGAAGACAAAGAGTAATACACATATTCAATTTTTTAAACCTAAGATTAATATAATGAGAAAAAAACAATGCAAACTTGGTGTATTGGCCGTGCTGTTATTCGCAGAATATGGCTTTGCACAGAAAAAAGATAGTCTTTCGCAGGAGACTTCCATCAAAGAAGTGGTGGTGGTAGCCTTCGGAAAGCAGAAAAAAGAAGAGATCACCGGATCTGTACAGTCTTTAAAGGCTAAAGACCTTGGTAATCTTCAAAATGGAAATGTTCTTCAGGGAATTGGCGGTAAAGTGGCTGGGGTACAGGTGATCTCTTCCGGACAACCAGGTTCTCAACCTACGATAAGAATGAGGGGAATTGGTTCTATCAATGCATCCAGTGATCCTTTAATCGTCTTGGACGGAATTCCTTACAGTGGTGACCTGAACAGTATTTCTTCAGCAGATATTGAGAGTATTTCCTTTCTGGAAGATGCTTCGTCTAATGCTTTATATGGTTCAAGAGGAGCCAATGGGGTTATTATTGTAAATACCAAAAGAGGTAAAAATAAGAAACTGAGTGTTGATATTGATGTAAAAACCGGAGTAAACTTCAGGTCTATTGAGGATTATTCGGTGTATACCTCACCACAGGACTACTATACAGCCTATTATAACAGAGGGAGAATCGGAGAAATTGCGAGACAGAAGCAACCGGGTGCTGTTCCTACTACTACGCCACATGCTGTAGGGCTTTCTGCATTGAACGGACTGGGCTACAATGTTTATAACGTCCCTTTTAGCCAGCTGATCGCTCCGGATGGGTCTTTTAATCCTAATGCAAAACTCCTTTATCAGGATAATTGGAAAAAATTACTTTTCAAGCCTGCTCTAAGAAGGGAAGCTACAGTAGGAATCAATGCCAGTGGCGAGCAGGTAAAATCTTATACATCTTTGAACTACCTGGATGATAAAGGATATCTTATCGGTTCTGGTTTTGAAAGATTCGGGATCAGATCAAACGTAGATTATTCCATAACTCAAAAATTAAAGTTAGCTACTGCCCTCTCCTACACGTATAGCAAGCAGAATTTTGGAGAAACAGGAGGTTTTTCCAATCCGTTTCAGTTTGCCAGAAATATAGCTCCTTTCTATCCGGTTTTTCTTAGAGATGACAATTATCAAAGACTTTATGATAACCATGGAAATGCCCTCTATGATTATGGAGACGGGCAAGGGCCAAACGGTGCTACCCGATCTTATGCTGTTTTTGAAAACCCGGTGGGAAATCTTCAACAGGATAAATCTCAAAGAGTCAGTAATATCACCAATGCCAATCTGGGTTTAAATTATGAGATCATCAAAGGATTAGATTTCACATACAACTTTGGAGCTTATCTTGAAAACTTAAGAAACCTTCAGTTCGGAAATACATTGGGCGGAACTTCTTCATCTGTGGGTGGAACCATTTCTCATGAATCGATATTTAACTATACCCTGAATCATCAGCAGTTGCTTACTTATCAAAAGAAATTCGATAAACATAACTTCAATCTCCTTGTTGGTCATGAATTGAATAAAACAAAAAATGAAGGATTTTCCGGAACTAAACAACAGCTCTTACTTCCCGAATCATGGTCTTTTGATAATGCTGTAAAAATTACAGATTTATCTGGAAACGGATATGAATATGCTGTAGAAGGATATTTTTCGAGATTATTATACAACTATGACAGCAAGTATTTCTTTAATGCCAATGTACGTAGAGATGGTTCTTCCGTGTTTGCTCCTGAAAGCAGATGGGGTACTTTCTATGGCCTGGGAGCAGCATGGAATGTTGCCAAAGAAGATTTCCTTAAAGATAACAAGGTCATTAATGCATTGAAGCTAAAGTTTCTTATGGACAACAAGGTAATGACAATATCTTACTGAACAGTACAACCAGAGATTACTACGCTTACCAGGACATCTATGGAATCAATGATTTTGGAGATGGCAAACCTGTACTTACTTTAAAGAAACAAGGAAACAGAGATCTAAAATGGGAAACGTCCAAAAACCTGAATGCCGGTTTTGAAATTTCTCTATTCAATAACAGAGTGAATGTAAATGCTGATTACTTTGAAAGAAAGGTATCAGATATGATCTATACTCTTCCATTAGCGATATCCAATTCAGGTCCATACGTAAAGTACGGAAATATTGGAGATATGTACAACAAAGGGGTTCAGGCTAACATCAACGTAGATATCATCAAAACACAGGATCTTCAGTGGAATTTCTATGCCAACGCTACTCATTACAAAAACAAGATTACGAAATTACCTGAGCAACAAAGGGCTACAGGATTGGTTTCAGGATTGTTTGTTCTTGCTGAAGGCGGCGACCGATATACTTATTATTTAAAAGAATTTGCTGGAGTAAATCCGGAGAATGGAGATGCATTATGGTATAAAAACACATTTAATCCTGCTACTCAAAAAATAGAAAAAACCATTACCAATGACAATAAGGAGGCAACCAATTACAATACCGGAAAATCAGCAATTCCAAAGGTATATGGCGGGTTTGGAACAGACATCACTTATAAAAGAGTGAACCTGTCGGTTAATTTGCATACCAGTTTGGCGGATATGGATATGATGATATCTACAGATCTCTGTTCCATTCTGACACATATGGTTCTAACTATACAACTGATCTTGATAAAACATGGACTCCGGAAAACCCGACAGCGGCTCTTCCACGTGTGGATCTGAACTCCAGCAACCAGAACGGAAATTCTACACTTTACCTGATTAAGTCTGATTATATCAGCCTTCAGGACGTAACATTATCCTACCAGCTATCTGATGATTTTGTAAAGCAAATCGGATTATCGGCATTAAAAATTTATGCGACTGGAAATAACCTCTATCTATGGTCTAAGAGAAAAGGATATGATCCCAGAGCTTCATTAACAGGGGTATCGGATGCTTACAAATATTCTTTATTATCCAGTGTTTCTCTTGGTTTTAAACTAACATTTTAAAAGAATTTATGAAAACAATAAAATACTTTATATCAGCATTAGCCGTAGGCCTTATTACAACCGGGTGTGCTAATGATCTTAATACATTGCCGGAGGGAGATATCTCCGGTGAGCAACTGAATGAAGACCAGTCAAAGCCTGAAAAAATCCTGGGCGGAATTTATCTTGATCTTCGCAGTAATGGCGCAGGAGGAAACATTAGTTCTCACTCTGATTTCGGGATTATGGGAATAAAGGCAGGTGCAGATTTAATGTCCAATGATTTGATACAAGCAAAAAATCAGCATTTGGGAATGTTTTATAATTATGAAGCTACCAATGCCAGTAATATTGCTTCGGAAATTGTATGGACTACCTTCTATGCAAGAATATTTATCATCAATAAATTACTTAATGATTTAAAAGGTGATGAAAGTCCTAAAAACAAAGCTATTAAGGGACAATTACTTGCTCTAAGAGCCTATTCTTATTTTTATCTGATCCGTTTTTATGCTAATGATTATAAGGGACATCAGTCTGATCCGGGACTTCCTTTGGTTCTTACCACCAATAATCCCAGCCAGGGACTTCCAAGATCTACAGTTGCAGAAGTATACTCACAAATTGGTCAGGATATTGAAGAATCTATTGTTCTTTTGGAAAGTTTGCACGCCCATCAAGAGCTCAGATCGATCAAAGAACAGCTAAAGCCATTGCCGCAGAAATATTCCTGCAAACAGGAGACTATGCAAAAGCTGGAAAATATGCTGCAGACAGCAAGCAAGGGATTGCTCTAATGAATGAAGATGATTATACAACCACCGGATTTTCCAATATCAGTAACCCTGAAGTGATCTGGGGATTCCATAATACGATTTCTACCATGAGTACAGGAAACTATTATGCTTCTTTCTTCTCAATGTTTGATAATACCAATGAGGGATATGCCGGAGCAGCTCAGATTTATAAGCTTATTGACAAACGTCTGTATGATGCAATTCCCAATACAGATTACCGTAAAAAAGTTTTTAACGGAAGTCAGCCAGCCAAATATACCTTCAATGGAAAAACCAAAAATTATCCTGCTTATGTAAGCTGGAAGTTTAAAGACCCTAGTTTGTTTGAAGGTGATTATATCTACATCAGAGCTTCTTCCTTATATTACATAGAAGCGGAAGCTCTGGCAAGACAAGGAAGAGAAGCGGAAGCAAAACAGGTATTATTTGAAATCGCGTCCAAAAGAGATAAAGCTTACCCATTGTCTACCCAAACAGGAGCCAATCTGATTAATGAAATCATCCTGCAAAAAAGAATTGAACTTTGGGGTGAAGGCTATGCGTGGTTTGATATGAAACGATTAAATACCCCTTTAGAAAGAATATATACAGGAACCAACCACACATTTGGAAGATTTAACCTGACACCGGATAAATTCAAGTTCCAAATCCCAAATAAAGAGATTAATAATAACCCCCAAATCAAACAGAATGAATAGATAAAACCTTACAAAACAATTTTAATATATTTCAAGCAAGACACCATTCTCAATAAATGGTGTCTTTTTTTATAATGATGTTTCTATCTTTTTTCGATTGTTATTTTTCAGTAAGAAATTTATATCTAACAACGAGAGTATCAAGAATTCCGACACAGAGATAATAGATTCCACCTGCTAACATATTTGCAGGGAGATCAGAATAGAATGTATGAAAAAATATTGATACCAGTAAAATGAAAAACCACAGGATCAACTTTGCAGAAAAAACTCCGGCAACCCGGGATATCATCTCATCATCTTTCACTGTTTTAGACTGAACCAGGCACTGAACCAAGGTAATCAGGTATCCGTAAAGCAGTTCTTCTTCTTTCACTAAATCAAAGAACCAAAAATAAAAAACAGGCATCGCTGCTACTAACAGCCAAATAAAAAGTTTTAGAAACAATCCGGCTTTAAACTCTTTAGTAAGAATAAGTGTTGAGATAATAAACAAAGGAAAAACAATAAACACTGAATACAGCATATATTTATAAGTCAGAAGGACTTCAGTTTTTATTTCATCTGAAATCCAGAACATCCGAAAATATAAAAAAGACAAATAGAAAGAGTTCAGTCCAAAAGCAAACGGCAATACTCTATGTCTCATAAAAAATGGCTGTTAATCTGGTTATACAATGATTGCATTCGGATTTTAGCCAATTTATAAAAATATGCATTCAATACAGCACTTATAATTTAGACTAAAAAAATAGCACCATTTATATCAATGATGCTATTCATACAATTTGATGATCAATAGAGTTAATCTTTTCTTCTTTATTTATTTTTCTAATCTCCTTAGTTTAGTCCTAGAAGTATTGAACATATCACATACTCTAACATTGATATTAAAAATACAAACATTTGTTTAATGGATTTTATGCTTCCGATCATAAAGCCTACGACCTTTTAAACGGGTAATATTTCTAAAAATTATGTACGAAAGTAGGAATACTGATATTTTAATCAATAAAAAATCTCAGAATCAAAGTTCTGAGATCAAGGTTATAATTGAATTTAAAATAAAAAGATTCTGAAATTATACATAGATTCTTTTCCATTTAGTTATAGTATTCCTACTGATCTTAAACAAAAGTGAAAGATCTTTATTGCTACAGGGATTTTTTTTCTGATAATTCAAAATTTCAAGAATTGAATTTTTATCATAAGACTTATGCCTTTGATTCTGATTGCTTTTATGATCTCCAAAAATCATGGTATTAAGCATAATGACATCCAGGGTTTCCAGTTCTTCTTTATTCAGAACTTCGGCACATATTTCTTTCTTTTCAGGATATTTCAATTCTAGTATATCCATATAAAGCTTCTTATAATCGGGTCTTATAGCGTCTCTCATTATATTAATATTTACTTAAAAATCAGACACAATCTGATGTTTTGTAATCCATTTATAAAGTGTTGTTTTAGGAATTCTGTAATCACTTACAACCTCCCGTTTTGTTTTTTTTCCTGTTTTTATAAGTTCTAATATAAATTCAATGAGTTCATCAGAATAAATGTTTTTTCTGAACTGCATAGATTGGGATTTCTCTTTATTCTTAATCGGATTAGGATATTGAGGAGTATAAAGAATCAAATGCTGAGAGTATATTCTAAAAAAATCATACCTCAGAAGTTTAGACCATTTCAGAAGATCTCCGGTAGGAAGCTCTTGTTTTGTAAACATTTCTAAAACAGCATTTTCAGGAATCCTGAACACTTCTGCAAGATGCCTTACTGTAATTTCCATTTCCTCTACTTTACTTTTGATAAGTTCTCCTATATGGATTTTTTTATATAGCATATGTATTATTTAGTTTTATAAGTAAAGCAAATACTATTACTTATGTTTATGTTATTCTAATAAAGAGCCCTGTTACTCCGGTACGAGGGAAGAATACGCGGCAGAGCTCTGATAATATAGTGGTGTGTTTTTAGAATCTATTAAACTGTGATTGACTTATTTTAATGAATTACTACAAGAGCACTCAATAATACAAATGAATCCCAACCAACAACTAGGCTTTTTACTAGTGTTATAGAACATTTTTCTCAGAAATACCTTTCTTATCTCCAGTGCCTATAAGGAGATTGAAGGATATAAGTATGAATTCCAACCTGGGAATACAAGCCATAAGAAAATAACGCCAGCATTAGTGTTAACAAATTTGTTTTCATAATTTAATATTAATATTGTTTTATTGGTATATATTATTTATAAATGAAAAAACAACAACAAAATTCACATTATGACTCTTACATTTAATCGTTCTTGTTTCTAGTATAAATTTGAAACAAATGAGATCAAGTTGCCAAAAAACATAGTTCTACAAATGTCCTTCAATACAATAACACGCTGATTATCAATAAAATATTTTATTAAAAAAAGATTAATAAAAAGCAAAAATAGGCAAAGCGGTTAAAACCGTTACTATACAGCGGTTTTTAAAATTGTAGTCTAAAGTTGGAGGTCGGTGTACGGTAGGTTTTGGGCTTAAAATGACATGGTTAGGTTACTAAATCATTACCTGTTTAGCTTGGCAATGATTGGTGTAAATAGTTATAATTCAGCAATTTGCATTATTTTTCATATTTCCTTGTAACTCATTGATAGTTAATTTTAAACATTAAACAATTGAGTTATGGAAACAGTGAAAAGATCTACCTTCAAGCTATTATTTTACTTGAAGAAAAACGAACCAAAGAAAAACGGTAATGTCCCTATTATGGGTAGGATTACCATTGACGGAACCCCTAAAACATTTGGTGCCAAACTGGAAATTGATCCCAATAGCTGGGATTTGAAACATGGGCGTGTATTGGGCAAGAGCAACCAGGCATTAAGCACCAACCAGAAATTGGATAAAATCCGAGTACGTATCAATAAGATTTATGATGATATGTTGAAAGACGAAGGTTTTGCAACTTCACAGAAAGTTAAGCTTTCGTTTCTCGGCGTAGGTGTTATGGACGATGCCATCCTTAAAGTGTTTAGGGAACAGAATACAGATTTTGAAAAAATGGTTAGCAAAGGCAAACGTTCGCAGAACACCTATAACAAGTACAAGACTGTTTACAGCCACCTTAGCATATTTATCAGGGAACGTTATCATAGGGATGATATGGCCTTTAGGGAATTAACAGCAGATTTATCAGAGAGTTTGACTTCTTCCTACGCATCGACCAGGATTGCACCCACAATACTGTTTGGGTTTATACCATGCCGGTTATTGCCCTTGCCGACCTTGCCATCAAAAAAGGACTGATACGTCAAAATCCTTTTGAGGATTATGAAATAAGCATGGAAGAAACAGATCGTAGCTATCTTCTCAAAGAGGGAGTTGAAAAGTTGATGTTTCTAAAAACTTCAGACCCAAAGTTCGAACTTGTAAAAGACCTGTTTATTTTCAGTTGCTTCACAGGGCTTTCATACATTGATATTAAAAAGCTGAGATCAGGCAATATCCAGTCATTCTTTGACGGTCACCAATGGATCATAAGCAGGAGAAAGAAATCGGATGTTGCTTCCAACGTCAGGTTAATGGAAATTCCAAAACTGCTGATAGAAAAATATCAGGGAACCACACGTAATGAATTTATATTTCCCGTTCCAGCAAATGCAACCTGTAACAACCACGTTAAAAAACTGATTGGCGAAGCGGAGATTATTACTGAAAATAAGGTGACCTTTCACACGGCAAGGCATACTTTCGCCACAATGTTCCTGACGGAAGGTGTACCCCTTGAAAGCCTTAGTAAAATGATGGGACACAAGAATATTTCGACCACCCAGATATATGCGAAAATAACCAGTCAAAAAATAAGTAAGGATATGGACTTGGTATCGCCAAAGTTTGCGGCTCTAGAAAGTGCTTTTGTAAATATGCAGCAAGAAAATATTATTACAGGTGGAGTTGTTACCGATGAAAAGGAATTTGAACTTGTCACCTTATAATTTTTAGTGTTTACATCAAAGCAGGATTTAACGATCCTGCTTTTTTTATGCCCATACCTGAGAGCCCAAAAAACATACTACAAACATCTTTTTAGCATTTAGCAATCTCCATTACGTGGCCAACGGCGGCCACCCTGAGGGAAAACAGGGCACTTAAAAGTGCTTTTAAAATTCAGCCTCGATGGCTGCATGCTTTCTGACCACATCGGGCCATTTCCCCAATGCCATTTTCACCACCTTCCACATAGTTTTTATCCAAGAACCGGTATGCTGTTTTTGTCCCATTTCAAGAGCAAAGGTATGATCGTGTTCTTAACGCAACAGCAAGGTCATGCCCTCCGGGTTTGCAAAATAATCTCCACCCAAGGGTAGTATTTTTTTGGCAAAACCTTGCTGCTGCTAAACACTAACCTTTTATGCTCGTGAAACGATACAAAGCATACTCCGGCTCTTTACACGAATAAAAAAAATGTCAGAATTGAAAATTATCAGCATTGGAAATGGAAAAAGTGAAACGAAAACAAGCACCTCCTCTCATTGCCGAATAAATCAAATCAAAAAAATCAAACAGGAATTTAACAACGTAAAATCGAAAATTATGAACATCACAGGTAGATTGACAAGAGATGCGGAAGTACGCACAACGTCACAGGAAAAACAGGTAGTAAACTTTTCAGTAGCGACAAACGACAGCTACCGTAACAAGCAGGGCGAACGCATTGAGCAGACAACCTATTTCGACTGCTCCTATTGGATAACGCCAAACGTAGCAAGGCTACTCAAAAAGGGACTTTGGTAGAACTATCTGGCAGGGTAAGCACGAGAGCTTGGACTGGGAATGACGGAGAACCGAGAGCAGGATTAAATTTCCATACCTCTAACATCAAACTGCACGGAGGTAGCAGAAAAACGGAAACAGTACAAGCTACTGCACAAGCCGAAAACAACAAAGCTACAGCACAGGAAACAGAGGACGACCTCCCATTCTAAAACAACTATTCATTCAATTTTTTAACATCAAAATTTAGCATTATGGCACATAATATCAATTTCAACGAGAGAACAGGACGTTATTCATTTTTTAGCGTACAACAAAAAGCGTGGCACGGTTGGGGCAAATCGTGGAGCAATACCCGACAAGTGAGGAAGCTATCCAACACGCAGGGTTAGATTACGAGGTAGTTAAATCCCCACTGTTTACCAAAGGATCGGGCATTATCGAAACTTCGAGCGGTATTGAGATAGGCAGTAGCGAATTGGAAGTACCCAACTATTTCGCCAACATACGCACCGATAACAATGCAGTATTGGGCGTAGTCGGTAAAGATTACCATATCGTTCAAAATAGAGAAGCCTTTAATTTCTTTGATGCTATCGTAGGCGGTGGCGAGGGTATTCTGTACGAAACCGCAGGAGCATTGGGCAACGGAGAACGCATTTTTATCACAGCCAAACTGCCCGACTATATCCGTGTAGGCAATGGCGATGACGTGACCGAAAAGTACATTTTCCTGACCACTTCGCACGATGGTAGCGGAAGTATCACAGCCGCATTTACGCCCATTAGGATTGTATGCCAAAACACGCTGAATGCCTCACTACGCAGCATGACCAATGTAGTCCGTATAAAACATACTTCGGGAGCGAAACAGCGTATCGAGAATGCCCACAAGATTTTGGGATTGGCTAACACATTGAGCAATCAGTTAGAGGGCATTTTCAACGAGTGGGCAAAAGTAAAGGTATCAGACCGAGAGGTAAGAAAGCTAATACAGTTGGCACTTTGCCCGAACAAAGAAACGCTTGACCTTATCAAAAAAGGTGCAGAGGATGAAATCTCCACCGTGTTCAAAAACACCGTTGATGATGCGTTTAGCTATGCGATGATAAGCGATACCCAACAAATGGACACCACCAAAGGCACATTGTTCGGAGCGTACAATGCCGTGACAGGTTACTATCAGAACGTAAGAAATTACAAGAATGATGAAGCCAAATTACAGAGCATTGTATTGGGTGGAACGGCTCAAATCAAATCACAGAAAGCATTTGAATTGTGTACCGCATTTGCTTTGGACGGTGCGGAAATCCTAAACCTTAATTAAATAACCACAGGCTACCGCCTTAATCGGTGGTAGCCTACTATAAACCAAAGCAATGACAATAGGGATATATAAGGCAACGCTGAAACACGATACAGGCACAACAACGCTCAGAGTAGTATCACTAAGCGGAAAGCAGGGAGCGATACAGCAGATAACAACCGCAGAGGGTTGTCCCGAATGTGCCATTGTGGACATAGTAGAAATTTTTAACGATACAAGACGGCAGGATATGAAAGCAAAAACAATCGAGGAAGCGAAAAGTCTGGCGAAGACAAAGAGCCTTGAAAAGAAGCATAAGGACGATAGCATATTTATTATTTACTGCAATCGTACAGCGTATTTCTATATCGACACGGACGGTTTAATACGCCTTTGGGAAAAGTCGCACGGTTACTATGTAAATGGTATTTATACCGCTGATAAATCACACGCATAACTATTAATATTAAAACATTTGATTATGGCAAATTGGTGTAGCAATGCGGTTGTTTTCGAGGGAGAACCCGAAGCAATCGAACAGATACAACAGCTATTCAAGGCAATGGCTAAAAAACAGGAAAAAGAAGAATGCGGTCAACTGCCCGACTTCGTAGAGGATAGCAATGGCGGTTATTTCTTCAACATCTATTGGAACGAGGGAGATACAGGGATTTTTCAGTACGAAACAAAATGGTCGCCCAATACCGAAGTGCTGAAAAAGATAGCAGAACACTATAACGTGAGTTTCTCACAGGACTATGAGGAAATGGGCAACCTTGTATATGGCAGTGCAAACTATTCTGACAAGCTACTCACGGATATTTATTTGGAATACGAGGACTTTGAAAAGTTTCAGTTTGAAGAAGAAACCGATACCTACCATTTTGAGGGCGAACAACACGAAAGTGATTGCGACATACTGGAAACTCTATTGGAACGGAAAATTGAAAATCATCAACATTAAACCCAAGTACAATGAAAACGGAAACAATAGCCACAAAGTTTGTACGCCACGATGTACCCGAACTGCAATCCCTGCAATACGCTAAAGTATACCTGCTAAGGGAGAAATTGAACAAGGGCGAAAAGATGAACCGAGCCGAGAAAAATTGGCTTGCGGAAGCCGTAAACCGAAATGCCTTTTTCAAAAGAGCCGTTCCATTGCAGGGTTATCGGTTTGGGTTTGAAGATGTGCTGAAAACCTATTTGGTAAAGCAGTACGACAGTTGGCACGAATACAATGCCCCCGACAAAACAAGCCTTAGAACCATTGTTTACGGCAGGATTGACCAAATCGCAGAAATCACAAATTAATAGGATAGAAATGTACATCACAGATTTAAACGGTTGCCTAATTGAAGTAACAGACCTTGACGAAGCCATTAAAATAACGGCAGATTACAAGGAATACAGGCACAGGGACAAAAGTCTTTCCGACTTCGACAAAAAGCAAATAGCCTATTGGACGGATATGTATGAGAAACTGACAGCAATCAAAGAACAAGTAACAACACATTAAAATTTTAGAACGATGAATACCAATTTTTTTAATCAGATACAGCAGTTGGACTTTACAGGAGTATTGCAACTGAACATTTCCAAAGGGATAGAAAGCAACCTAATTGTAACGGTATTACTCAACAACGAGCAATGCGGAGATAATGCCAAAAACCTAATTCCCCCATTAACATTTAATGCCACACCGCAGGAGTTTGACGACGGCTTTTTTGAGCAGATAACTACGCCTATCCAAACCATTTCGGGCGTAATGGTAGATATGGAAAAATTCCTAAAGCAAATGGAGGAAGTCAAAAAACAATCGGCAATGGAAAAGGAAAAATCCGATAAGGAAAAGAAAGAAAAGGAAGCCAAAGACAAGAAGTACAAAGAAGCAATGGCAAAGGCTGATGAACTGGAGGTAGCCGGCAAATTCCGTGAAGCGTGGATGAAAGTGCCGAACCTTGCCGATTTTCCCGAATATGCAGAAGCCATACGCAAACGTAAAACTTCCCTATCTGACAAATTCGCTACACCGAGCCTTTTCGGTGCAACGGAAGAAGCAACACCCGAAGCACCGCAAGCGGAAGAAGTTACAGACGATTATCCGATAGACGACACGGACGAAGAAGAATAGTGTTAACCTAAAAATCAAAGAATATGTTATTAGCAACGCAACTACAGAGAGTTTTTATAGTGAACGACAAGGGGCAGGAAATCAAGCTGACCGACCCCGAACCAAAATGGAGCGTACAGGCGGTATTGAATTTCTATTCCAATACATACCCCATATTGACCACCGCAAAAGTATCAGCACCACAAATCAAGGACGATACGGTACAGTACCGTTTTGAGAGTGCTATGGGAACAAAAGGTTAAACCAAAACAGTAAAACAATGACTTATGCAACGACATACCATATCGGGAACATTCAAAATGCCCCAAGAAACCAAGCAACGGCAATTGCACCGCCAGTTAAACGAGTTCGCAAACTGGATGCAAAGACCCAAGGACGCAAACGAAATCAAAAAGGACAAACAGCAGTCCGTACCGAAAGCTATGTTGCCAATGGTTTTCTAAAGACTTCCTTTCTGCAAAGATTGGAAGAAACGGAAACCGTACAGGCTTGCAGGGACAATGCCAAAATGGAACGGGATTTTTATACCTCCCTTTCCCAACTCGCAGAGCATTACGGTATCACTCCCAAACCCACGCAATCTTTGGGTTATCCCTACAATATTGCACTGGCTTTAAAAGATGCGGAAGAACAGCTAAAGCAGAAAGTGAAGGATTGGGAAGAAATCAGACTGGTACAGGATAGCAAGAAAACCTTTTTCACAACCGAAGAACGATACAGTACAGGTTCAACGCTTTACTATATTCCAGTATTACCGCTGTATCGTTGGCTGAAAGACCCCAAGCGAAAACATACCGCCCAATTGCTTCTATCGGTTTGCAGTTACCTGTACCACCTTGCCGATATTCCGTATTACAGGCAGGAAAGCAGTTACCTATATTGGATGTACGAAATGCAAAAGGATTGGGTAACAGAGGACGATTACGGAGAGGATACAGAAAACAATCTCGGTGAATTTGCACAAGCCGAATGGATTGGCGACTGCATGGAAAAGAAGATATATCACAATGCCAATCTAAAGCATTTTAAAGAGCGTTTAGACCGTTTTAAAGCCAAAGATACCATAGATAAGGATTGCTTGAAAGTAGCACAGGAAGCCTACGCCATTTATCAGCAGTACCCAAGTGAAAGCATATTACGCAACGCCAAACCAAATGGCGAAGCAAACGAAGAAGACATGGAAAATATCATATCAATGGAAAAATATATTTCTTTCTGTGCCGATGGCAAAGGATGGCTGATGGATAATCTTGTCGAATCGGTAAACAACGAATTGCAGGAATACGGACAGATGGAAGAACCCATGATTATCAAACGATTTGACGGAAGCGACATCACCGCAAATACATTGGAATTTGAGAACCGCCTGTTACCGATGATTGACGAACTGACCTACATATTAAACAATTTTTAAAACAGAAGCTATGAACGACATAACACAGGATTTCGGAACGCTTTACTATCCTAAATCGGCATTGGTTTTTTATCAAACCACAGGAAAGGGCAACGATACGTATGTAGAGCATTTTGATATGGACAAAAACGGTACGCCTATAAATGCACACCCTTTGACCGTACAGGAAGCAAACCGACTTGCAAAGGCATTGAAGACCGCAAAAGAGGAAAAAGACCCTTTATTGAAACCGCAGGGAATTATTGGAAGCCATATTTTACATTTTGACCCGAGTGGCAATAAGGTGGTTTGGTTTACAAAAGCCATGCAGAGGGAATTGCATTTTACAGAAAGTTTGGGTATCCCAAAAGGCAGGGCAAATGTACCGCCTATGTTGTGGATAGCGAACCGCAACGGTTTGGCGGTATTTGCTCTGACAGGCGACCGCAGACCGACCGAAAAAACAACTTTATACAATGCTCCCTTTTTTAACGTGTACGAGGATGGAAATGTATGTATGGGAACGGTAGATGTGAGGATTAAAAAAACGGCATCGTTGGAAGAATTCATAAGCGAATGGGAAGGTTTTTTCTTCAATAGCTATTTCAGCCACCTCATGCACGATTTTAACCCGATAAAAGGAAATTGCGTAAGCCTTTGGGAAAACCTTATCGCCACAGGCGAAGCCTTTCCAATGGAAGTTTTGACCAAAAGTAAGCTAACCTTAAAAAATATATTGCGATGAACACAGAAAAAATAAAAGTCCATTTTACGGACAATAGTTTGATAAATCCTACCAATCCCATATCGGTAAACCTTATCGGTGCAGGTGGCACAGGTTCAAAGGTTTTGACCGCCCTAATGGAAATGAACCACAGTTTCATTGCATTGGGACACGCAGGATTGTCCGTTCGCCTTTGGGACGATGATGTTATTACAGAAGCAAATTTGGGCAGACAGCGTTTTGCAGAATGTGAGGTCGGATTATATAAATCCGTTGCACTCATCAACCGAGCCAACCGTTTTTCGGGTACGAACTGGAAAGCCGAAACACAGAAGTTTGAAAAAGACACTATCGGTAAACTTGAAAACGTACAGGCTACTATCTTTATAACCTGTGTGGATAGCGTACAGGCGAGGTTTGGTATTGCCGAAATACTTAATGAAATGAATAACGGAAAATATCATCACAACAAACCCAAATACTGGTTAGATTATGGCAACAGTCAGCATACAGGGCAGGTATTGTTATCTACCATAGGCGATGTTCCGCAACCGAGTTCAGACCGATTTGAAACAATCGCCAATCTGCCAATGGTAACGGAAGAATTTGGCGACCTGCTGAAACAGTCCGAGCAGGAAGATGATACGCCAAGTTGCTCACTGGCAGAAGCATTGGAGAAGCAGGATTTGTTTATCAATTCCGCATTGGCTCAAATGGGTTGCTCCTTATTGTGGGGATTGTTCCGCAACGGATTGACCGAAAACAGGGGTTTTTTCCTAAATCTGAAAGATTTCCGCTCACAGCCCATTTCAGTCGCCAGATAGCAAAATCGGGCGGCAAAAATGCAATTCCTTACTACGGTCGGAAACGCATTTTTGCATCCAAAAAAGGTGCAGCCACTTTGCTAAAAATCTTCCATTTCATTCTTCCATTTCCCTATTTTTCTCAAATAGGTTGCGTTCAGGTTTCAGGGATATTCGTTATCCCTTTTGTTATTATAGCGAACTTCTTTTCTTTCCACATCTGCGACCAAAGAAAAGAAGCAAAAGAACGTCGCTTAATTATAATAGATATTTTAGGCTATTAAGGTTGCAAGATTATTAGTTACTAAAATATTCCTTTGCAATTTTCGACACTCCCACACTAAAATATCTTTCGCCGTTATAAACCACCTCAATAGCTTTTTTAAGTTCGTCTGGGTCTGCACCTTTTAACACATAGCCGTCAGCTCCGCATTCAAGCATTTTCAAAACATCTTTTTCTTCATCGTTCACACTGAATGCAATAATTTTGATAGCTGGATATTTTTTACTTAATATTTCAGTCAATTCAAATCCGTTCATCACAGGCATATTAACATCCACAATGCAAACATCAGGAATAAGGTGGCTTCTTTCTATTTTTTCTAAAGCTAATACGCCATTTTCTACTTCAAACATCATAGCAAAACCAAAGCTATCCAGAAATTGGCAGATACCATTTCTAAGCATATCGTGGTCGTCAATAATGGCGACCCTAATTATTTGTTCTTTTTTCATTTTCTATTATTTCGTTTAAATAGGTTAAAAAATCCGAGATTGGATTTAGATAAATCAGTGGTTCTATCATTATGAGGCATGCCATCGTCAAACGCAATATCCCTAATCTTAAATCTGGAAAGCCATTTCTTGAAATGAGCTATATCATCAGGTTTAAAACGTACGATTTCACCATTTTTGAGGGAGATAATAAAAATATCTATACAGAAGGAGAATGCTGATAGCTGTGACGCAGGATGGTCAAAATCAGGGTATAAAATATGCTCGTTATCCATAGCCTTAATGTTTTTTAGGTTGTGGAAGCCTTGCACAAAAAAGAAGCGCAGGCAACTACACTTACCGCACATTGAGGTACTGGTATACCCGACAACGAATAAGCGAGCGCCCACGCCTTTGGCATGAGCGTTCTTCCTTATCGTCCCGTTGTCTAAAAATTACCAGTTTTCAATGTGGGACTTAAAGCAAAAACACTTTAAGATTTTCTATATTTTCGACAACAAATGTACGAATGTTGTTTGTTATATTCAATTATTAGGTACGTTAAGAAAGGTAGTTTTGTAAATTTGTGATAAAGAAATTTATATGTTTAGACATAAAGGGAAAGGACGTACTTATTCCCACAATCTCAAATTAGCCTCAATTCTATCTGGTGTAGCAGGCGTAGTGAATATCGTAGGGGTATTAGAATTAAATATGTTAACCACTAATGTAACAGGACATTTTGCATTCTTTTCCGAAGAACTGGTATTGAAGAATTACAGTATGGCTTTTATTTATCTTTTCTATATTATTTTCTTTCTGTTCGGAGCTTTTATGTCAAGCCTGATTATGGAATGGGTCTCAAAATACAAACCGCAGACTTCTTATGTGATACCTATAATTATTGAAATAGCACTATTACTTGGTGTTGGTTTCTCTGCCTTTCTGTTACCGAAAGAACATCACTCAATTGCTATCCTTTTGTCCTCCGCTTTACTTTTTTCTATGGGTTTGCAAAATGCACTGGTAACCCGTGTATCTCAGTCGGTGGTACGAACCACACATCTTACAGGACTTTTTACAGACTTGGGAATAGAATTATCCCAATTGTTTTTCTATAGAGAAAAGCTGGAACGGTTACGATTAAGAAAAAGCATTTTTTTGAAGTTAGCGATCATTTCCTGTTTCTTTCTCGGTGGTATCATAGGCGGGTTTACTTACCCGTATTTTGGATCAAAAACACTATTATTTCCTGTTACCTTATTGTTGTTCACCCTGTGGTATGACCGCTTATTATTTCGATATTATTATTTGAGAAGGAAATTCAGAAGTCAGCACTAAGCTTATTTCCAGTATAATTTTGCTCCAGTACAGATAGAATGTCTGACTGCTTATAAATTATCTTGCCTCCAATCTGTACGAATGGCAGGATATTATCATCACGGTATTGCTGTAAAGTCCTCTTGCTGATATGTAACAACCTACAAACATCTTCACCCGACAAGTAGATTTCTCCGTTCATTACAGGACGGTAGTTCTTCAGTATTTCTTCAATACGGTATCTCAACCGTGTTATCATTTCCTGATGGGCTATGATTTCTTCGGCTTCATTCGTCAATAAATCCATTGTGATTTGTATTGTAAGGCTGTCCGGCTTCGAGCAAAGCCTGTACATCCGAGAGTTTATAATAATTCTTGCGGTTCAGTTTTGAATACGGGAGTAAGCCTTTGTCCTTATAGGTCTGCAAAGTCCGTTTGGTAATATTCATCATCAAGCACACCTCCTGATTATCAAGCCACTTTTCCTCTTTAAAAATCGGGGTGTATTTTTGGGTAGCATTTTCGGTCAGTTCCAAAAGCTCCCTTATATCATTCTTCATTCCGTCCAATGCGGATTTTTGTACTGCGATAACTTCCATTGTTTGCTCAATTTTTATGTGGAAGTTGAATTTATAAAGGCTTTTTGCAGGGTTGGCAAAGGTTGCACCCGTTGGCTTTGAAAGGCAGTATTTGTCGTTATGCTATAAGTTTTCAGAGACTTTTATTTTGTAAATTTGAAAAGATAAATTCTACTGACGGTCATTCTAGCGAGCGATACCACAAAAACCGATGAAGTACAAGAAAATTAATCCTTGCAAAGAGTTAGATCCCCTTATTCATTTCTATTGGGAACTGAAAGGGAACGAGACTGAAAGGCAATGGGAACGGGTTTTTCCAGATGGTTGTGCTGGTATAGTAATGAATGCAGGAAATACTTGTTTGACAGATAACGGTTCTGTTTCTATGGACTTCGGGAAGACTTATGTAGTTGGTGCAATGAACTCTTTTAAAGATAGCTTTATTGACAGCGATACACATTTGTTAGGTGTGTGCCTGAAACCTGGAACTTTTGATAATTTCTATAGCTTTGCTTCACAAAATGAGCTAACCAACGACACTATTGAATTTGAAAAACCTAATTCATTTAATGTTGACAAGATATTTGACAACCCATTCGATTATTTTGACCAATTCTTTTCGAAAAGAATAAAGAGTAAAAACAATCAGCTACAATCAGTTATCAATGATATATATTTAACAAACGGTCAAATCAGCATTTACGAACTATCAAAAAGGAATTTCATAACCGTAAGACAGTTGGAACGAAATTTTAAAAAATTCATTGGATTATCACCAAAAGAATATTCAAATATTATTCGTTTTCAAAATGCTTTAAGATTAATCAAAAACTCAAATCAAACACGGAGCTTGTTAGATATAGCATTTGAATGCGGCTATTATGACCATTCGCATCTTAGTAATGAAATCAAGCGAAATACCGGACTTTCACCATCGCTATTATAATTTGTCGCATTTTTACAAAGTGCAACTGGTTTTCGAAAAGTAATTTTGTCAAAACATTTAAACTGAAATCACATGCGAAAAATATCACTTTTCATTGCAATGAGTTTAGACGGTTACATTGCACAACCAAATGACGACCTAAGCTTTTTGAAACTTGTAGAAAAAGAGGGTGAAGATTATGGCTATGCTGAATTTACGTCCACAATAGACACGATAATTATTGGTCGAAAAACCTATGACTATGTAGTTAACGAAATCGGAGCATCTCATTATGACAACGGTCAGCGGGATATTTATGTCATCACAAGAACTGAAAGACCGAAATTAGGCAGGACTACTTTTTATACAGGAGACATCACGGAATTAATCAAACGGTTAAAATCGGAAAATGGAAAGAATATTTATTGTGACGGCGGTGCTGAAGTAATCAATGAGCTATTGAAACATGACTTAATAGACGAGTTTGTAATTTCGATTATTCCAATTTTATTAGGTAATGGAACAAAACTTTTTAAAGACGGAAGACCGGAACAAGCTATTGAATTAGTAACAACAAAAACATTCGAAACTGGATTGACGCAACTACACTATAAGCGGAAAAAGTAGATTTCAGTTTACTTTTTTAGTTAACCAAAAATCGGATAACCTCCCGGGCTATCCGATTTTCATTCAAATATTATTGCTGGATGGAATATTATTTTCGTGATGATTGTTTTATCTGTTGCATTTTTTTAATCTTCTCTTTGTTCTTGTCTCCTTTAGAAGAAGCCCATATACCTAACAGTCCGAAAATAATCAGGGCGTATGCAATCCATTTGCCAATACGTTCTATAAAACGTAAAAATACCGATGCTTCAAAGCTCGAAAAACCTTCTGTTCCCATAGGGCTTCGTCTGTAAAATTTCCTACGACTTATCCAGTAGATAAGCCCAATGCCCAATATAAGGGCGACAATGCCTATTACCAAAGTAGGAGTATCCATAAGCTACACTTTTAAATTAACGGTCATTCTCACTTCTATAAAATTAAACATTTTATTTGTATGAATAAAAAAACGGCTTACCTTTCGATAAGCCGTTACTTTACAAACACATAGTGACCTAATCGCTACTATTGAACTGAAAGCTTAACTGCTTTTCATTTCCGAAGCTGTCCGAAATCCAAACCTCAAAGGACTGTGATACGGCAGAAGTTGAAGTATAATACAACCTGAATTGTTCCGATGGCAACGAATATAAATCGTTAGGCAGGTATGGTGGTTCATCATAATATCTTAAAGTACCTTGCCCGTCAAACTGGAAATATCGCAGGAAATATTCTGTATCCATGTAATTACCCTTTCGCTGTATGGTAATGCGTATCTCAACGGTCTGCCCATTGGCAACATCTTTGGGTATAGGCATTACATTTACCTCGAAAGGAAAATTGTTCTGTATTTCGAGGTCATCATCTTTGCTACAAGATACCAGCGAAACCGAAGCTGTGAGGATTGCCAATAGTATATATGTAGGCAGTAGTCCCACTCTGAATTTATTAAAAATTGCTCTCATTGTTTTTCGTTTTAAAAGTTAAACCTTAATCCTACACCTGCGGACGGTCGGAACTGTTCCAGATCCGTACCCCATAAAACCTTTGTACGCCCTTGCAGGACTAACACAAATCGGTCTGAGAGGTAAGTTTCAAAGGTTAGCCGTCCGCCAGCTCCGTAAATGAAGTTGTCCTCGCTTACTATTTCGCACCGTCATACAACATCGCTTCGCCACGATTGATGCTTTCGTAACCGACTACGCCCATTATTCCTGCATTCAATGTGATATTCTTCCGGCTATCGCCAAGCAAGAACAAACTATAACCACCCTCGGCGGTGTAGATTTCCTGCGGTATGCGGAGGGTTTTATAGTCGTGGTATTGGTGCGTATATTCCAACGCCCAAATTTGGTAATTCCCGTTCTTACCGTTGACGGTCATCCCGATATTGAGGTAATAATCGTTACCGATTTTATCATCGGACAATACGCCTGCACTTGCTTCCAATCCTTTCTGTTTGGGCAGCATTCTTTGTGCCTGTGTAACCGTGATGGTCATCAGGAGGAGCATCACGGTATAGATATACTTTTTCATATAATTGCTTTAAAGGATTGTTAAAATTTCAGGTGCATATCATTAATCAAACGAGCTTTGATTAAATCGGAATTTTCTATCTGTAGCGTTTGATGCCTACCACCGTTCTTCTCAAAAATTTCAATCAAAAGCACCTTATCATCGGCAATGGTAAACTGATCTAACAGGAATACATTTTGCTCCATTGATTTTCCACTAATTTCGTCCAATGGCTTATAAGCACGTAGCGGTATCATTGGTCTTTCCTGTACTACAGTGCGTTTAGCTACTTTTTTATCCACAACTTTGAAATTGATAAAATCAATCTGAAACGGTACATTGGTACGATTTCTCAATTCGGTATGGAAGTAGTATTTGCCATTATGGATGTAAATACCTTTCAGTATAAACTGGATACCAAAACTCTTAGCTCCGATATGTTTTACAATACGTTTATCGTTTTTGTAAATGGTTTCTAAAAGCAAGCCAGCCAATGACGGAGAATTGTCGCCCAATTCTTCAAAAAGCACATCGTTACTGTTGGCTTTATCTACTGCTTTTTGCATCGTCAAAAGGTCATAGCTCAGTGCTTCCGGGCAAGAACTGTAATAGACATTAAAGCTGTAAAAACGTCCGTCATTGGTAATCACCGAAAAGTTCGTTTCCTGCTCAAATTCCCTTACCGATGCTTTTACACGCAATACGTTTTCCGCGTCATCCGCTTTTCCGGCAATCAGGTATTCACTGCCCAGATCCACATAACGGATGGCAGTCGGGAAAATCAGATGTGAAGTTTTATCATAGGTAACTTCCATTTTGTACGGGGCTATCTTGCCCAAAGCAAGTGGAGTTTTTGATTTTGCACTGTCCTGTGCAAAAGAGGTTACGGCTAAGCCGATGGTCAGGGCAAATGCTCCAAAGATTTTAAAAAGATGTTTCATTATTTTATTTTTTGAGTTCAACATTATTTTTTTGATACGAGAAACACCTGATGTCCTGCCTTTAGCGTAACTTTTGGTGTGCGAACCTTTTTGGCGAAATAGCCCGAAATACCCTGTACCACGCCACGGCTTAGATCAGCTGCAACCTGTTGTCCGGCATTTTGAGTAAGCATTAGGCTTGTTCCAGATTGTTGGCTCATATTGCCGGCCATTTCGGTAAGGGCATTCATTTCGGGAGAGTACGGAACATACAGACCCTGCTGACCGTCCAGATCGTAAATGGTAATCTCAACCGGAATGATATTGCCATCCAATTCGACAGAGGTTACTTTTAGCTGTAAACGTCCTGCCTGAAATTTGGCATTTGCCGTTACAATAGTCCCTTTTGGAATAGTACGGCTGGGCGTTTGGGCAGTTTCGAGCAAACGTAATCTAACTCCTGTCTCGCCAATTACCGTTTGTGCATCGTGTACGCAGGCTTTGATACTGTTTTTAGGTTGTGTGACCTGCTGGGTAGAACCTGCCGTGTAGAAGCCTCGGTTTTTGGCCTGACTCCAGTCGGCTAAAAAGGCACTATCTGTAGGCTCACGATACAAGGCAGATACGGTATTTTTTCTTGCTGAAGTGAATGATACAAAATGTTCTTTTTGTGTAGATACTTTTGGAGCCGGAGCTGCATCCTTGGCAGGCAAGGCTTCTGCTGAATTTGTACCTGTCGGAAGATACTTCGCTGCCATCTGATAGGACTTTTCCATCAATGCCAATTGGTCATCTACGGTAGCTGTTTTAGGTACATCCTTTTCTGCCAGTTGCTCTTTAAATCGTCCAGCTGTCTGCGGAGTTCTATCGTTTCACGATCGTCATCCTGGTAAAAAGAACCTAATGTAGATTGTGCGTTACGGTAGCTGTTGACTGTCGGATTACCATATCCACTGGTCTTTTTTCCAGCGTAGCTTTCTTGCTTATCAATCGTTTCATCTGTTAGTTCTTCTCTTTCATCGGTATTCCAATAATCAGAGAGCGTGGTCAACGAATTTCGCTTTTCAACATCCTTCTGTTCCAGCATATCTTGCTCATAAGCCTTTTGCTTGTCTGCCTGCATTCCTGCTCCTGTAGCTTGCGGAACCGCATCGTTCAGTCCAATGTTTTCAAGTTCTTTCTTGTCTTCCGATGGTTTAAAGATGAGGTACATGCATCCAAGAAAAACAATTCCCATCAAGCCAAATATCAATGGCTTTTTCAACTTATCCATCTTATTCTGCGTACTGTCTTGCAGTACGTCAGTGGTTGCTGTCGGATTTCCTTCCGTTACCCGAACAACCGTCTTTTTGTTTTCACTTTCTTTCATAAATCCTATTTTTAAAAATTGTTGATAATGTGTCCTGCAAGACTGTAGGACGTTCTTTATTTTTGAGGACAGGGTTTTCAATATGCTTAATGACCATATTGTTATCTGACTTTCCTGCATCATACCACACTTTAAATATTACCCCTGTGGTAAGAATTAGGTAAGCGACGAAAAAGTACAATGTGTATTTATGCTGTTTGCCAACGGGCAGTGCTCGCCAGCTTTCATCTAGCTTGTCAAAGTGCCTGTCCATGTTTGCTCTTAGTTTTTTCATAATTGTTGTTTTAAAGCTTGAAACGCTTAGTGCTTTTATCAGCCTTTTGCGTCTGCTGCTCGTTTACCAAAGCGACTGCCTCCACCGCTTTTGGAGCAGATATTACAGACAGGTTTGTCAGTTCTGATTTTTTCAGCAGTTGCCCGAATTGGTCTTTCCTTTCAATCTCCATTCTGTTGAGAGAAAATTTTCCGTTCAGGTATTTTACCCACATACAGCATTCTACACTTGGCTTATCTTCGCCCGACCATTGCAGGTAGCCTGTCAGTAGCAAGTCCTGTTTAGGCAAGCTGTCTATACCTTTTTGGCAGTTTTCAAGGTATTCACTAATGCTGTCTTTCAATTTTCCGGCATACGCACCCTGCGTATGAAAAAAGCCGTTATACCCTTTGTCGGTAAGGATTTTTACGAACGTATTTAAATCTGATAATGCTTCCATAAGATTGTTTTTTAGCGTTCAATAACTTCAATGTCCTTATTCTCCAGAACTGCAAACTTTTCAATATTGAAACCCTGGGGATTATTGTCTGAACGAACGGAGTTTACGAGATAGCAGGAAGTAATCAGGTTACGCCTGGTTACGTTGCTGGAACGGATAATGAATTGTTTCGCATAGGTGCGTACCGCATACGGATAGGTGTCGAAATTGCAGACAACGCTATCCACCTCAATACGCTGCTGTACATTGCCTGATATGATACGGTTGTAGTATCCTTTTTCCGAAAGGTCTTTGTAATAATCAAAGGCACTTTTATCTGCAAGATTGAAGGCCCTTTTCATATTGCTTTCAATGGCGTTCTTATCGGGAGCAAGTGTAAAGAAGAGTTCGTGAAAACGCCTGATGTGTTCTCGTGCCTCTACCGGGCGGTTGATACTTGCATCCTGCGAGAGTGCCAGCATCAATGATTTTCCATTATCCAGTACATAAACCTTTTGGCGTTGCTGCTCCGCAAAGTGGTAGGACTGCCATACGGCATATCCTACAACACTTATACAGAGTACGGCAAATACAAGGGCGTACAGCCTGATTTGGCGAAAACTGTTTTCGATATTTCTTAATGTTTTAAATTCCATTTTCTTAAATGTTTAATTGTTTTTATTTCCCCATTAATTTCCCGCCGATGTTTCCTGCTGCCGAACCAGCTCCAGCTCCGGCAATATTTCCGGATTTCATTGCCGTCTGGTTTACGTTACGTGTAAAGTTTCCTGCACCGCCTGCCTGGATGATCCAGCCTGTTACGGTTGGGATTGTGAAGTATCCTACGATACCGATAATCATAAATATGATGTACATGGTATTGCTTGTATCAGGTATATAGGTCGGATCGGCAAGCATGGCGATATCCCGTTCGAGTATCAGCGACTGTATTCTTGCCAGCATGGAACTGAAAAGATCGGAAACAGGCAGCCAGAGGTAAACGCTTACGTATCTCGTGATCCATTGCGTGAGCGTGGACTGAAAACCATCCCATACGGATATGGCAAAAGCTATTGGACCTAGTATGGAAAGCACTATCAGAAAAAAGGTCCGTATCGTATCAATGACGAGTGCCGCTGCCTGAAAAAGTATTTCCAGCAGATTGCGGAACCATTCCTTTATGGCTTTTTCTATCTGATAGCCTGTCCTGTCCATATACATTCCTGCCATTGTCCCTATATCGGAAGGTGACCAACCTAATTCATCCAGTTTTTTATCAAACTCTTCATCCGATACCATGTAGGCGGTTCAGGATTTCTGACCATTGCTTCATATTCCAACTGGTCTTTCTGCTGTTGCAATTTATTGAGGTCAAGTACCTGATCTTCGAGTATGGCATGGGTTCCCGTTACCACGGGGCTCAGTACTGCATTGATGGTTCCCAGCACAATAGTTGGGAAGAACATAATGCAAAGCCCCAAAGCAAACGGACGCAAGAGCGGAAACACATCAATTGGTTCGGCACGGCTGAGCGCCTGCCAAACCTTTAATGCCACAAAGAACAGTGCGCCTAATCCTGCAAGACCTTTAGCCACGGCCGCCATATCGCCTGCAAGCGGCATCATATCATCGTATAGTGAACGCAGGACTTCGTGAAGGTTATTCCATTCCATTTTTACCAGTATTTTTGGTTAGAAGTTCCGTATAGGTCGAGCACTCTCTTGGCATCGTTTTTCTTTTTCGCTCTCAGGTAGCTTACCGATATGTTCTTGTTGGTGTAATAGCGTACAAGGCTGTGGTATTCCTTAACTTCCTTATATACACGGTCAATAACATCCATACGCTCTTTGTCATTAAGCGAAAGGCTTGATGAGCTGATGATCTGTTTGAGTTCTTTCAGCAGTTCCGTACTTTCATTAAGCAGTGCAGAATAGCCATTGCCGATAGCAGTCAGTTCCTGTGGTGAGAAATTGGGATCGTTCATCATCTTGCCGAAATTCTGCACATACATTTCGGAAACATTACCTACCAAGAGTACAGTTTGCTGCACCTTACGGGCATCTTTTACCAGATTGTTTATGGCCTGAAGCTTATCGTAATATTCCTTTCCCTGCTTATAGACCTTTTCCACTTCCTTGAAATTCTTCACTACATTACTTACTGTGGAAGAAGTCTGTATGATTTCATTAGCACTGTTGAGAATACCCGATGCCAGATTTGCAGGGTCGGTTACTACAAATTGAGCTTTTGCTGAAGGTGCTACGGCAAGCATTAATGCCGTACACACCAGATACATTACTTTTTTCATTGTTCTGAAATTTTAAATTGTTAATGACTATTGATTTGATTTATCACGTCGCTGCATAGCGATGTGCTTAATGGCGAGCTCTACATTGCCGTCCAATTCTCCGGCGAGTTGCATGACTTCCATTTTTTCCGTTTCTTCGGTGGTATAGGCGAGATATTCCTCTAACTCACTTCTGTGGCATATACGGCAGACTCGGTTCCCCCCAAACCGATCCATACTTCTTTGTAAAGCCTTGATGGGTCGTTGTTCATATTGATAGAAAGCACCTGTCCTTTTTCCTTGTCGGTCAGCCCCAACATCGCCTGTATATCATCGAATTTGTTCATGTACTTGCGCTGGTCTAATAGGATTTTACAGTCGGAATTGTTGATGATACTTTCCTTGACGATTGGCGATTGGATGATGTCGTCCACCTCCTGCGTTACGACAATGGCTTCTCCGAAGAATTTCCTGACGGTTTTAAACAAATATTTTATGTATTCTGCCATCCCTTCCTTCGCAATTGCCTTCCATGCTTCCTCAATCAAAATGAGTTTTCGGATACCTTTAAGCCTTCGCATCTTGTTGATAAACACCTCCATAATAATGATGGTCACTATGGGAAAGAGAATTTTGTGATCCTTGATCGCATCAATTTCAAATACAATGAAGCGTTTGGATAAAAGGTCTAACTGCTTATCAGAATTAAGTAGGTAATCATATTCGCCACCCTTATAATAGGGCTCCAGTACGTTGAGGAAATTGGCGATGTCAAAGTCTTTTTCCCTGACCTGTTTTTCCTCTAGTACCTTGCGGTAATCTCCTTGCACATACTCATAGAAGCCATTGAAAGAAGGAAAAATACCCTCGTTTTTGATACGCTCTATGTAGCCGGAAACAGCATTGGATAAAGCGACTTCTTCAGAACGGGTTGGCGGTTCGTCATCACGTTTCCAAAGTGTCAGTATCAAGGTCTTTACACTTTCACGCTTTCAATATCGAACACGCCATCATCGGTGTAGAATGGATTAAAGGCAATAGGATTGTCTTCGGTATAAGTGAAGTAAACACCGTCTTCACCTTTGGTCTTTCCTTTGATGAGTTCGCATAAGCCCTGATAGGAATTACCTGTATCTACGAGCAGGACGTGAGCACCCTGTTCGTAATACTGCCTTACCATATGGTTGGTGAAGAACGATTTTCCCGAACCTGAAGGACCAAGTATAAACTTGTTTCGGTTCGTGATAATCCCACGTTTCATCGGCAGATCCGAAATATCCAGATGGATTGGTTTTCCGGTCAGTCGGTCAGCCATCTTTATACCGAATGGCGATGGCGAATTGTGGTAGTTGGTTTCTTCCGTAAAAAAGCACAATGCAGGCTCAATAAACGTATAGAAACTTTCCTCACTCGGAAAATCGCCTGCATTGCCCGGCATTCCTGCCCAATACAATGTGGCTACGTCCGTAGTGTTGTGTCTTGGCTTGCATTCCATTAGTGCCAAGGCACTTCCACAGTCATTTTTCAACTGTTTCAGTTCTGCCGGGTCTTCCGACCACGCCATTATATTGAAGTGCGCACGAATGGAGGACAGCCCGAAGCTGTGGGCTTCGTTCAAGTACTTTTCTATCCACTCTTTGTTGATTTGATTAGCTCTGGAGTACCGAGCCAAAGAGTGCATATTCCTTGCAGACTTCTCAAACTTTTGCAGGTTGTCTTCGCTGTTGTCTAAAAACAGGTATTGGTTGTAGATATGGTTACAGCTCAATAGCAAGCCTACGGGAGCGGCGAATGATAAACGGCAGTCACTCCGGTCGGTGGATAGTTTTTCAAATCGGGTATCTGCTGATACTGTTCCAGGCAGGTCTTCCGTATCGGACAAAGTATGCAGTGATAATCTTTTGTTGCCAATACGAACTTCTTCAGTTCCGAGTGCGATATCCTGCATTGGTGTTCCTGTTTCTCTTGACAACGTAAGGTATTGCTCCAGTAATCCCTGTTTATCATCCGTTCCGATAATTTCGTCTTCGGTAAGGCGTTGCAGGGTTATGAAACCGCTATCGTTCACGATACGTTCAAACTGTGCTACCGCTTCCATAAATCGGTGTATCGTTTCCTTGTTCCTGATTTCCTTTGGTATCAGTGAACCTTTGCAAAGCGAACTGAAGTTGCTTTGCATCCGCATTCTTTCCTTTGTGGTCTTGGTAAGGAATAGGTAGCAGTAGTGGTTAAGAAAAGGACGTTCGTTGAAATGGCGCTGATAGGATTTTGCCAAAAAACTCTGGTCTTCCTTAGCCAGATCGGGAGCGTAGTTTTCTTTGATGTACCAATCCTGTTTGTGGATAACCGTAAAATCGGGCAAGGTTTTGATCGCTTTGTGCCAGGCGGAATGCATGGCTTCGTATTCCGCGGAAGCTACCGTGAAGAGTTCCGGCAAACGCACAGCAAAGCAGGCTGTAATGTCCGCATCTTTGGATAGGATGCAGTTGTTCTCTACTGCCAGCAAAGGAAATTTGTTTTCCAGCGTTGTTGTTTTAGATGCATTTCTCATACGGTTTTGGCTTTAGGCGTGAACTTTAAATAGCGGTGTACAGGCTTGCGACAGATGATGTAGCGGGGATGTCTTTTGTTTGCTCCGATTTTCATCAGTCCGTGTTCGCCATACTTTCTGTTCAGTAAAGGTCTGCCACACGATTAAGGAAGCACCACCTACTCCGAGGAGAAGGCATATGTAGGAGTTTACGCCTGCCATATACAGTATCATCACAAGGATAAGTGTACCGAGAAGTCCACCGGCGAAGATGAACAGGTATTGTGCTTTCAGCCCTTTAAACTCAACCGTCCTTCCGATACCTTTGTTTATGTTGTAACTGTTCATAAGACAAAGGACTAAAGGAAGAATGAACGCAGAATAGTAGCTGCCACGATAAGGAATATACACGCACCAAACCAGCTCGCCGCAGTTTTCGATGTATCAGGGTCACCACTGCTGAACTTATTATACACCTTAACGCCTCCGATGAGCCCAACCACCGCACCGATGGCGTAGATTAATTGCGTTGCGGGATCGAAATAACTTGTTACCATTTGGGTAGCCTCGTTGATACCGGCTGTGCCGTTTCCCTGTGCGAATGCACCAATTCCTGACAGCATTGCCACTGCTGCCAGCAAAACTTTTTTTCTCTGTTTTTCCATAATTGAAACACATTAATTAGTTATCCTTAACCCACACCTTGTGGGCTTTCGTGACAAAGGTGTTTCAGAAAATGAGGCAGTCTAACAAAGTGGTAGTCAAAGGAATTGTTTGGCGGTGAGTGGCGGTATTTAAAACAAGAAAGGGCTGTCTCCCTATTAGAAACAGCCCTTTTTATGCTTATTTTTCCTTCCTTTTTTTAAATATTAAATAGTTCTTAAAAAAATTATGACCTAAATAATGTGATAAAATAGGTAAGAAGATGCGAAGAATTATAATGAATTATTATCTAATTTTCCTTTAACTTGTCTTTCGTAAATTTCTTCAAGATCACGACTTATTATTTCAATTTTCCCAGGATCTAAATCTTTTTCAATCATCATTCTTACCGATGCTGTAATAGTATTCCAAGCCATTTTGGGATTACTAAAATCACTAAGTGGTTTAGCTTGATAAGGTAGAGCAGAGAAACGCTGAAGATTGTATGGTTCCTTTCTACCCCAATCATAAAATTCCAAAATCACGGGTACAATTTTTATATTTTCCTTATTATCATACCGATCTATTGCAGTTTTTATTTCGTGATCAATAATATATTTGGTGCTATAAAAATATTCACTTACCATGAAAAATATAATGTCTGCTTCTTGAAATTTATATTTGATTTTTCCATCCCAATCATCACCAGGATTTAAACTGGTACAGTACCATGGCTCTTCAATTAGTTCAGCATCTACCAAAGGTCTCAAATACCTTTTCAAAATATGAATTTGTGCAAGATCTTTCTTTGAATACGATATTACTACTTTTTTCTTTTTAACGGGGTTGTCTATAAAATCCATGTAATCTTTTAGTTTAAAAAGCTTTTGTTGTTCTGATTTCACAGGTTCAGATAATTTCTTTTCTGAAAAGACATGTTTACCTATTTTGGCATTATCTTCAAGTAATTCTTTTGATATGTAATCAATACCATCCAAGGTAACCATTTCTTCGAGTTCATAACCTTGATTAACATCTCTAATGAATTTGAGCACATCATCTCTGAATATTGGTTTCTCTTTTTGAGATAAATCATAAATATCAATACAGGCATTCCCATTTTCATTACCAAGATGAAACCTTATCATTATAATTTCTTCTGTATTAGGGTTCTTTATAATCAAACCATCTTTCCAATAATAGAATATATCTTTATTTTTATCCGAAGAAAAAAGAGTTCCAAATTTCTGAAATATGCTTAAAATAACATTTTTTTGAATGAATCCTTTGAACTCAAATCTTCTATATGTAATCTGATTTTCATTAAGAAATAACTTTATTTTTCCATCTGGAATTTTAGGCAAATAAAGTGGAGCGATGTAAACATCTGAATAAGGATTTTTGAAAATAATTTTGAATTCCTCCATCATTAATAATAAGTCATCAACCTTATCATCATCTGTTCCAAGAATTCTTACTACATAATCTCGTTTAAATTCTCCTTTTTTTTCCATCAGTTTTTCAAGAACTTTATGCATGTTCTCAATTACCCATTTCTTATCTATATATATCTTTTCATCAGTGTCTTTACTTTTACATAATACAAGTCCTACCTGTTCTAAATATTTAACTAATCTTTTAGCTTGGGAATTGTCAATAGGGTCTTGGATTATTCCATTACAATAACTCATAAATTCTAAAAAGGTTAGTACTGGCTTCCCTTTATAAGAATTTATATTATTTTTTATTGCCTCATAGAATTTAGGGAGAACGGCACCAATAATATTCATTTTATTGAGCATTTCTAAAAACAAACTATCAAAATGATCTAAATTTCTTTTAGGTTTAATAGAGATATTAATCATGTCATAAATAAAAGAATAATCACTTTTGAGAGCCTTACTGTTCTGAAATATAATATTGGAAGCGTCATCAACCTTATTCTGTATCAAAAGAAGTGGACTATCATAAGTAACTTCTCTTTTTATTACAAATTCAAAATTATCTGCTTCAACATCTTTTGTGTAAAACTTTACGGAATCTAGCCAATATCTTATTGGATAATCTTGAGTTTCAATTGCAATTTCTAAATTTTCTCTTGTTCTCTGAGTGATTTTTCTTGAATTCAAATTATTAGTTTCTTTATCCCATAGAAGAAGATAAATTGTATTTGTGCTGTAGAATAAATGATGAGTATCATGGTAATAATCGTGGCCTCCAAAATCAAAAATATGTAATAAGCACTCTTCTCCGATGGTATTAACTGAATACTTACTATTTATAATTTTCTCTTCCATCCAAAGAGTAGGAAGATGGTCATCTTCAAGGCCATTTTCTTTATCCAGATATTTTACCAACGTTGATTTACCAACCTCACTGTTTCCTACTAGGATGACCTTAATGTCTTTATTAATATAACGTCCTCTTTTTTCTATATCGTCGAGTACTCCCAAAACCTCATCTTTACCAAGATTTACAATTTCCATTGGTGGTAATTCTAACGGATTTTTTGCTATGTTTAATGTATTTAACTCCCACTTATCATTGCTTATCCCAATACGGTCAATTATTCTTGTGATTGGTCTAATATCCCTAATAAAATTGTTATGCAAGTCTATTGTTTCAATACTTTCTAACTTGCTGATAAAGTCAACCGTTTTGATCTTATTATTGCTAAGATATAGCTCTTTAAGATTATTCAACTCATTTAAAAGCTCTACCTTCGAAATTTTATTATTATTTAGGTGAGCAACTTTTAGAGAGGTTAATTTCTTTAAACCTATTATATTAGATAACTCATTATTACTTAGATTTAAGTATTCTAGTTTACTTAGTTTAGAAATAGAAGTAAGAGAAGTAATACCCCATCTGTTCCATTTCTGATTATTGTACTCATTCCAATCGCCTCCACAAACCAAGACTTTTAGTTCGGACAATTCATTCATTAATTCTGGCAAAGATTTAATGCTGTTTTTATTTCCTTTGTTTTTACTAGTAAGTTTTCTCCATTTACCATTTTTATATTCAGCCCATTCATTACTTAAGATTAACACCTCTATATGAGTGCATTCAAAAAGTTCTGGTATAACCTCCAAATCACCTAGTCCACAATTTCCTAAATCCAATATTTTTGAATTTGTTCTTAAACATTCCTCAATTCGGAAACTTGCCAATGATAAATCTGTATATCCTAAATTGTCTTCAAGGGTGTGATCTTTTGTTACGGTTTCATTCCAAATTGGCTTGATAAAAGGGAGGTAAAGAATTCGACTACACAGGGCTCCAAAATTTTGAGGATTTTGAGATTTTATTCCTAGTCTCCTAAAAAAACTTAATACTGTTTCTTCAAATTCACCATTGTAATTTCTATCTGGGAAAATATTGTCAAAAGCTTTCTTTCTATGATTTTCAGAAAGCATGGTGAGATTAAAACTTGGAGATTTCAAGTATGCAAATGCATTTCTAATACTTGGACTCAAAGAATTATGTTTATCGGTCAATTTGAATTTAATCAAATTTAAAAACCAATCATTCTGACGGACTGCGGATTTAGCTAATACACGTTTATCTGGATTTCTATTCCAGATATTTTTATGATATGCATTAAAATCAATGTAAGCGATTAGTTCTCCACAAAGTATTGTAAATTCATGTTGCTCATTAGATAAATCAGAATTGATGAATTCTTTAAAGGTAATTCCTGAAGATTTAAATTGATTCGCTAATTTCTCATAAAAATCTTTGGGTAATTTATGTTCAATATATTCATTAAATTTTCTTTCAGCTAATTCATAATAAAATTCTGTATCATATTGGATTCTTTCAATAAATTCGTTTATCCGAATATTTGGAATTTCGGCTTCAATAACGAGTTGTCCACTACTAGTATCTATATCTAGAGTATGATTTTTTACAGAATAATGTATTTCTTCATCTGGAGTACAAAACGTTAGCCTGATGCCCTCCACATTTTTGTTTTCATAGAACGCAGAACGCATAATATTTAGACTTAAATCCGGCTGAAGCTTGCCTGCTCCTGTACCTAGTATTGGAGAGGCTATTTCTCTAATATATTTTAACTCTACTACTTTTTCTGCAAGTCTTTTCCCTATTAATCTGATTGCATAGTAAGCACTATCATGTCCATCGACAGTACAAACAAAAGCTATGAATTTTCTCTTCGATTTTTTAGGTAATATTTTGACATCACCAAGTTCATATTTCTTATTTTCCCAAAGATCTTCTGCAATATCTAATTCCTCTAAACCACTTCTAAAAGAATTAGAAATGGTGCCAGCTGTTGAAATTGGGATTAATAATAAATCACAATCGACATTAAAAATATTATCATTTAAAAAATCATTCATGCAAAAGGTTTTGTATGTCTAGTTCAACGAATCCTTAATCGTTCTAAAATTGGCTAAGGCACTTTCAATATTTTCAATAATATCATCAATCAATACTTCTGGATCAGGGAGATTATCCAAGTCAATAAGATTATCATCTTTTAGCCAAAATATATCCAAATTCGTTTTATCTTTTTCTATTATTTCATCATAAGAATATTTACGCCAACGACCATTTTCATTCTCTTGACCCCATGTCTCTTTTCTTTTTGAAATGTTAATTGCATTAAAACACCTTATGAAATCTTCTAAATGTTCGTGCTTTAATGGATTCTTTTTGGGAGTATGTCTGATGTTTGTTCGATAATCATAAATCCAAACGTCTTTAGTTGCTGGTAAATCCGATCTAGATTCTTTTTGAAAGAAAAGCACATTTGATTTTACTCCTTGAGCATAAAAAATTCCTGTAGGTAGTCTTAGTATTGTATGTAAATTTGTGTTTTCAAGAAGTTTTTTCCGAATTGTTTCACCAGCACCTCCTTCAAAGAGTACATTGTCTGGAAGAACAACGGCTGCACGACCATTCTCATTTAACATAGTTACAATATGCTGTAAAAATGCTAATTGTTTATTACTTGTAGTTACCCAAAAGTCCTTCCTCAGAAAATAGCCGTCTTTTTCTGCTTGCTTGTTATCTGTTGTTGGTATATCACTACTACTTATCCCAAAAGGAGGATTAGCAAGTACTATGTCAATTTTTTCAGATTCTAACACCTCTCCGTCCGCTCTTTTCAGGCTGTCCTTAACCTCTATTTCAGGAGTTTCTTTCAAATCCCCAACTCCGTGCAAGAAGAGGTTCATTAAACATAGTCGAGCCGTAGCTTTTTCAATTTCCCATCCTTTGAATGTATGGAATTTCAAAAACTCTTGTTCCGACTTACTAAGTTTAATATTTCTTAAATGATTAAGTACACCCAAAAAGAAACCACCTGTACCACAAGAAGGATCTGCAACTTTTTCCTTTGGTTTGGGTTGCATACATTCAACCATTGCAGTAATTACCGCCCTAGGCGTAAAATATTGACCCGCTCCGCTATTTTCAGCATTTTTTTGTAATAAGGATTCATAAATCTCACCCTTAACATCTATTTCCTGTGAAGTCCAATCTTCTTCATCAATTAGGTTAATTAATTTTTTAAGCTTAACAGAATCGTGTATTTTGTTTAATGCTCCCGCAAATATTTTGCTAAGCATGCCGCCCGAATTAGAGAGCTTTTTTAATATTAATTCGTAAGTTTCTATTATTTGACTAGAAGATTTCAACTCTTGCCAATCACATCCATCAGGAATTTGATACTGATTTTTATTTTCATCTGCCATTTTGAGAAAAAGCAAATAAGTAAGTTGTTCCAAGTAATCGCCATAACCTAATCCGTCATCGCGAAGAGTATCACAGAATGACCAGATTTTTGCTACTAATATGTTTGTTGATGCCATTTTTTTATTCTTCAAGTAATTTATATGCCCAATCTTCTCCAGATGCTCTTAAACAAGAGCGAACTGTAGAGGTTAATTCCTGTTCAAGAGAAAGCATCGTTCTTAGTTTGTTAATTTCAAACTCTTTTTTGGATTTATTTTGATTAGTCGGCTCATTATTATATACGGAGTTTAATCGATTTACTTCCTTTATAATAATTGTTGTGTCTTGCCACTTTAGTTTTCTAGCTTCTTGCAAATCTGGGTAATTTAAATCTAAGTACTCAATCGTATACTTAGCCCTGTCATGATTCCATTTTTCTAAATTTTCAGGAGCCGAAGGTTTTATGCTTCCGTTGTTATCAAAATTTAAAAGCTTGACATCCTCTTTCACTGTAGGATCAAGGAAGTAATATACCTCATCAGAAATTGGCCCAGGTTGAACAACTCTATTATACTTTACTGCAAAATGGTCTCCCTTTTTTACATTTCCGACACTTCCACATAGTCGATAATTAGTAATTTCAAAAGTCAGCCACCAATACCCATCTTTGAGAGGGGTAAGTTTATCAAATATATCTTCTGTTCTTTTTTTTGGTCTAAAATGATCTATATGCAAATGGGAATACGGATTTTTGGTTTCCGAATACCAACACTTTCCGCATGACAATACCTTTAAGCTATCTTTTAAGAGCTTCCATATACGGTGATTTTGATCGATTATTTTATTTCTATCATCGTTATTTTCCGCTTCTTTAAGCTTTTCTAGTAATATGCCCACTTTATTCAACCATTTCTGATTAGGTTTTTCAAGCTTAGTATTGTCAATGTAAATCATGAGTCTTTCGCATTTTGATTATCCATTTTTTTTGCAATAAATTCAGAAAAATCAGGATCTTTAAATGTGTAGTTAAATCCCTCATTACTCAAAACTTCAAAAAGTTCTTTAAGCCTTTTTTGATCAGCATCAGTGAAATTACCCTTACTTTGTTTATACAGTAATAAATTTCTCTCTTCTAACAATTCATTTGTTGCTCTGTCAAGGGTCGTTGGCATTCCAAATAGTGGACTTGTTAAAATACCAGCAACTCCTAAGCCCCTAGGGCTTATATCTGGCTCTACTACAATCGTTTCTAAGTTCTCATTTTTTTTAAAGACACGTATTTGTTCTTTATCTAATCCACCTATAACTAATGGATCATGCGTACAAAAAACGATTTGTGTCTTAGCAGATTTACTAACTACATTTTCTAAAAACTCCAGGTATTTCCATTTCCATAACGGATTCAAATGAGTATCCGGCTCATCGAGAAGAATAAGTGCTTCATCATCTTTTGTGAATTTAAGTAGGCCAAGAACTGTAATTAATTGCTTTTCACCTTCACTAAGTTCACCCATAGCCAATTCGTCTTCAACGTGTTCTTTTAAAACTTTTATCCTGACATCCTGATCCTCTACTAATTCAGAATAATGAAGACTGCATAAAGCATTAAATAGGGTTATCTTATTTTCATATTTCATCTCGACAAATGCTCTGATAGCTTCTTTATCTTTCAAGAAAAGAAAGAGCCTGTTTAGTGTTTCTCTTTTATTTAAAGCTCCTCTCACAGTTTCCTTGTAAAACATTGGTACAATAGAAAAATTCCACAAATCTTCAATGAACCTTCGAACTAAGCCTGCTGTATTCCAAAAATGATCCGGATCTTTACGAGATTTAGACCAATTAGGTTGCTTTAGCATAAAAAGCGCTGAACCAAAATCTACTATATTAAGTTCTCTTTTTAAAAAATCAATAGTTTCTTTCTCTTTCTCGTCAAATAAATAAAAAGCGATTAAAGCAAAACTGGCATGAATTGGCTCAACTAAGAAAATACGAGGCATTTCTTTAAAGTCCTCATATTTAGATTTTGGATCCATCATTTTCTTGAATTGCTGAATCTTGTGATCTGCGTACAAAGATTTTAAACGCTCACTTAAACCCGAGTAGTAAACAAAAACATGGCTCGGTAAATATTCATTTTTGTTTTTGAAAAACTGTGTTTTTGATTTCAATTTTTCACCATCTATACAGAAAGTATATCCTGTTTTTACTGAATAATCAACTTCTATAACTTTGTCACGACAGGTATATTTAATCTTATATTCAAAAGGTTGACTTTGCTTATGTAACATTGGAACTCTTTCCAGATCTAAATCTCTAAAGATGATAACCAACGCCTCCATAAAATTAGACTTACCAGTAGCATTTAATCCAAGCAATACTGTCTCCATGGAATTTTCACCAAAATCAAAATAAAAATCTTCCAGATTCTTGAATCTACCTTTTATTTGTACGTTATTTATTTTCATCTTTTAAAGTTAAAAGTGATTCTGTCTCTGATTTCAACTCATCAATTTGATAGTAAATTTCTTTTATTTCACTGTAGAATCGTTCAATATCTCCATCGCTCGTTGATTTTTCCCACAACTCTTGAGCAGATATTGGTGTATTAGATTCTTTCAAAATTTCAAGTATGGATTTTTTCTCTTCCATTTTTTTCTTTTCTTTTGGTTTGTTAAGATTTATTTCTTTTTGCTTTTCAAGATATAATCTTTTTTCTTCTTGTATATCTTTCAACAAATCTTCTATGGATCCATTTGAAATATAGTTAACAAGTCTACCCTCAAATGCCTTTTTTAGAATTGAATGTCTAAGCGCAATAATTTCCTTCAAAACATTTTGTGCGGATTTTTCTAAATTATCAACTAAAGTAAATCTCGATTCTAATATTTCGACAATCTTATCTTGTTCTAATATAGGAGGAACCTTTAATTTGAATTTCTTTATGTCTTTTTGAAATAGATGCGGAATAGCACTTCCAGATATTTTTTCATTCACCAAACGTTGCATATTAGGACCGAGAAAGAAATAATATAAAAAATCTGGATTGAAGACCTCTCTTGAATCTATGACTAATAATGAAGAGTTTACAGTGGCTTTACCAGGCAGCTTTTTAATAATTCCTACTTTACCAATACCAGCCCCATCTTTGCATAGTAAAATATCATTTATTTTCAATTGTATCTCTGAACTTTCTTCATATCGCTCGATTGAAACAAAATTCGCATCTTTAAAAACAACATTTTTCCCATAATTTAAAGAGTGGACGGAAAGAAAAAGAGCTCCTTCATTAGTATACTCCTTCTTTGTCAATCCTCGCCAACCAATTCTGGCATTCATATTAACTAAATTATCTAAACTAGATATTGCCCAACTATAAATTTCATCATCTCTTTTATAATCAAATTCAAAATCAATTTTGATCTTTTTCCTTTTTTTGTTTTCTATCTCCGCATCATATTTCTCTTTTCTCTTTCTCTTTATATTTGTCAATTCCTGATGAGCATCCATAGATAAATCCTGCCTCCAATTCTTAGTCAATACACCTTCAATGGCATTTTTCAAGACTGCCTGTCTATAAATTTTCAAGCTGTCAATTGCTTTTTTTAATCCCTTTTCAGCATCATCAAGCTTACTAAATAATGATTCTATTTGTTGAATTATTACTCGTTGTTCTTTTAAAGTAGATATAGGAATAGGAAATACTTGTAGTATCTTTTGGCTAATATTAGGCTGTGCTCCACCAACTCTTTTCTGTAAAAGCCTCTCTCTATTATGTAACAAATAATAATATAGATATTTACTTTCAAAGCTACTTGTTGTTTTTAGAGCAGCAACAGCTTGATTTGTTGTAGCATCTATTCCTAAGAATGCTAATTTTCCTACTGTTGATCCATATAAAGCGATTAGTAATGTTCCTGAAGGAACTATTTTAGCACTAGAATTTTCAATCGCTTCTTGGGTTATTGTCTCTTCAGTTTTAATTATTGTACCATGATTCAATTCGCCAGATTTTACCCAAGGAATATCACCATTATAATAGCTGTGATTCCCTCTATCTGGCGTACCTCCACTAGATAGTAATGCTATTTCTCCTATAGTAGTCCATGCCCAACCTTCAGGTAAATTATATTTTTCTTGTTGTTCTTTCATTTTTAAATCTTTCCAAAAGATTTGTCTTTATAAATTTGATACATTTTACCCCAGACATCAATTTGAGGTAATAGTTAACTTAGCTCTGTTGAGTTTAAAAACTCTTTAATATCCACTTTTAAAAGCTGTGCAATTTGAGCTAATGTTTCAACAGACGGTTGTATTTCATTAGTGCACCATCTTGACACAGTGCTTTCACTTTTACCCAGCTCTTTGGCTAGCCATTTACTAGTCTTAGATTGTTCGACCAATATAACCTTTAGTCTGTTGATTTTCATATAGTGCTATTTAATGAGCATACAGTGCGAATTTAATATTATAAACAATACAAACAAAGTAGGTCAGATAAATTTTGAGAGTATTTCAAGAAACTCTTAGCGAAACAAGAAGGGAGCTTGCTCACGCAAACTCCCCCGATATCAAATTCCCCAAATTACGTTTTCGCTAGGTCGAAGTCGTTTCTTTCATAGTTACATTCTACGACCTTTTCTTTTACTTATTGTTTCTTTTTCCTGTGGTTGACTAATGATAGGTTTTTGCTCTGGTTTTATCTGCTGCGTATAATTACGCTTGATGGTTTCCGCAAATCGGGTCTGATGCCAAGGTATTACTTTGGCTTCATGTTGCAGATGCACTCCCTCTTTTTTAGAAAGTCCGAATTATTTAAGTTCCCTGCCTTATTCTGTCCAATGGGATCAAGAGTACGCTTGCCGGGAATTTGTATTACAATAAGGTCTTCGGGAATTTCCTTTACATTGAGGCTCACTTCCTGAAAGGTATGTGTTCTTTGGTTGTAAGGAATGGTAAAGGTGTTGTCTTTGTGCGAATGATAATAATTGAGTTCTGAAAAAATGATGCCCCGTGACCAAACATCGTCTTTAGGTTGTAACCTATCGTTTAACAAGTCGATGTAAAAGGTATGCCCTGCGATATCTATGGTTGGTAAAATCCTTCTATTGGCAATTTTATCAAACGCATCTTGATTGACCATTAATATGAAATCGTCCATTTGCACTATCCGATCTTCGGAAATGTTGTGTTTCTTTGCCATGCCTATCGGATCAAGTTTCACAAAATCGGGTATTTCAATATATTTTGCTTCCCATTCAGAGTATTTTGTCAGACCTTTGCTCTTTGGGCTGAACCAAAATTTATAGCCTTCTGTTGGCAGTTCTTCCATATCCCTTATAGAAATCACATTTTTCGGGTTGTCTTTTCCACGCAATTCCAACTGATTGACATCCACAATAAATTCTACGCCGTCTATCTTATATATTGGAAGTTTCCTTTCTGTATCAGTGGCTATTCTATAAAGATGATCCTTTGGCTCATTAACGACATATTCGTCTTTTGGCAATAGCTGTTCCGAAACATTGCGCTTTATATGTTCTATCAGATTGGTTTCCGCCCAGGGCAGGGTTCTGGCTTCAAAGTGCATTTGCTTCAGGTATTGGGTGGTAAGGCTGTTTCCATGCTTTTTATCCCATCCCACTATATCCAAATCATACTGACCGGGGAACTGCACAATAATAATATCTTTGGGCAGTTCAGTCAGTGCTGAAACATCGTCTTGTTGAAATTCGCGGGTAGTAGGATTATATGGAATGACAAATGCCCGTCTATCACGGTCATAATAGTCTTTTATTTCCGTGAAGTTGATGCCTTTGGATTTAAAGTCGTCCTTTGGCCGTAGTTTGTTCATCTGTAGATCAACATAGAATGTATGACCTGCAATATCAAGTGTCGGCAATATGCCTTTATTCAGACGCAGATCGTGTAAACTTCCCGGCTTTATCGACAGTTCAAAGTCTCCCTTTGCTTTCACCGCTTCTAGACTAACGTTATATTTTTTAGCCATGCCCACTGCATCCATGCTCTTTAGTTCCGGTATCCTGATCTCGGGCGTACCTTGAGGTAAACCAAATTCAATTATCCGGTCAATGTCAGGGAAATTCTTTTTATTCAGATCATAATGAAACGAGTAGCCTCTTTCACCTGCGTAGTGCATGAGCTTTATTCGCATCGCATTTTCAGGGTTGGCTTTTTCCCTTAACTCTTCTTTGAGAACATCGACAATAAATGCAGTTCCCTTGATTTCAATTTCCGGCAGTTCTCTTCCCATTGTTCATCACATTTACATCCTTCTTCCTTTTTTTGTAGGCTGTTGAGGGATATTCTTCTTTTGTTCTGCTTGTTTTTTTCTTAACTCTTCGAGGTTTTCCTTTATGATTTCAGGCAGGTCTGTCTTTTCCCAAGGTATTTTCGGTGATTGATGTTCCATTTTAAAATCTATTGTCTTCAATCCCCATTTAGGGTCTCTGTTAAGGTTTATATTCCATCCGATCGGATCAAGCCGAAAAGCATAAGGCAGATTGATTGCTATTAAATCCTTCGGCAATTCCAAAATTTTCAGATAGTCCAGCTCTACGATTTCCCTTTTTATAGGATCATAAGCAAAGGTGTAATCTCCAATAATGTGGTCTGGATTTCCAAATGATGGTATATCGATGCCATGTGCAAACGGATCAGCTTTGGGAATAAGTTTATCTTTATCCAACTCCACTTGGAAAATTTCACCGGCTATATCTATGGTAGGAAGTTGACCTTTCTCCATACGCCTATCAAAGGCGTACTGGTTAACCATAATCTCAAAGTCTGTCTTGCCTCTCAACTGTTCTAAAGGAATTTTGTACTTAGTTGACATTCCAAGAGGATCAAGCTCCACCAGTTCGGGTATTTTTACTGTAATACTCTTTTCATCCGTCCAGATGTTGGGTGTATTCTTGCTTTGCAGTCCATAGCTAAATTGATACCCTCCCTCAATATCTTTCATCAAATGAAGTGACAAATGTTTCTTTCATCAGCTTTCTCCCGAAATTCTAATCTGTTTACATCAATGATGAACTCTGTTCCTTCAATAAGTATTGTGGGTAATTTCCTTTCCATAATATTCTATATTAATCATTAAACAATAAAGGGGAGTTGCCCTTCAGACAAACTCCCCAATGTCAAAGTCATTCAAATCATTTTTCCGCAAAGTGGAAGAACCAGCATCCGTTTCTGTAGCAAGCGTGCTATCCAAAAGCTCGGCTATTCTTCGGGATGCACCCTCAATGGAATTTTCTAATAGGCTGAATAATTCAGTACCCTGTAATCTTTGAACTATCGCCACCGCGGTTTCCTTTTGAGCCTGTTCCAAATTTTCTTTTTGGAGCAAAGCCTCTATGGAGCTTAGTTCGTCGTAGGTAACCCCTTGGGCAAGACTGTCATCGCTACCAGATATTCCGTACCTGTTCCATTCTTCTTCCTCTTCTTCAAAATCAGGCATATTGCTAAAAACTTCGTCCAGCTCTTCCTGCGGAATTTGAACACCGACGTTTTCATTTTCGTCGTATTCTATGTCTAAATTATCGGGATTTATCTCCCGTTCCTCTATTTGGCTTTCATTGGCAGTGTTTGGCACTGAAAGGCTTCTTACAGGCTTGGGCTGACCCATAATATCGGGCAGATTTGGATTAACTTTTTTCTGCATCGGCTTTTGTTCCGACTTTCTTTTAATGACAATCTTGTCCTGCAAAAGCAGGGCAATAACTATCAGCAGGCATATCACAATTACTATTTCCATAACATCAGATAATTATTCAAATGGAGATTTGTTTTTTTCGTTAAACTCCTTTGTAATCATATTCTCAAATACCCTGAAATGATGGTCAAGGACATTATTGAGATAGGCAAACAAGGGCATTTTATCATCGCCTATAATCTGTACAATACGGGTTAAACGCTCGTGATGTTCAGGGCTTAGGTATATGCTTTTATTGCCTCGTTTCTGTGTTTTATTCATTTGCAGAAATGCGTTTTCATAAGTTACCTGAACTTTTTCGTTTACACTTTCAGAATGGTTGCTTTGGGCAACTGCATTCTTATTTTTCTTTGCTTTTTTCATCATAAAATAGGTTTAAAATGTTCATTGAAATAATGGGTAATATCGTCCCCGTAATCTTTAAAATGTTGTTCAAGGATATTGTCAATATAAGAATAGAGCGTTGTTCGCTCTTCCCTTGTCAGTTGCACAATGCGAAGCAATCTTTCGTGGTATTCAGGACGTATGTAAACTACCTTGCCATTACGCCCTGACGGAAACCGATTGACCAGAAATGTTTCCTCATAATCCACTTTATTTGATGAACTGTTGCGGGCTTTTTCTCTTGGCTTGGTTTCCTTTGGAATATCCTGCTGCTTATTGGCTGACGGAGTAGCAAGCTCATCGCCGCTTATAATGTTCATAAGGTAATCCTCATCAACATCTGGCTTTTTAAAATCGTTGTTTTTGTTATCAGATGCCATAATTTGCGTTTTTTACAGATGAACGATTTTTAAAAATTCCTCAACAAACAAATCCATTTTGGTTGCTTTCATTAGCTGTGGTTCGGCAGGTAGTAAACTTGAACGGAATACATAATTGCCCGTATCGTCTGTTTCCTTACGAAAACGCTTGCTGTCCATTATCCTTGTTTCCATTATGGGCAGGTTGAGTTCTTTGATTACACTTTGATAGGCATCATACAAACCTGTTTTTTCCCTACCATCCACTTGGTTCCAGAACAGCCAAATCTCTTGTTCCGCATTGCCATCATCCGTTTGGGGAAGCCCGAGAAAAGCTTTGGTAAAGCCCAATGTACTCTCCACTACCAAACGGTCGGCAGTAATGGGCGAAAAGATAAAATCCATTTTTTTTAAAGTAGTCAGAACACCTTTGGTATTGGCTGTTCCCGGCAGGTCGAAGAAAACCACATCCGGCACAACCGCCGATTGGTTTGTATATTCCGATGCTTTGTCCAGAGCCGTTTCAGCCTTGCATTTGATAATAGGGTAAGCCTTTTTGTTGATGGCTTGGAACTGTTTCATTGCAGCTTTTTTGTGGTAGTCGTTCTGCATTATGGTTCTCTTATCCCGTTCACGCATATTGGTCAGGCTATGTTGCGGAAAGTCGCAATCCATTACCAGCACATTAAACCCTAAACGGTAATGAAGCACACTTGCCAGCAAGGTGGTCATTGTCGATTTTCCCACACCGCCCTTTTGGGTGGAGAAGCTGATTTTTAAAGTTCTCTTTGTTGTTTCCATTATTTAAAAATTTATTGTTACACATTTTATTTGTTTTGCGGGATTGCATATTTGTTTACCTGAACATTACCTCAATCCCATATTCCTGCTTTCCCTTTTGGGTGTTTTCCTGCACAGTTATTTGCTTTCGTTTTTGCCTTATCAGGTATATTCTTAGGCAAGTGGTAAACCTTGCAAGAGGTAAATTGCCTTACCGCTTTTATGCTTTTACACTTTTATAGTTTTATGCTTTTAAAACCTTATGCTTTTATTCCAAACTACCTTTTTGCAGACCCGATTTTCTTCCTTGTTGAAATACATTTTTTACTGCCTGCACTAAAATTATACGGCAAATAAAGCGATTGATTTATCCGCTTCTTGATGTGTGGCAGTGTTTGGCGTTCAAAGGCAGTGTTTGTCCGGTTAGTATATAGCAACACTTTTGTGAACAGGGCTTTACTTTGTAAAATGATTTTTATTAACGGATTTATGCAAAAGTCTTTTCACAAATCGGAGGGTAACGGGAACGGCATCGATCCGTTTTTCCCTGTTAAAATCAATCCGTCCCGCAGGGCGGATTATTGTGTTCATCAGAACACGGCAAGTTGTGTTTTGAGGCACTCGAAACCGAGTTAGTGCCTCAAAACAACTTGCCCTTAGCAGGGGGCTAAAAAACACTCTCCGAAGTCGAAGTTTTGTGTGGATTAAAAATGGATTAGTGATGAACGACAACAGTAACAAAAAACAGAATAAGGGCGGACGGAGACCTAAAACCGACCCAAGCATCCACCGCCACGTTTTCCGTCTTACAGACGAAGAAAATGCCAAACTTTTATCGCTTTTTGAAGCATCGGGAATGCCCAATAAAGCAAAGTTTATCATTTCCCTGCTGTTCAATAAGGAAATGAAATCGGTCAAAATTGACAAAGGAACGGTTGATTTTTATATGCGGCTGACTTCTTTTCACAGCCAGTTCCGTTCCGTAGGCGTGAATTACAATCAGATTGTGAAGCTGTTGTACCGTCATTTTTCCGAGAAAAAGGCAGCAGCATTTCTCTACAAATTGGAAAAACAGACGGCTGAAATGGCGGTGTTATGCCAAAAAATCATTCAGATAAGTGAGGAATTTGAAGCAAAGTATCTGAAAAAATAGCCTTAGAAATGATAGCGAAAATTGGCAGAAGCGGAAATTTATACGGTGCATTGGCGTACAATCAGCTCAAAGTGGAGAATGAAAACGGACAGATTTTGTTTGCCAATAAAATGATTGAAACCGCTAATGGTCATTATTCCGTTGCTCAATTAGCTCAATCTTTTGCTCCATACCTGATAGCCAACCGCAATACAGAAAAGCATACGTTGCATATTTCGCTCAATCCCGACCCGAAAGACAAGGTAAGTGATGACAAGTTTAGGGAAATGGCGGAAGAATATATGAGGGAAATGGGTTACGGCGAACAGCCTTTTGTGGTATTCAAACATACCGATATTGACCGTAGTCATATCCACATCGTATCGGTTTGCGTGGACGAAGAGGGCAAAAAAATTTCTGACAAGTTCGAAAAAATGCGGTCTATGAATGTATGCCGTGAACTTGAAAGGAAACACGGATTGATACCAGCCACGGACAAGGAACATAAACAAAATGATAAGGTATTCCTTCCAGTGGATTATCGGGCTGGAGATGTGAAAAGCCAAATCGCTTCGGTAGTACGACACCTGCCGAACTATTATCAATACCAAACTTTGGGAGAATACAATGCTTTGCTTTCCCTGTTCAATGTTACCACCGAAAAAGTGGAGGGCGAATTGCAGGGAAAGATGAAGCAGGGATTACTGTATATTCCTTTAAACGAAAAGGGAGAAAGAGCCGGACATCCTTTCAAGGCTTCCTTATTCGGAAAGAACGCAGGGCTACCAACTTTGGAACTGCATTTTTCAAAAAGCAAAGAGGCTTTGAAAGCCAATCCAACCCAAAAAACTTTACAATCCGCAGTTACCATTGCCCTGAAATCAACAAGTGATGAGCAGGCTTTTAAAAAGCAGTTAGGCGAACAGGGCATTAACGTGGTGGTGCGTAGAAATGAAGCTGGGCGTATTTACGGAATAACTTTTATAGATCACAATTCTAAATCAGTCTGGAAGGGTTCACGTTTAAGCAAGGAACTTTCTGCGAATACCTTTAATGATTATTGGAACAATAACATCAAACCGGATATAAAAGAACCTGCCATACAAAAGCCAAAAATATCCACCTCAGATGATGCGGATCTTCCTGCGGAGCAACCACACCATTTGTTCGACTTCTTAACTACACACAAACACGAAGACGGTTTAATTGAAGCATTGGGCGGCTTGCTACCCGAAGCACAGGGCGAGGATTATGAGGAACAGGATTTTACCAACAAAATGAAGAAGAAACGTAAACGGAAAAGAGGTCATTAATAAAGATATCCTAATCAGATATTTAGCGATTAGGATACCTCATTAAATCATTTGCTATCAATATGCATTTAAAGTAAAAACTTATTTTTTATCAAATAATCCATTGCTTCTTTTACTGCTTCTTTGCCATCTTTTGGATTAAATCCCAATTCATTTCTTGATTTAGAAATATCAAAATCCTGTTGCAAACCAGAGAACATAGCAATTTCCTTGGTGGTTAGCACAGGTGGCTTCCCGCTTAACTTTGCCGAAATTCCATCAGGCCTGCAATTGCATATAGTACGAATTTAGGAACAGAACCAGGTACTTTCAGTTTTAGTTCGGGGTAGAGTTCTTGGGCCAGCTTTGTTGTATCTGTAATAGTCATACACTTTTCGTTGGCAAGAATATAACGTTCTCCCGAGCGACCTTTTTGTGCTGCCAGATAACAGCCTTCTGCCACATCTTTCACATCCACCCAATTCAACGTAATTTTTGTGTCCATCGGAATTTGCTTGTTCAGTATCAATCTTAAAACACCATACGAAACATTCAAAGGAAGAAAAGCTTCACTACCAATCATAGCTCCGGGCATCACGGATACCAGTGCAATCCCCAATTCTTTAGCCCGTTGAAAAGCAAGCTTTTCACCATCATTTTTAGAATTGTAGTACATATCTCTTCGGTCAGGGTTGTATCCATTACTTTCTTTCGTAGGCAGATTAGTATAATCTAAAGCGGCAATAGAACTCACATAAACAATCTTCTTAACACCAGCATCAGCTGCGGCTTCAATTGTAAATCTGGTACCCTGTATATTCACATCATAGATTTCTTTTTTGGGATCTTTCGCCCACAACTTGAAAGCGGCACCTACAGCATAAAACGTATCCACTCCCTGCAAAGCTCTTACAAATGAAGCTTTGTCTGTGATATCTGCTTGTACAACTTCGCAATCCAATCCCTTGAAACATTCTTTGCTGTTAATATTGCGAACAGATGCCCGAACCTGAAATCCTTTTTTAATTAGTAACCTTACAAGATTATTTCCCAAATGTCCATTGGCTCCCGATACCAATACTAATTCCTTATTTGTCATATCTTTTGATTTTAAATGATAGGGCAAAGTTCAGCCTTGCTCATTCAAAACCACTTCACAAATGTTACTTAATAATCTGTTTGCGGATACGGCTCAGACTTTTTGGGTTCATCCCGAGAAAAGAGGCGATGTACTGCATCGGGACATTATGAAGCACTTCTGGATATTCTTCCATTAGTTTTAAATAACGTTTTTCTGCTGTCAGCGTTGCAAGTTCCTTGGAACGTTTTTCATTGTATGACAACGATCGCTGAAATACCAAAATGCTAAAATCTTTAAATGCAGAGCTTTGTTGTACAAGCAAATCAAGATCAGCTTTTTTAATCCGAAGAAGTTCACATTCTGTAATGCATTCTAGGTTTTCATCAGATTTTTTCTGATTAACAAAGTTATCATAGGAAGTAATGAAGCCCGGCGGACAATTAATATGCGTTGTCACTTCATCACCATTTTCATTGTAATGGAACAGACGTACAAAGCCCGAAACCACAAAATATAGGTATGCCGGTATTTTTCCTTCTTCTTCAAGAATACGGTTTTTAGGAAACATTACTGGTTCAAAATATCCAATGCATAAATCTCTTTCTAAATCTGAAAGAGTTGCATTTTGTGTGATAAGTTGAATAAGCTGATTGTGCATCTTGCAAAGATAAAAAACGAGTTGTTCTGCAACAAAAGGATTACTTATATTTTCATTGAACTTAGCCAAACACCGCCTCTCACAGCCAAACACTACCACATTCTTATAGCCACGCTATACAGCCCATAAATTCACGCACGAACATTAAAACTTAAAATAATGCAGGGAGAAGACGATTTAAGAGGCTTAGCCAAGATTATGGCTTTTATGCGAGCAGTAAGTATCATTATAGTATTGATGCACCTCTATTGGTTCTGCTACAGTTTCTTTATAGAACGTGGCTGGACGTTAGAAGTCATCAATAAGATATTGAGCAATTTTCAACGAACTGCCGGTCTGTTTTCACATACACTTTACACCAAAGTATTTGCAATAGTATTGTTGGCATTAAGCTGTCTGGGAACCAAAGGCGTGAAGAATGAAAAAATAACCTGGACTAAAATTTATGTGGCTTTGGGAATTGGATTTGTACTGTTCTTTCTGAACACATTCTTATTGAAGCTAACACCCCTCATTGGTACATTCTTTTATATCCTCACGCTTGCTTTGGGATATATTGCTCTGATGATGGCGGGTGTATGGATCAGCCGTTTATTACGCACCAACTTGATGGATGATGTTTTCAATAATGAAAACGAAAGTTTCCAACAGGAAACCAAATTGATGGAGAACGAGTACTCTGTCAATCTACCTACCAAGTTTTATTACAAGAATAAATGGAATGACGGTTGGGTTAATATTGTTAATCCTTTTCGGGCAACGATAGTTTTAGGAACTCCCGGTTCCGGTAAATCCTATGCCGTTGTAAACAATTACATCAAGCAGCAAATTGAGAAAGGATTTAGTATGTACATCTACGATTTTAAGTTTGACGACCTTTCTACCATTGCCTATAATCATTTACTGAAGCATCGGGACAAATATAAAATTCAACCTAAATTTTATGTAATAAACTTCGACGACCCACGCAAGAGCCACCGTTGCAATCCTCTTAACCCTGATTTTATGACCGACATCAGCGATGCTTACGAAGCGGCTTATACCATAATGCTTAACCTTAATAGGTCGTGGATACAGAAACAGGGCGATTTCTTCGTGGAAAGCCCAATTATCCTATTGGCAGCTATAATATGGTATCTAAAAATATACGAAAACGGGAAGTATTGCACTTTTCCTCACGCTATTGAATTGCTGAATAAAAAGTATTCGGACGTATTCACAATTTTAACTTCCTATCCCGATTTAGAAAACTATCTATCACCATTTATGGATGCCTGGCAAAGTGGTGCACAAGACCAATTACAGGGTCAAATTGCTTCAGCTAAAATTCCCTTATCGAGAATGATTAGCCCACAATTATATTGGGTAATGACAGGAGATGATTTTTCGCTCGATATAAATAACCCAAAAGAACCGAAGATTTTATGCGTTGGCAATAATCCCGATCGTCAAAATATTTATTCCGCAGCATTAGGCTTGTACAATTCAAGAATTGTGAAGCTTATCAACAAAAAGGGGCAATTAAAAAGTTCAGTTATCATTGATGAACTTCCTACTATTTATTTTAGAGGATTGGATAATCTTATCGCAACTGCGAGAAGTAATAAAGTTGCGGTTTGTCTGGGCTTTCAGGATTATTCGCAATTGATAAGAGATTATGGAGATAAGGAAGCAAAGGTTATACAAAATACCGTTGGTAACATTTTCAGTGGTCAGGTAGTTGGCGAAACAGCAAAAAGCCTTTCAGAACGCTTCGGGAAAGTATTGCAGAAACGTCAAAGTTTATCAATCAACAGGAATGACACCTCAACTTCAATATCGACACAATTAGATAGTCTTATACCAGCTTCTAAAATCTCAACACTCACACAAGGTATGTTTGTAGGTTCTGTTTCCGATAACTTTGATGAGCGTATCGAACAAAAGATATTCCACGCTGAAATTGTAGTAGATAATGCAAAGGTAGCTGCCGAAACCAAAGCCTACAAAAATATACCGGAAATATTATCCTTTGTAAATGAAGCTGGTGAAGATAGAATGAAACAGCAGATTGAGAAAAATTACCGTCAAATAAAGTTAGACATAGTTAATATAGTTGAAAATGAAATTGAACGTATTAAAAATGATCCTGATTTACAGCATTTAATTACAGATTTGTAGATAAATTTCTTTTCCTATTAAGAATGTCGGTATTCATTAGGCGTCATACCGACCTGCTTTTTAAAGAATTTCCCAAAAGAAGTTGCATCAGCATAGTTAAAATACTCTGCCAATTCTTTAATAGTTATTTTTGAGGACTTGATAAGAGCCTTTGCTTCCGCAATGATGTACTCAAACACCCACTCGTTGACCGTATTTCCAGTCTGCTGTTTTATGATGGTAGATAGGTACTTGGTTGATAACAGCAACTTTTCTGCATAAAACAAAGTATCTTTTTCATATCTGTAGTGTTTAAACAAAAGCTGATAGAACTCCCAGACCAACCTTTCTTTTTTTGTCAGGTTTTCGGTATCTAGTGAGGTATGGTTCTTTTCGATCAGGGCAAACTCATACATCCCGGACAATAGGGTATGTTGTATAATCTGCCTTCTAAACAAACTGTCCCCATGATTATATTTTTCAAACAAATTATCATAGAGTTTCATCAATATTTTATACTCTTCAATATCTGCTCTGAAATAGGAATTCTGCCGTGCATCAGGATAAAGGTATGAAGCATCGAACGCAGATACAAACTCAAGTGAGATTAACATATATTTCATCAAAAATCACTACTTATTTCTTCTGGGTCGTATTGGACAATAGTTCCCGGTGAGAGTGCTATTACATCTCTTTCAGACAGAGGTATTGCTTTCAAGTTCACGCTTATAGAACCTCTCCCTTTTGTACATATACCAACAAGTAAGGAATTAATCTTTACTGGATGTTCGAGGGTGATACCAATAATATCCTCACTTGTATCTGATATTGCGAAATCATTCTTCAGGTTGTCATCCGCCGAATTCAAATGCGATACTTCTAGTGTGTAAATTGTTTTATTTTTTATCATCACATCATCTTTTAAGACAAATAAACCAAAAAAAATCAATTTAACCGTCCATTATTCCAAAAATCGTACCATGTGACTATATATTAGGAATGTATGACCTTTTTAATGTATACCATACATCGCAACTTTGCAATGTTAAAATATTGAATTAATCGGTATGAAAATTAGAAACTACTTAGTAATCGCCTCTCTTATCCTTCTTTTCGTTACAGGCTGTAAGAACAAAGAAAAGGAAACCCAAACTGAACAGCAGATTCCAGTAAAGGCAGTATTGATTGCCTTAAATGATATTGACGGACAAAGAAAATATATCGGTTCAGTCGAAGAATCTGCACTAACCCAACTTAGTTTTCAGGTTGCTGGAAATGTGAAGCAAATACTTGTTTCGGAAGGAAGCAAGGTCCACGCAGGTCAACTCATTGCAACTTTAGACAGAGCCCGGTATCAAAAGGCCTATGAGGTTGCAAAATCCCAGAAAAAGCAAGCTAAGGATGCTTATCAGAGACTTAAGATTATTTATGATAATAAGAGCTTACCTGAGATCAAGATTATTGAGGCTCAATCGCTTCTCGAACAAGCAGAAGCTGCGGAGTCGCTTGCTCTAAAAGATGTAGAAGACTGTAACCTCTATGCTCCTTACAGTGGCGTAATCGGAACCAAAGTTATTGATTTAGGTGCGAATGTAGCTGCCGGAATGCCAGTTTTCACCGTACTTAAAGTAGATAAAATACGGGTTAAAGTTTCCATTCCAGAGAATGATATAAAAGAGTTGAAAATCGGGGATGATGCAAATGTCTATGTAAAGACTTCAGATAAGAGTTATACTGGAAAAATTGTTGAAAAGGGAGTTGTTGCCAATCCATATTCCAGAGCCTACACGGTTAAAGTGGATATTTTAAATGGAAAAGACGAATTGCTTCCAGGAATGGACTGTAACATAACATTTAAGTCCGATAACGTAACAGGCTACTCACTTCCAATTTCTGTAATTCAAATTTCAGCAAGGAATGAACGATATGTCTGGAAGGTTAATAAAGACAATACTGTATTAAAACAATCAGTAAAAATAGGCGAGCTGACTTCTGATGGAGTTGTCGTACTAGAGGGGCTTGGAGAAGGAGACCGAATTGTTACCGAAGGTTTTCAGAAAATCTTTGAAGGATCTAAAGTTATCGTTAAATAAAAATTTGAACTAAAAGAAATGGCAAATAATATTAAAGCGGTAGCATGGGCTATGCGTTACCATAAAGTCGTGTTTTTGGTAACAGCACTACTTCTAATCGCAGGAATTGGCGGGCTGCTCTATATGCCCAAACAAGAATATCCAACCGTAACTATTAATCAGGGAATTATTGCAGGAATATACCCTGGAGCAAATTCAGAACAGGTTGCAAAACAGCTTACCAAGCCTTTGGAAGAACATCTTTTCAAATATAAAGAAGTAAAAAGAAAGGCTACCTATTCACAATCCAAAGACGGCATTGTTTACGTTTATATTACGCTGAATGATAATGTAAAAAACAAGGATGAAGTCTGGGCAAAAATAAGACATGGATTAAACGAACTAAAACAGGAACTGCCTCCTGAGGTATTGGCATTGATAGTAGATTCAGATTTTGGCGAAACTTCAGCTTTACTGTTTTCAGTCGAGTCTGAAAGTAAGACCTATCGACAGCTTGAAGGCTATATGGAACAAATAGAATCCAGACTAAGACAGGTACCCGAAGTTTCAAAATTGACAAAATCAGGCCAGCAAAAAGAAAGGATTGCCATCTATCTGGATAAGGAAAAAATGGCAAAGAATGGCATCCAAGCTCAGCAAATCGGAGAAGTACTCTATACACAGGGACTGAAAGGATATGCAGGCGATATAGATAATGGAGATATGTCCATTCCAATCTATCTTAACACCGCAAATCAGACCGAGCAGAACATTGCTAACCAGATTATAAGGGGCGATGGACAGACGGACATTCTTCGCTTAAAGGATATAGCCAATGTTGTCAGAGAATATCCTGCACCTGACGATTTTATTAAGAATAACGGGAAAAAGTGCCTATTGATGTCTGTGGAGATGCAGACCGGAAACGATATTACTCGTTTCGGCAACGAATTAAACTCAATTCTTTTAGAGGAGGGAGCCAAACTTCCTGCCGATGTTAAGATCAGTACCATTGTCGATCAATCAAAGGTTGTACAAAAATCTGTGGACGAGTTTCTGGTAGAGATGCTCATCGCCATAATTTCGGTTGTACTTGTTACTGTATTTTTTATGCCGGTACGTGTTGCTGCAGTGGCAGCTACCTCTATTCCCATCACGATTTTTATTTCATTGGGGATTATGTATGCAGCAGGTTTGAATTAAACGTTGTTACGTTTGCCGCACTTATTGTTGTACTAGGTTTGATTGTAGATGACTGTATCGTTATTGTCGACAGTTATATAGAGCATCTCGACGAAGGAATGTCCCGTTGGCATGCATCTATTGCAGGTGCAGGAGAGTACTTTAAATCGCTTGTTTCAGCAACGCTTATCATTAGTGTTACATTTTTTCCTTTTCTTATCACGCTGAAGGGGCCGAATAGAGATTTTATGTTCTCCTACCCGTGGACGTTGACAATTACACTCTTTGTTTCTCTTGCCGTAGCGTTGTTTATTATTCCCTTTATGCAGTATATACTGATAAAAAAGGGTCTGCATAAAGATAAGAAAGACACTAAGAAAAGTTTTCTTGACAGGATCCAGTTGGGCTATGATAAGATACTTCCCGTATTCTTTAAACGTCCGGTGCTAACGATGTCCATATTAATAACTTCTGTGGTGTTGGCTATGTTGATGCTGGGCAATGCGAAGATGAGAATGATGCCAATTGCAGAACGGGATCTGTTTGCAGTCGAAATTTATCTTCCACACGGAAATTCATTGGTTCAAACCGAAAAAGTGGCTGACAGTCTGGAAAAAATCCTAAAAAAGGATGATCGCGTTTTATCGATTACTTCTTTTATAGGAGCAAGCTCGCCACGTTTCCATTCAGGTTATTCACCAAATATGCCTTCTAAAAATTATGCTCAATTTATTGTAAACACCAAATCAAATAAAGCTACTGAAGAACTACTGAATGAATATGCGGACAAATATGCCTTTCATTTTCCAAGAGCTTATGTATTCTTCAAGCAGCTCGATAATGAAGTGGTACGCTATCCTATAGATGTACGATTGACAGGTGCTGATGCAGCCACATTAAAGTCGATGTCTAAGGAGCTAATCCGTGATTTATCTAAAATGGATGAATTCCTTTGGGTGCATAACGATGTAGAAAACCCATCGTCGTCGGTACAGATAAATATAGACCAACAGCTTGCCAACCGTCAAGGAATCTCCAACAATTCTGTCGCTCAAGAACTTGGCGTTATTAATAAAGGAATTGATATAACAAATGTTTGGGAGAATGACTACAAGATGAATGTCACCCTAAGAGGCGAAATAGACAGTTTACGGGAACTTAATCGTGTGGGTAATATTTACGTACCAAACATGGCCGGGGTATCCGTTCCGCTAAATCAAGTGTCCGAAGTTTCACCTGCATGGAGAGATGGACAAATAAATACCCGCAATGGCATTTATACCATCTCTGTACTTGCAGATCTGAAAAGAAATGTAAATCCAAATGATATATTTCCTAGTGTAAGTAATAAGGTTGATTCTCTTCTCAAGAATAAGGAGTATAAAAATATTGACGTTAAATATGGCGGTGTTTCAGAATCAAATGAAGAGTCGATACCACAAACGCTTCTTGCTCTTCTAATAGCCGTATTCATCATCTATTTTGTACTTGTTTTCCACTACAAGAAGATCAGTCTGGCGAACCTGACGCTGGCATCTACAATTCTTTGCTTTTTCGGTGCAGCATTCGGAATATGGGTAACCGGATTTGAATTCGGAATGACCTCTGTCCTAGGATTTGTATGTCTTATTGGTATTGTAATGAGAAATGGAATTATCCTTTTTGACTACGCTGATAAGCTTAGAAAAACTGAAAAGATGAGCGTAAAAGAAGCTGCATTGGAAGCTGGAAGAAGAAGAATGAGACCAATCGTTCTTACTTCAGTGGCAGCATCGGTTGGCGTAATTACAATGTTGGTTGTTGGAAGCCCACTTTGGGGGCCAATGGCAGCTATCATCTGTTTTGGAGCACTGTTCTCTATGGTCTTTATATTAACAATCCTGCCTGTCTCTTATTGGCTCGTATACAGAAAACAGGATACTAACATCGTAAAATAATGAAATCTGTTCACTATATATTTTTTGCTCTTTTCCTTTTGGTTACAAGTGGTGCATCAGCACAGACAAACTACACGCTAGAGCAATGCAAGGAACTCACGTTAAAGAATAACAATGCTCTAAAAGCTGACCGCTTATCAATGGAGGAAGCATCGTTAACTAAAAAAGAAGCCTTTACCAGCTATTTTCCAAAAGTTAATGCATTTGGATTTGGATATCATCTAAAGGAAGGGATGATTGGTAAAGAATCTGCAGAAATGATAAACATGCTTGGTTCAAGTTTTCCTGGGATGCCTAATGTAAGGGACAAGAGAAATGGATATATGCTAGGTATATCTTTGGAACAACCCGTTTTTACAGGAGGACAAATTTATTATGGAAATAAATTAGCTGAGTTAGGCGAAGATGTCAGTAAATATCAGACTCAGGAAGCTAAAAAAAATATACTGGTAAGTGTAGAGCAATACTATTGGACATTAGTATCCCTATATGAGAAACGCAAAACTATTGACGTAATGAAAAATCTAGCCGATAATCTATTTAGCGACGTGAAAGTTGCTGTAGATGCAGGTGTAACAAATAGGAATGATCTACTACAGGTACAGTTAAAACAAAATGAGATAAAGACAAGTGGTGTGGAGCTAGAAAACAGCATCAGCTTATTAAAAATTCAGCTTGCACAATTAATGAACGTAGATGGCGGTCAATTCGAAATTGAAACAAAGGATCAAGAGTATATTTCCAATCCCGTTACTCTCCTTGTGGATCATAACCAGGCCGTAACAAATACGAATATGCATAAGCTCCTAAGTAAAAACATTGAAGCGAAACAACTGGAAAAGAAAATAGAACGTGGTAAATTGCTTCCATACTTTGGTGTTGGGGCTGGCTATTACCAGTACAATGATATTTTCAAAAATACAAATCCGTCTACTATGGTTCACGCAACTTTATCACTTCCCATTTCAGACTGGTGGGGAGGTTCTTACAATCTCCGTAAAAAGCAAACTCAGATAGACAGGGCAGAATACGAGAAAACAGATACTGATCAAAAGCTTCTTGTCATGTTCCAGAGTTATTGGAACAAATTAAATGAAAATTACAACAAGATATTATTGGCTAAACAGGCCATAGAGACAGCCGAGGAAAATGTGCGGATAAACAAAGATCAATACCAAAATGGTCTGAGCATCTTAAGCGATCTTATTGATGCCCAGTCGCTATTACAACAGAGCAGAGATAAACATACAGAAGCCTATACAGGATTTCTGGTTGCCAGATACATCTATCTAAGAGAAACAGGAAGATAAATTATATAACAATGGAAAAAAGCAATTTTAAAAAGACACTTGGTTTTATATTTTTTGCCATCACGATCATATGCTGGATTGGCGCACCTATACTGCCGTTTACTGACATTCCCAATAAGGCAATTGTGACAACTACGGTCGTTATTGTTGGCGAGGTATTTTTCCTCTCAGCTATAGCCCTCCTAGGAAAAGAATATTGGGGTAAAATAAAGCAGTGGTTCAAAAGCCTATTCAGTAAGAAAACTAATAACCCATAGAGATAAAAATATTTAACAATATAAATGGCTATATACTACATGAATGTACATGATAATTTAAATTATTGGGAAAATGATCCCATCTAATAATAGGTGTTTGATATCAATTGTTTTTTTGTTCTTTTTTAGCAACCATGTATTTTCTCAAGACACCATAAGTAACAGCTATAGAGATAAAATAGAGATTACTACTTCATTTGGTATAAGTATCCCACGTTCAGATTTTATGAAGCATAGTAACATTGGTATAAGAACGATGACTGGCTTCCAATATCGGTACAACAAGAATATATTCTTCAGAGCAGTATATGAGATATCACTCTACAGTTTTACAAATACTAGGTCGGTCGATGGATTTTCCATTGTAAACAAAGGTAATCGATCTTTAATCGGGGCGTTCACAGATATCGGATTGAATAAAGGTATTAGAGATAGATTTGAAATTGGAGGTTTTGCGGGGTTTGGTGTTTTGTGGCTTACAAGCCCCTTTACAGAGGTTCAAGGAAGTATTGCCAGTATTAATACGCAGTCGAAAACAAAAGCTTATGAAACTTATCGATTGGGTGGTTTTGCATCATATCGTGTTAATAAAAGGTTTGTCGCTTATATCGAATTACAACATTTCAACGCTCTAAGGCGATCTCATGTATTTGGAAGTAAGCTTGGAGGTACCAATATCGCTTTAGGGTTTCGTACGAATTTGAGCAATCAAAAAAGATGATAGAACGCTAGTATAAGTTCTGATTAACAAAAAAAATAAAAGATTATGGATGAAGTAAATTCACAAAAAATAAAAATTAACTGTTCGGTAGAGCAGATTGTAGATATTTTTTTTCAGCTACATAACGAACTATATTTCGAGGGTAAGCCATTAATTGGCGGCAATCCAGAAGATTTGGCGAGAATAATTACGAACTCTTTTCTAGATTATGAAGGCAAGGCATTAGATCCCTCGTGGATTAAGACAATGTTAGTTCCATCCAGACCTAGTAGGGAGTATAAGATATTTATAATGTAACTCATCAAGTTAATATTTTTCAGACAAATTATGAGCTAGCGACTCAATAATGTCGAATAATTATAATCTAAAGTAGGAAAGGCAATTGAATAATGATAGTAAATAATAAAATTGGGATTACGCTTTCGGGAGGTGGGTTTAGAGGGATAGCTCACCTCGGTGTTCTCCAATATATGGAAGAGTTAGGAATCTCATTTGATGCTATTTCAGGTGCAAGTGCAGGTGCACTTATCGGTGCATTTATTGCTGAAGGCTACACTCCTGTTGAGATTTTCAAATTTGCAAAAACAGAAAACTTTTTCAACTACTCAGATTTGTTCCGAGGTAGTGGAGGGCTATTCAGTCCAGATATATTTGAAAGGATTATCACGAAGTATATCCCTCATGACAGCTTTGAGCAACTCAAAGTACCATTATATGTTTCCGTTACTGATCTTAGTAATGCCCGGTCTTTAGTATTCAATCAAGGTTCACTAAGTTTTGCAATTAAATCTTCATGTTGTTTTCCGATGGTTTTTATTCCAGTCAATTATCACAATGACACAATATTATGCGACGGGGGGATACTCAATAATTTTCCTAGTGAGCATATAAATGCAACGTGTGGAAAGAGTGTCGGTGTGAATGTGAATTCTATTGAGCTTACTAAGGGGCCATTGGGATATGGTGAAATTGTAGATAGGATTATCCGAATAATAACTTCAAAAATAGATAAAGACGGAGCAAATTACTGTGACGTTTTTATACAGCCTGGAGAACTTCGAAAGTTTTCTACTTTTGACACAAAACATATGGATGAAATATATCAAATAGGATATGAACATGCCAAAAAATTTCAAAATGATTTACTTTCTTTAATGGAGCATAATAACAGATCAATGCCATGATTTAGTGAACCATTACCTCTTGGCAGAAGTTAAATCTAATTTCATAACTCATAAAGGGCAACAATATAATAGATGAAAAAATACTGTTATGACAAATTACAGCAGCTAAATGATCACCTAAATGATTTATCATGCGATAAAACAATGTTATTCGCGGAAGATGCAATCGAAATTGCCAAAAAAAAACTGAATGAGGTAAAAGAGTTTATCATCGACCGAGGTTTTAAGGATACGAATGAAGAAATCTGTTTTTTTAAGAAGATAAAACCGCAGTTTGTTGCCAAGTTGATTTATTACAATGGTATTTATAAAATCGAAGCTAAAATACCTTGTGGCGGAGAAAAAGCAACGAGAAAATACTTAAAAAATGAGATTACCAAATTAAAGCGATATTTTGATAATAATCTTGAATTTTACAGATATTATAAAACAAATAGCACTTATCTAGATGATAAATATTTTTTGAGAGGGAAATATGACATAAAACTTAGCTTAGATACTTACTATTTTGAGACAGACCATAGCTTTAGTACTAGCCATGACTATAAAGTTGCAAAAATTTTAGCAAATGATCTTATTCAACTATATATTGAAGATAGGATTTTTAGACTTTCGAACATATTAACTACAAAAAATCCACAACAATCTCTGAATTGGACAGGAAGTAAGGCAGCGCTGGTTGAGCTTATTTATGCTTTGCAAGCGCAAGGAGTATTAGATCACGGGCATGCTGATATTAAACAGATATCAAGAGCATTTTCAAGGATGTTAAATATAGATCTTGGAGATTTTTATCACACTTATCTAGAGTTACGAAACAGAAAAATCAATAAAACTAAGTTTTTAGACTCTCTTCGAGATGGTTTAAGCAAAAAAATGGATGAACAAGATGATAGATCAGAAAATATATGATATTTGGTTAAAATGTATTTTTAATAGTTCTGTTCTTTGTTATTGAAGCATTTAATTCTGGAGGTTTAATTTCATTTTGATTATCTGCTTGTGTCTTCAACTGGGGAGCGATAGATAATTGTATCTTTCTTTCTACGGCTGCCAGTTCTGTTTTGAGTTCACCTAACCGGCTTTCCTTAGTCCAGGTACCATTGACCACTTCTTGAAGAATAGGCAGGTCTTTCTTCAGTTCAGAAATTTTCTCCTGTTCTTGTTTCACATAACCAGGGAGTTTTTCCAAAGCCTTTAAAAAATTCATCGATGCGGTTTCCGGATCTTTCGCCATTAGTCCATTGTTATAGTTGTATTTGATATTTCCTTCGCCCTGTACCAGAAAACGGTTTACCCGAATATCTACTCCTTCTTTTTCAGTCACTTCGGTTTTTACCAATAGATTAAATCCATAAATGCTGCCAATTTCCTCATATTGGCCTCCGGTACGGGCTTTATCGGCAAGTTGGTTCAGCTTTTTACCAATTTGTTTAACATCGGCATTCAGTGGTAGACCGCTCAATTGGACGGGGTTTGCAATTGTACCATCAGAATGCTTTTGTAAGCGACCTTGTAAATTTTCCCAATCAAGGTTGATCCGGCCTAACCTTGATTGGGCACTATCCAGTAATTCTGTAAAGTCTTGCAGTTTGTACTTTGCGCTGAACTTGGAGCGGTTAAAAGCTTGTTTTTCACTTTCCAGCCCCGCAATCTGCTTTTCCAGTTTGGCCTTATCCAATAGCTCTGTATTTCCCGACAGGATGGCTACATATTCTGAAAAGTTCATTCCCGATTTTTCGTCCATACTGCCTTCATCAATAGTACGTTTGCCAAGATTGTTGGTTTTCAACTGGTCAATAAATAGCTGCTTATTGTACAGCAGGTTGAATTTATAGCTATCCAATGATTTTTCTACCGCATAGATGATGACATCTACTTTATTATTAGCAAAGAATTTTGCAATCTCATTGCCCTTACGAACGGCTCTGCCATCCCTTTGAGCAAGGTCGCTCGGTCTCCACGGCGTATCTAAATGATGAACGGCAACGGCTCTTTTTTGAGCATTTACGCCTGTACCCAGCATACTTGTTGAGCCGAACAGCACGCGGACCTTGCCCTCGTTCATCCCTTGAATAAGTTCCTTACGCTGCTTATCGGTTTTAGCTTCCTGAATAAAGCGGACTTCGTGCGCAGGTATGCCGTGGTCTTCCACAAGCTTGCGCTTGATTTCTGAGTAGACATTCCATTCGCCCGGCTTGTAGGTTCCCAGATCAGAGAAAACAAACTGCGTTCCTTTCTGCGCATTATATTGGTTGTAATATTTAGCAATATTTGTCGCACAATGTGAAGCCTTGTTATCAGGATGGTCTTCATATCTGCCGCTTACCATTCGCATATCAAGCGACATCTTGCGGGCATAATCCGTAGCAATAAGCATCTTTGCCTTTTCTTCGCTTTGAGATAAGGGAGCTCTTCCCAAAAGTTCTGCATTCCCGGTTTTGGCAAACTCCATCAGCTTTTGGATAAATACAGCCTGATCTGGTGTAGGCGGTATGTTATACAATACTTCATTTTTATTTGGGCGGTCAATGCCTATATCTTTTGCCGTTCTGTAATCTGTAATTTCTGAATAGAATTGAGCAAGTTCCGGCACTTTGATAAAGTATCGGAAGCGCTCTTTTGCGACGATATTATTAGCCACTGAAAATTCATAATCGGTCGTTTTTCTTGCATAGATAGCTGCCCAGGCATCGAAAGAATGGATACCCTGTTTTTCCATTGCTTTTGGCCGCAGGTATTTGAACAGGAGATACAATTCCGTTAATGAGTTGCTGATCGTCGTGCCCGAAAGAAAGGTTGCGCCCATATCCGCACCAGTGCGGTCCTGAATGGTACGGATGCCAAAGAGCAGGTTCATTGCCTTCAAGCTTCCGTCCACATTGCCCAATCCGGCAACCCGAGTATGCCTTGTATTGAACATCAGATTTTTAAATTGGTGGCTCTCATCTACAAAAAGATGGTCAATGCCCATCTTTTTAAAGTCCACCACATCATCTTTGCGGTTTTTAATATCGTGCTCAAGGGTTTTGAGCTTTACTTCAAGGTTTTCTTTCCGCTTGATTACTCCGGCAAGCATACCTCTGGTAACTTCCTTGCCTTGCGATTGCAGGGCATCGAGGTTACGCTCTACGCTGTCCAGTTCTATTTCTAAGATTTCTTTTTGTATTTCGGGCGACTGTGGTATCATCCCAAATTGGTCATGTGTAAGTATCACGCAATCCCAATCGTTATTTTTTATATCCCCAAAAATTCTTAGCCGTTTTTGGGGCGTAAAATCTTCTTTGCCCGGAAACAAAATTTTTGCATGTGGATAGGCGGTGCGGTAGGCTTCAGCAATTTCATGTACATTGCTTTTCAGCCCGATGATCATCGGTTTGTGCGCTAATCCCAAACGCTTCATTTCATGCGCTGCGGTACACATTACCAATGTTTTTCCCGCACCTACTTCGTGGTCGCAGATGGCACCGTTATTCAATTTTATCATCCAAACAGTGTCCTTTTGGCTGGAGTACAAATCTTGTATACCTAATGCCTTACGGTCCAGTCCCGGAAAGTCCTGATGTGACCCATCGTAATTTGGTCTTACAAAACAGTTAAAGGTGTCGTTGTATTGGTCGGTAAGCCTTCTTTTAAATTCATCGTTTTGAGCGTGAAGCCATTCGCTAAATCCGGTACGCATTTCATCAATCTTCGTATTCGCCATCTGTATGGCTTCCATATCCCGTACCTTCACTTCCTGATCGCCAATCATTACTTTTTTTGTGATGTCAGGTGTGGTATTTACCAATGCGTGTTTGAGCAGGGCAATACCGTCAAATGTCCGGCTCTCGGACTTTACCGCATATTTTTCCCATATATTTTGATTTCCCTGATTACAGGTGACTGAAAAGTCGTCGGAACTTTCAGAATAATGGATACGTACCTCAGTATCAAAAATATGCGAAGCGAACCGGGCGTAAATGCCAGTTGGTATCCAGCGTTCACCAAGATTAAAATCCAGTTCCTCAAATTCGATGCGTCTTGGTCTTGCTTCCTCCAAACGGTAAGGCTTGCTTTGGCCTGGTTATCATCGGGATTGTTCTCAATGTAGGTTCTTACATCTTGGGCTTTCTCTACAACGTTACCTGCAACCCAGCGTTCTGCTATTTCGTATTCCTTTTGCACCGGATTATAGTAAATACGACCGTGTAAAGCTTCTTTCAAAGCATCATCGGGCATACTGCTTATTTCGGACATATAGCCCAAATCCACACCGCCATATTTGTTCAGCGATGCGGCCAATGCTTCTTCGGGATTGTCTGTTGCTATCGTTACGGTAGAGAAAGTTACAGGATGGCTGAATATATCGGCTTTGTGTACCACGCCACCAATTACACGCTCCAAATAAGGGACTTCTTTGCCTGCACTGTCTGTTTTAATGAGCTTGATATTATCGGCACTGTTGAGGTTGCCATACCTTTTTACAAAGTCGTCATATAGGCGGTTCAGTGTTTGCCTTTCTTCCTTATGTTCTATATGAAGTTCAGCTTCTTTGGTGTAAAGCTGTTGATAAATATCACGTACAGCAATATACGCTTCGGCTCTTGCTTTTTGCAGAGGTGGTAATTGCAAAGGGTGGAAAACTGGCGTACCGCCTGATGTATCTACATCTTGCAGGTGGCCAACCCAATCCTTATCCGCCACAAGGCAATCGTTGCGGTGGAACGATTTCGGTTCGCCACCATACGGAGCAGGTTCAGGAATGGTGGCGGGAATTGCTGGCCTATCAGTCAGCTCATTCCCCTTGATGTTTGAAAACAGATCACCGATGATTTCCTGTTTTTGTCCGTTGGATGCCGTATCTTTATTACTTGCCTTATTGGTAACAGGAGGCAAATAAGGCTGTTGCATTGCTGTAAACAGGTCGGTCTGGCGACCAATTGCACCTCTTCTTTTGTTAGTGCTTTGCTTTTTCGTCGTTCTTTTGGGTGAAGAAACAACCGCCAAAGGTTCAGCAATATCTGTAAACAGGTCGAAAATACTTAGCTGCTTCAATTCCTGCGGACTGTTTCCATTTGTTACTGAAATGGATAAGGGCTTTAATTCCCGTCGTATATTTACAGTTTCGTCAACCGGAGTTGTAACCTTTGGCGCAACCGGAATTCGTATCACTGGCTCATCATTACGTTCGCCACGATACTGCCCCAAATTCAGATACATTCCAAAATCATCAGAAAGCATTCCTTTAAGGTCTTTGGCTATTCCGGCAACACCGTCTTTATGTGTATAAATTAAGGCAGGCTGCCCGTAAGGGTCGGTATCTAATTTACTGTCGGTATGTACAATCCTCGTACTTTCCTTTAATAAAGCATTGCCAGGTGTGTTGTATTCGGTTGGTTTGCTTTGGCAAAATAATTCTTCTCTTTCAGTTAAGCCTTGCTTTGCCTTGTTCTTTTGCAGGATAATCAGATCGCTGCCGACTTCTGTACCAGCGTATTCCGTAAATAGATTATTAGGGAGCCGAACAACTGAGACCAAATCGTTTTCCTGCATCAGTGCCCTGCGTATGGGCTCATTTTTTTGGCTGTTCAGAATTCCTTGTGAAGTGATGTAGGCTAGCAAGCCACCATCGCGAAGCATATCAGTTCCTTTCAAAAAAAAGTAATTATGAATGCTTCTGGCTGCCTGAACTTTTGCACTGTCCTTGCTTCGGGAATAAGATAGGTCAAATATGGAGGTATCTCCAAAAGGAATGTTACTTGCAATTACATCATAGCTATTTTGTTCTTTTTCGGGTATTTCCTCAAAACCGCTTACACGTACTTTGCTTTCGGGATAGAGTTGTTTTAGTATTTTGCCTGTCAGTAGATCCTTTTCATAGGCGGTAACATTGGGTTGCTGATTTTCAGAAAAGGATTGTACAAATGAGCCGATACCTGCGGAGGGTTCGAGGAAATTTTTAATGGTAAGACCGCTTTCACGCAAGGTTGCGGAAATCGCATCTATGACCTGTGGCGGTGTGTAAAAAGCAGTAAGTACGGAGCTTTTCATACTGTCTACATACCTGCGGTATTGCTTATCGTTCCCAGAATTTTCTTTAAGAAGCTGGTGGAGTTCCTGAGTGGGCAGGAAAAGGTCGTGTTCCGTTTTTCTCCAATTATTGATGTCTATTTCGTTCTCTATGGGGTTCAGAACGAATTTAAGACCGCCAAATCCGCTGTATTGCATCATTAGCAGTCTTTCGCCTACGGTGGCTTGTCGGTTCTCCTTTTCAAGTTTAAAAGCAATTCGCAGGGCATCAATGTTCTGTTGGAGATGTTGCTTTTTACTGAAGTCCATTTTCCTCGATCCATATTGCGATGGTTCCGGTCAGTTCGGTATAGAGCAGGTCATACGCTGTGTTATAAGCGAAATCATCAGTTAGTTCATAACTGGAGAAAATAGCCTCACAAACGGGGAACATTTTAAGGGCAAACGGTCGCAGTTCCTCATCTGCCATTATGGTGTCAAACTCATTGCAGACTACTTGAAAAACTGTATCGAATTTCGAGAAGTACAGATGTTCAAACAGAATGTAATTGGCTATTTCGTTGCATTGCTCAATGGTGTTTCCCGAACGAAAAGCACCCTCATAGGCATTTGAAGCCCACGAAGAACGCTGGTCTATAAACTTTTGGTCGGTGGCTTTTTCGGGAAAGCTCGTGTTTAATAATTCTTGTAGTCGTAATCTGAAATACGACAGGTCTTTTTGCTGTGTAACCATACTATAATTTTGTTTAGAATTTTGTGTAAAACCTAAAATTAGAGTGGTAGCAAAGAGCCTTTATAGAAGTGGTAGGATTTGGCTTTGAGAGGCGATACTTGGCGTAAAACAAACTATTATCAAAGGATTTAATTTGTATTTTTGAAAAAAATCATGATATCCTTTTGTTTGCTATTTGAGTATAAGATGAAACTGCGAAAAAATATTGACTACTAACCATAAAATACTTATCACACATTGAATGGGAAAAATTATTATTGAAAACCTAAAAAGTATAACCAGATTGGAATTTAATATCCCGAGAAGTGGCATTCATGTTCTTACTGGAGTGAATGGATCCGGTAAAACGACGTTATTAGCTTGTTTACAGAGACTAACCGACTCTTATGCATTTCAAAGACATTTCAAATCGAGCAGCAATAATCAATTTGATAGCTTTAGAAATTCCAAAATAAGGTATGAGAACAATGGTTCCTTTGTGGAATATACTTACAGAAATACAAGATGGGCTCCTACTCCAAAACGAAAAGCCTCCTTGTTAAATACTATGGGCTACACCAATGCTTTTCTGGTATCGTCCAATGTAGAACGCTTTTATGTGCAGAATGAAGAATTGAATACCAGGGGCATTCAGGCCGCTCCGACATTCTACAAAGCATCAATGAATGAAATCTTTCACACCACTAAATACACTGAGCTAAGAAGAAAGAAACTGGATGGTAAAGGAAGAGGAAATGGCCGGGCAAATTACGGTTTTCTTTTGCCTGCCAAAAGTGTAGGGCACCAAAATCAATATTACACCGAAAAGAATTTCAGCCTTGGAGAACTTTTGATATTAAATGCTTTATTCCAGTTGGAAAACATTGCGGACGACTCCCTGATATTGATTGATGAGATAGAGCTTGCTTTACATCCAAAGGTACAGGTCAGCTTTCTTACATTTCTTCAAAAAATGGCCGTTCAAAAAAATCTTACGGTTATATTATCTACACATTCCAGCAGTCTTATCAAGAAGGCATCAAAGCTTATTTATCTGGAACGCAACCCCACAAATGGGCACGTAAATGTAGAGTACGACTGTTATCCAGCTCTGGCACTTCAAAATATGGCCATACAGGAAGAGGTACAACCGGATTTGGTTCTTTTCGTAGAGGATGACTATGCCAAATATATCATTGAACAACTTCTGAATTACTATTTTGGCACATTGGTGCAGCACCGCAGACCAATTATCAAGATACTTCCCGTTGGAGGATGGCCGCAAACACTACGGTTTACCATTTCATGTTCAAATTACCTGATACCACAGAATACAGGCGTATATGCCTTTCTAGATGCTGACGCATTGCCAGATATACAGGCTATACAGGCCGATGCAAACAGGAGTGGAAGCCAGCAGGAACTACTTAATCTTTATGTCGCCAATCAGGCAAGGATAAAATTTTTGCCTATCACGCCCGAATTGGGGCTTGTTACATTATTGAACGACCAGCCACACAACCATGCCCAACCATTAAGGGATATTTTTAATGAAGTCTTTGATATTGCTCAAATCATTATTGATGAGCAAAACCGTGGACGTCAATACCCTGCAAATCCACGAAAAGCAGCGAAAATAAGGATAGATTATTACATTGAGCGCATAGCAAACTACACAAACAGAGATGAAAATTATATCAAAATAAAACTTGCAGAGTATTATGCTCAGAACTATTGCCCTGCAAACCATCCGCAACTCCATCAGCTGTTTGGACCAATATTCTGATAGTATCAAACGAATAACTCTATTTGAAATGCTCGGTGGAAGTTGACGATAAGTTAATATTAAAATGTACTATTTTTAAGAAATGAATTATATAGAAAAAGTCGAAAGATTAAAGATTTTGGTTTCCGGTGCATCGACAGATGTGACCATTAGCGAAGAACAGGAGAAAGAATATAGGGGATTGAAGAATGAACTGAACCAGACTGCAAAGTTTAAAAAAAATCAATCCAAAGAATTTAAATTTGTGCATCGCTGAAAGAATTCAGAAGGGAAATGCAGGCTAAAGGTGGATATGCCGAACGCCGGAAATACATCAATGAAATCTTCTATGCATTAATTGCAGATGAAGATACTTTATTGGACTCTATTGAAGAAATACAGCAGAGTGTCAACTTCGGACATTTGAATTTGTTGCCCGAGGATATCCAGCAAAGGGGAAAGGAAATGTCGGAGGTGTACCTGTATCTCTACTGCATAGAAAATTCGCTGAGAATATTTATTGAGGAGATTATGAAAACGGAAGCCGTTACTATCCCTAAAAAAGTGCAGGAAACGATAGACAAGCTAAAGAAAAGTGAACAGGAAAGCAAGTATCTGCCATTGCGTGGAGGCAATGATCTATTTTATTGTGATTTTATAGAGTTGGGCAAAATTATAGTAGGGAACTGGGCGATATTTGGCAAATATTTCCCGAAGAAAAATGAACATTGGTTAAATGTAATGATTGATGAACTATATAAAATTCGCTGTTTAGTAGCACATAATAGCTATGTTGGGAAAGATGAACGTGATGCTCTGAAGGTTTACTATAAAAGTATAACAGCACAATTACAGGTATAACTTAATAAAAGCATTAAAACTTATTTTATACTTTTGATCAGAAATTTTAATCCATTATCATAATGAACGAACTAATCGAAAAAATCAATGCTAGCTTTGAAACATTAAAAGCAGATGCAGAATTACAGGCAGAAAAAGGAAACAAAGCCGCAGGAACAAGAGCTCGTAAAACTTCTTTAGAGTTAGAAAAACTGTTGAAAGAATTTAGAAAATCATCTTTAGAAGCTTGTAAAGCATAATGATAAAACCCTCCAAATTTGGAGGGTTTGCTATTTATTAAGTATCTGAAGCATACTGCCGACTTCAATATCCATTCTCGAAAAGGCAAACCATTTTTTGCCCAGGTCTTTGAGTGATGCCCCGATGTGGTAAAGCTCCGTATCGTCAATAATCAAAAATCGGTCGTGGGCATCGGAGAAAACCTCAACCTCAATGGGAGGATATTGGCTGTTATACCGTTGCAAATCCAGCCGTAATTGATTGCTTATAGATTTGGTATAGATGGTGGCAGTTACATTTGTATTGCGTTTGCCCAATAAAGTAAGTACCGTATCGTCCACATAATTATCAAGCAGGATAATGGAGCTTCCGGCACTTCGGATAATATCGGAAACAAACGTATAGGCATCAAAAACCTGCCCGTTATAGAAAATACCTTTTTCGCTGTGGAGCTTATCGCTTTCCAATGCCTTAAATAATTCTTCAAATTTTTGGTCGGCTTCCAGTTGCTTCAGCTCTATTTTATCCAACCTGTGAAACAAAGAAGCATTGCTGATAAGCATACGCCGCATTTCTACAAAAGCTTCCATAATTTCAACACTTATTTTGACGGCAATATCTGAACGGAGTATGGCTGAAGCCATTGCGACTCCTTGTTCGGTAAAAACGTAGGGCAGATAACGTCTTCCACCGTAGTTCAAACTTGAGGTTCCAAATTGGAACCTCAAGTTGCTGGCTTCCTCTTCATTAAGTTGAAAGCAAAAAGAAGCCGGAAACCTTTCAATATTTCTTTTTACAGCTTTGTTGAGGTTCTTTGTTTCCACTTGATATAAGGAAGCGAGGTCGCTATCCAGCATTACTTGCTTGCCACGTATGGAATAAATCAGATTTCTGATTTCCGTTGTACTAATGTTAGGTTTATTTTCCATTACTTCTTGTAATTTTTGCTTTGCTCAAATTCAAAGGAACTATCGGCTTGCTCATTCAATACGATATAGGCATCGAACTTCTTTCCTGCCTTGCTTTTCATTCCTTTGATGAGCGAAGTTTTTCTTTTATTGACAAGGCTTTCAATATCGGCTATCCCAATTTGTACGCCACACACATTGCGAAACTGTACCCAACTACAAACTTCATCAGGGCACTTCACTATCTTATCACGGATAATGAGTTGCTGGCTTTTACATTTCGGGCAGTTAAGTTTGGGCAGGTTGCCGTTGGCAATGGAAGTTTGCAATAGTTCATTGGTAATAGATGAAGCATAGATTTCCATTTCCTTTTGAAATGCTCCGGCATCGGCTTCATTGTTTTCTATTTTCTGTAATGCCAATTCCCATTCAGCGGTCATTGCCACATCTGCAATTTTGCGGTCTTTTACGAGTTCATATACCTGCAATCCTTTTTCAGTCGGGATTAAGGATTTCTTATCCCTTTGGATATAATTTCGGGTAAACAAGGTTTCGATAATCGCCGCCCTTGTTGCAGGCGTACCAATACCAATATTTTGCAGGGCTTTACGTTCCTCTTCGTTTTCGATTTCCTTTCCGGCACTTTCCATAGCCGACAAAAGCCCTGCTTCGGTATAAAGCACAGGCGGTTTGGTTTGCTTTTCCAAAACGGTGGCTTCCTTAATTTTGAGTTCATCACCCTTTTTCAGTTCGAGCAAATCCTGTATAGGTTCGGTATCATCATCCGAGAAACTCCCTTTAATGGAACGCCAGCCTGCTTCCATAATCTTACAGCCTTTTGCCATAAAATCGTAATGCAATGCCTGTATAGCAATATCGGTTATCTCCTTGATACAGGCTTGTGAAATAGCTTCGAGCAACCGAAAGGCAATCATATCATAAACCGCATTTTCCTTAGCGTTAAGGGCAGACGGTATTTTATCCGTAATCAGCAAACCGTGATGGTCGGTAACACGCAGGTCGTTCACGATACGTTTGTTGAAACGACCCCATTTTACTTTGGCTACGGCTTGCTTACAGGTTTCTCTATCCTGCAATGCTCTCACGAGATTGGGAATTTCTGCCCATACATCTTCGGGAATGTATTTACTCCCTGTGCGTGGGTAAGTTATAAACTTCTTTTCGTAAAGGCTTTGGGCAATGTTTAGGGTTTCTTCGGCAGACAAATTCAACTTTTTGTTGGCTTCCTTTTGCAATCCGGTAAGGTCAAACAACAAAGGCGGTTGTTCTGTAACGTTCTTGGTTTCTACTGATGTAATTGTAGCCGTATCGCTTCGCTGAATGGCTTTCAATGTATCATCGGCGAGTTTTTGGTCTTCCCATTTGGTTTTGGAAAGGCTTTTAAAATCAATACCTGCTTTGTGATGCAACAACTGTATCTGCCAATATTTCTTTACCGAGAAGTTTTTGTTTTCGAGATAACGCCTGCATATCAAAGCCAGTGTGGGCGTTTGCACCCTGCCGAGCGAGTAAACCCCGTTACTTGCGGCAATGCTTAATGCCTGTGTAGCATTGATGCCCACCAACCAATCGGCACGGCTTCTGCCTTGTGCTGCCCGATACAACCCGTCAAATGCTGCCCCGTCTTTTAGGTTGTCAAAGCCTTGCTTGATGGCTTTTTCGGTAAGCGAGCTTATCCAAAGCCGTTCAAATGGTTTCTTGCATTTGAGGTGTTCATATATATAGCGAAAGATGAGTTCGCCCTCACGTCCTGCATCGGTAGCTACAATAATGCTATCGCTACGGTTGAAAAGCTGGTCTATTATTTTCAGTTGCTTCAACGCACCTGCATCAGCGGTATAGCCTTTGTCTTTTTTTACTTTCCGGACGGTCAGTAAAAACGGGTTGGGGAGTATCGGCAATGATGCTTTGTCAAATCCCGTAATACCGTAATCTTCGGGCATTCCCAATCCTATTAAATGACCGAATGCCCACGTAACAAAATAGCCGTTACCTGTCAGGTAGCCTTCCTTTTTATCAGATGCTCCCACAAGTCCGGCTATTTCCCTTGCTACGCTTGGTTTTTCTGCAATTATTGTTTTCATATTTTACTACATTTTTCTGCGTTTGGACTTTGCAGGTGCTTTAGGCTTTTCTTGTTGTTCCTGCTGTTGTTTGTTTTTAGGTGTTTGCTGTCCGGACTTCAAAGCCTCGTTGATATTTTTGGTCGCTTCGTTGGTCTTTCCCTCCGAATTGACGGCAACTTGCGTTTTATTTGTTTCGGCAGGTTTTGCCTGTGCCTTAACCTGGCTTGGAAAGGCAAAGTCGGTTTTTCCTGTTTCCTTGTTGAAAGTGATATAACCTTGATACGGTTGCCCTTTTTTATCCCTCAATCCGTCAATGTAAACCGTCTGCCCAGCTTTGAAATCCTTGTGCTGCTCATCGGTCAGTTCCTTGCCTCTGAATGTTTTTGGAGCTTCCTGTGGCTGGCTTTGCTGGTTACTTTGTCCATTGTTTTGGATTTTACCGTTGCTTTGGGTATGCCTGTTGGAATTATTGCGGTCAAACAGAAACTCAACATAACGCTTGTCTGCATTGAACTGTACCATTGCTGAAAATTCAGTTCCTTTCGTGGAAATCATTCCCTCTAACTTTAGCGGTTTACCCTCTATTAATGTTTGCTTTTGGGCATCGTCCAATTTCACTCCCTTAATTTCATCGGGAATTTTTATAAAATCCGTTCGCAGTGCAATTACATCGTTTGTCAGCCTGTCTATACTGATAATGGATGGCATTAGTTCGCCTGTTTTGGTGTTTTTCAAATCAACTACACGCCCCATATTACGTGTTTCGAGCAGGTTTTTCTTGTCTTCATCCGTGAATTTGTGTCCAAAAAATTCAAAATGTAGATTAGGCTCTTTTCTGATGCCGTGTATTCCCACCACAACTTTTCCGTCTTCGGCTTGCTGCAATGACAGGCGGGCATCTGTACGGAGAATAGTACCGCCCAGGTTAACACCAATTGGTAAGAGTTCATTAGTTTTATAACCTTTCAGTAAAGGGTCAAGCAGGTTTCTCTTTTCAAGGTATTCCTTGCTTAATCCGAGATTGGTCATTGTGTCCCAATCAATCTGCTCCGGTTTGTAGCGGTATTCGCTTACATCCGGCGTTGTCTGTGCTGTTTCCATATTTTTTTGATTTTCTTGTTTTATATCCTGTTGAGGTCCCGTTTTTACCTCGTGTTCTTTCATTACTTTTTCGCCTTCGGGAGTTGGTTTATCTACCTGCTTCTGCATTTCCTGTGCTTTCTCAACGGCGATAGGTGCAGGCACTTTGAAAAATGAAAAATTAGTAGGGTTCTTTAACTGGCTAAAAAAATTGGAGAAGAAGTTGGAAAAGAAATCGCCACTCTTGTCTACACGCATAAACTGATTTTGGTTTTTCTTCGTGGGTTCAACGGTTTCCATTTTCCCATTCTCATCAATACTCTTTACGGCTTGGATTTTCATTTTTTCTTTGTCCAGCACCAATAATATGTCCGATAATTGTTCTGGCATTTCCTGTTTGTTTGTGGTTTCTTCACTCATAGTCTCAAAATTTTAAAAGTTCACCGCCCAATGTAAAGGAAGCATTCACCGCATTGCCCGAAGTGGCATTCAAAGGCAGTGTTTGTCACTTATTGGCGTTCATTTTGTAGGAGGGTTGAAACTTTCCCTTATGAACTGATGCACATCGGACAGCTTGTAATACAGTTTACCGCTAATAGTATAATAGGGCAGTTTACCGATGGAGCGATACCGTTGCAGGGAACGGTTACTGATTTTTAGCATTTGCAACAAATCCTGATTATCCAACAATTCTTCGCCGTCGATACTATTACGTTTCTTTTGTAAACCATCTATGTTATCACCCAACATATCGAGGCGACCCATCAGGCGTTCCATCCACGCCAAAAATTCCATTCTGTCAATATTCATAGGAAAAATACTTTTAAGGGTTTTTAGTGGTCTTTAGCTTTCTACCTTTTTCGATATAGCTTTTGCCTTTTGCCATTAGCTCCTGTACAAACTCATCACTGCTCTGTATGGCATTAGTATTAAGCATATTCTTAATTGCTCCAATGGTGTAGAAATACTGACCGTAGATTTTTGAATAAGCTACTTCGCCTTTGGTACGCATACGCCACAATGTTTTCTCGCTGATGTGCAGATATTGGCATACCTCGTGGTTATTGAGCCACAGGTCATCATAGCTTTCATCTTCCTGTCTTTTCAGGTAGTCGGCAATGGCATTGATACGGCTGTTTAGCTGTTGCCACGCTTCTTCTTCAATGGTTATAATTTTCATTGCACAGCATTTAAAGTTCACTATGCAAAATTGTGAAAGGTGGCAGTGTTTGTCTGCCAAGCCTTGCCAATTGGTTTGGCAGTTTTTTGAATTTTTTTTGCAAACAGGAAAAACCCTTGTTTCATAAGGATTTAAATGTATTGTAGATATGTTGAGAGGGAGTTTTATCAACATTTGCCAATTGGCATATATGGGCAAAGAAAAAGCAGTACGTTTTGAGTACTGCTTTTAAATTACTGTATTGAAACAGCTAAAGGTCTTTATCCATATATTCTTCGAGGGATATTTTGAGTTGGTCTAAAAATGCCGTTCGGGAACCTGCCCTTGTTTTCATTCGATGGAAAGCATGATGTAGATCATTTAATGGGATCCGGAAAAGTATTTGGAACATTAGGCTTATTTTTCGGATACCAATCTTGCCGTGTGAAATAGCCCCTGAAGCATGGAGGGCATAAATTAGCTCAACAAGAGAATTTTTACTGTCCGTCCAGAATATATCTTTGTAACTTTCCGAGTTTTGCAAAATCAGATCAGGGTTTTCATCGGGATTGATTTTTGTAAGCAGGTACGAATAGAGTAATTCATTCGCAATAATTCTAGAAACTTTATAGTCGAAAAATGTTGAAAAAGATGGATCCATTTCGAATACAATGCTGTTTAATCCATCGTGATAGTTTATATTGCCTCGTTTAAAATATGAGTTATCACGATCTGTTCTTCCCGAGCGGTAATACCTATAGAAATCGGAATTACATATATGCTCAATATACTCCCGCTTCAGATTAGTCAACTGTTTAGAAAAGTAGCTGTTATACATTTTACCATTACTAACTGGACAGGCCGTTTCGGTACGATAAACCTTATTATAGTAAATCAATTTCCCGAGTATCTGCGGTTTTGTATTGCGAAAGAAAGTAATCTCCTCTACGTCATTTTTAAATTTCTCTTCAGCAATTAACTTTTTGACTGAAAGCAATAAGTCTTGGAGATATAACATCATTTCATGTGCCTCATCAATCAGACTTTTGTTTTGTGATGAAACCTTATCTTCTTTCTTGTGTATCTCTAAAATGATATTTTGTAAAGAGTATTTCATAGTCCGTATTTTTTACTGGAAGCACCAGATTTTAAAATCTGGTTTTCCTGATTTAAATCACAAACTTTGTTATTAAAAATGAGAATCTTTCCCAAGTTCTTCCCAACTTGGGAAAGATTTTTCTACATTTGTAATGTTGTTACAAGGAAAATGAATGAGAATGTATGCAATTAGCACCATTACTAAATCGTTACCGAAAACGATTTCCTTTTTTATAAGCTACTCTTTATAAGCTGCTTTCAACTTAACTAATCTTTTTATAAAAAAAAATAAAAACACCCACAGAGATTTAATTAATATTCATCCATAAGTGAAAATTTCAACAAATATCTTATATCATAACACAAAAAAGCACATAAATTCTTGCAAAAACATAGAAAATAATCTACTAAACACAATACTTCATCATCAATCAGAATAAAAATGAACGGTCAAATGTTGATATATCTTGAATGTGAAGTGAACAAAAAATAGACGGAAAGGTTTCTTTTTATCCCAGCACCTTCCGTTTCATACCAAACTTGCCTCATCGCTTTGTGATATCTAATGCCCCCCACTCTCTGCCAGTTTTAAAGAAAAGACGGTAACCTTTTAAGCACTTTTTCACATCTTTATATTAGAACCACAGCATTTTATAAAAAATAAAAGCTATCCTTAAAAGGATAGCGATAACAATAATCATCTTTCAAAATTTAAGACGGCTTTATTACTTATTACTTATAATATATTAAGAGTCTAATCCTTGAAAGAAAACATAAAGATCCTGGTCGCTGGGAACATTAAGTTTTTTTCTCAACCTGTATTTCTTTGCTGGGCAGACTTATGAAGGATAGACATATATGTGGCAATCTCTTTTGAACTGAAATTAAGTTTAATCATCGCACACAAATGAAGATCAGCGCTTGATAAGTCTTCATTAATATCCAATAGTTTTTCTATGAAATCCGGATACACTTCCTGAAAACGGGTAAGAAAAGCAGAATCATTTCTTTTCGCCAACTGAACAAGGTCACTAAAACTTTCATTCACTTTACTGGCAAGAACTTCTGTTTCGCTGGCTAAGAGCTCAGTCTTACTTTTCAGAATAGTAGTCTCTTCTCGTAGCTGGCTTTTTTTATTTTTCATTGTTCTATATTTCAAAACAAACCCAATTACAATGATCAATATCAAGACTGCTGAACTCGCAAACAATTTGAGCTTAAAGACCTCAACATCATTTTCTTTTTCTGTCAGCACTTTATCTATCAAAAGATTCACCGTTTCATTCTGATCTCTAGAGAGTTTTGTTTTTGCATCCAGATACTTATTTTCATATTCAGTTTCCTTCTCCTTATTTTCCATTCCTTTGTAGGTCTCTGCTATAGACTGATAAATAAATGGAATATTATATGCGCGTTTGGTCTCTAAAAAGACATCAAGCGCCTTTTGATAAAAAACTTGCGCTTCAGCATAGTTACCTTGTGTTTTATAGTAGTCTCCAGCGACCCTATATACCATTCCTGTTTGTGCATTTAAATGGATGGTATCCATTTTTACAAGCTCTAGTGATCTGTCAACATATAATTTAGAAGAATCAATAAGTGCAGTATGCAGCAAATGATGTTTGGCAATTAAACAATTTATCAGAGGAGTATTGATCACGTTTCTTGCTTTGTGAAAATAGATCAGTGCAGAATCTTTGCTTCCTGTTTCATATAAAAAATCACCCCTGTTTGAAAATACTCTGTTTAAAAAATACTTTCTCTTATCCTCTAATGGACATTTACTGGTATAATACAATGCTTTTGAATTAAACCCCAAGGCATTCTTATACAATCCGGTTACTTTACTCAATTGGCCGTACTCCTGATAAAGCTTAGCTTTCAGAGCTTCATTTTTTGAATTTTGAAGGATGACCTCTGCTTTCTTCAAAAATACAAGGCCTTTCTTATAGTTCCCAATACTTACAGATATATTAGACATATTAATGTAACAAAGAGCTTCTCCATCACTATAGCCTTCTTGTTGGGCCTTTTGAAGGTATTCTTCATTCAGCAACATACATTCCCCATAATTACCGGCAAGACGCAACACTTCATTTTTATGAAGCAATGGATAATCAAAATTGGTCATAGACAGATTACCTCCCGTACAACTATTTAAAAAAAAGAAGCAGAATATACTTACTATAAAATATCCACTCTTCGGGAATCTAAGGTCTGTCATAAATTAATTACAAATAAAAATTAAATCGTAAAATGAATCAATACTACATCTTTCTGAGAAAGTTTAACGAAAATAACAAAACAGACACATCCTACAGAAAAAATACATCCTACAAATATCCCTCACCTAAAATACAAAACAACAAAACAATTAATAATCAATACATTAACACATTGATTTTATTTAGAACAATAAAAGAAATAAATTTAGTAACAAATAATGTAGTACCCGTTTTTACTGCTCATCCCTCAACAAAAGGTATCTTTAATTAACAAAAAACATTCTTTTTTGACATCCGATAAAAGCCATCCATTAAGTTAAAAAATATCAGATCACAATCTATCTAAATATAAAAATTACCAAATGGTAAACCGCAAAGAAAAACTTTTTTATACCTTTTCATCATGAATGAATTCATAGAATATATCCTCCGTTTTGGAAACCTGAACCAACAACAGATTGACTTTATTTCAGGCAAAGGAAAAATAGCTGAACTTCACAAAGATGATTATTTTGCTGAAGCAGGTAAAGTACTTCGGGAAGTAGGATTCCTCATTGATGGTATTTTCAGAGTCTGTTATTACAACAATAAAGGAGATGAAATCACCAAGATCTTTTTGGAGGAGAATCATTTACTAATGAACTTGAGAAATGTACCTTCTACAGAATACATCCAGGCTGCAACAGATTGTAAACTTCTTACATTTTCAGTAAAAGATTGGGAAGAAATTTCCAATACGATTATAAACTGGAATGAGATTATTCAAAAAATACACAATAAAGCATTGGTACAAAAACTAGAACGGGTTTCTCCGCTTGTATCTCAGGATGCCACGACCCGCTATCTTGAGTTTATGGAGAAATACCCAACACTGGTTAACCGCATCCCATTATCCTATATTGCATCCTATCTTGGAATTACTCAACAGTCCCTGAGCAGAATACGACGAAATATCCATTAACGCTTTTTACCAAATGGTAAACAGTTCAAGTTTTCTTTTGAAGAATTTTGTCTTATCAATTCAAAACAAAAGAAAATGAAATCAAGAAAATTAGGAAATATGCAAGTTTCTGCCATGGGATATGGTTGTATGGGGCTAAGCATGGGATACGGAGCTCCTCCTACAAGAGAAGAATCTATTCAATTGATTCAACAGGCCTTCGATCTAGGCTGTACATTCTTTGATACGGCAGAAATATATGCTGCCGGAGCCAATGAAGAACTGATTGGTAAAGCATTAAGGGAAGTCCGTCATGACACCGTAATAGCAAGTAAATTTCTGATCAGAGAAGCCTGGACAACAGGAGCAAAAGAATTAAAGCGTGACATCCAAACCCGACTAGAAAATTCATTAAGAAATTTAAATACAGATCATCTTGACCTGTATTATCAGCACAGGGTAAACAAAGATATTCCGGTTGAAGATATTGCCGGAATTATGGGTGATTTTATCCAGGAGGGAAAAATTCTTGGCTGGGGACAATCTCAGGCTACTCCTGATGAGATAAAGCGAGCCCATGCTGTTACTCCTCTCACAGCCATACAAAGTGAGTATTCTATCATGGAAAGAATGTTTGAAAAAGAAGTTATTCCTTTATGTCAGGAGTTAAACATCGGATTTGTTCCGTTTTCACCCTTGGCAGGAGGTTTTTTATCAGGAAAAATAAATGCAGACACTCCATTTACAGGATTTGATGCAAGGCGTGTCATTACCCGTTACAAAAAAGAAAATATCCTAGCCAACCAACCTTTATTGAGTCTATTACAGGAATTCGCTTTCAACAAAAATGCTACTCCTGCTCAAATTTCATTAGCCTGGATGCTCCATAAATACGACTTTATTGTTCCTATTCCAGGATCTAAAAATAAAGATCGGCTTAAAGAGAATCTTGGTGCAGCAGATATTGTTCTTACTCATGAAGAATTTAGCAGCATTGAAAATGAACTTTCTACAATTCAGATATATGGTAACCGCAGAGATGAAGATCTGGGTAAACTGAGTACATTGTAATAAAGCCACTCGACTCAAAAAACGCATCTGAAAAACAGAGAATATATTTAAAATGCCATTTGATTTACCTCAGATGGCATTTTTCTGACGAATGAAAAATATTGAACTCAAATTGAAAAAGAGATAGCGGAAATACATATATTTGGAAACCAAAAACCTGTTCAAATAATCATCACAAAATGAAGTCAGAGAAAATCATTCTTACCCTATTCATTCTATTCTTAAGCCTTCCGCTTTTTTCACAAAACAATACCAATCCAGAATTAAAAAAGGCAATTGAAGCCATTCTTGCTCATAAAAAGGCTGATGTAGGAGTATCAATCTTAACAGTGGGAACTCCCAAAAATGAAGTAACCCAAATCAACGGCAATAAGCCACTTCCTATGTTAAGCACCTTTAAATTCCCTGTGGCTTTGGCTATTCTTCACAAAGTAGAAAGGGGAGAACTTTCTTTGCAACAAAAAATTTACATTAAAAAAGAAGAACTTCTGGAGGATACCCACAGTCCGTTTAAAGAAAAATATCCGGAAGGAAATAGGGAACTCAGCCTGGAAGAATGCATTCATTGGATGGTTGTATATAGTGATAATAATCTGACAGACATTTTGATCAGACTGATTGGAGGCCCTGAATATCTGCAAATTTCATTAATAGTAAAGATGTTGTCATTAAGAACGATGAAGAAGGGATGCATAAGGACTGGGACTCACAATTTATCAATACCATTACTCCTAATGAAGCCATCAGATTACTGGAGCAGTTCTATACCGGAAAAATACTGAACAAAGAACATACACAATGGCTCTATACAGCCATGTTGAATAATGTGGCCGGACTCAAAAGACTTAAAGGTAAGCTGCCTAAAGATGTTAAAGTAGCTCATCGTACCGGAACCTCATTCACTAATAAAGAGGGAATGACCGGAGCCATTAATGATTATGGAATTATTGAACTCTCCGGTAAAAAGAGAGTATATATTGCTGTTTTTGTACATGATACCTACGAAACTTTTGAAAATTCAGAAGCGATTATTGCAGACATTGCCAAGGCAGCATATGATTACTACAAAAAATAAATCCGTGATCAAAACAAAATTATTCTTGCCGCTTGCTATTTCTACATTACTGTCTGTTTCTGTAAATGCACAAAAAATGCCTTCTTATGGAAGAAAAATTGATAGTATCATAACAGCATCTACCCCATTGAACTTCAACGGAGTAGTTTTGGTTTCTCAACATGGAAAAGCAACATTTCTAAAGGCCAATGGATATAAAGATTTTGAAAAAAAGATCGCTTTAAAAACCGATGACCAATTTGAAATCATGTCCAATTCCAAACAAATCACTGCTGTTCTCATATTACAAACTGCGGAACAGGGAAAACTTGACCTTCAGACTCCTATTAAAAAATACCTTCCTTCACTTACTCAGTCCTGGGCAGATACTGTAACGATCCATCATCTTTTAAATCATACTCATGGTATTACAGATATTGAAAAACCGGTCGCTTTTAAAGCAGGATCACAGTTTAAATATGGAAATCTTTCTTACACGCTTTTAGGAGAAATTCTCCAGAATACAACAGGTAAGAGCTTTACAGAGCTTGCCAATTCTCTATTTAAAAGGTTGAAAATGGAGAGAACATTCGTTTACAATAACAACAATAATCAAGCGCTCGTTCCGGGTTATAGAAGCGAGAATAATCAGTTTGAAAAAGTAGATCATTCATTTTTAAATGATAAGATTACCCCCGCAGCCGGAGTGGTTTCTACAGTAGAAGATCTTGCAAAATGGGATCAGGCTCTATTTAAGGGAAAACTCCTTTCACCTCAATTTCAAAAGCTTATCCTCACACCCTCTACTTCTTCTCAACACAATGTTTTTGGGAAAGAAAGTATGGGATTTGGATATAATATCAGATTCATCAAGGAATCCGGGCTTGATTATTATGCTGTCACAGGACTTGGAGATGGATTTACCTGTCTTAATACATATTTCCCATCCACAGATACAAGTTTAATCATTCTTGAGAACCAAATGCCTAAAAACAGTGAGCATTGGAGCTTTCAGGAAGCAGCTATTAAAAATGTAGTATTGAAAAGTATTACGTCCAAGTAATTTTTTAGAAATAACACTCATCAATACTAAGAGGCAGCCCCAAAAGAAGCTGTCTCTTATTATTGGTTGATCAATTTATTCCTCTTACAAAATATTTTCGCATGCTTTTTTGTATCTTTTCAATATATATTTAAACAAATGGGAATATTCTTACTTGTTTTTATAGCAATAGCTCTGGTTATCCTATGTGTATTTAGATTAAAAATATCTACACTTCAGAAAATCTTATGGTCTGTAGTTGTCATTATTATTGTTTTTTCTTCGATTTTCTATTTGTTTATACAAGGATTTGAAAGGGGAAGAGACCAACTTGCTCCAGCCAAAGAAGATCTCAGCCAACCCATAAAGTAAAAGCTACTCTATTCTCTTGTTTTTAAAAGCCTGTCTTTCATATTAGCAAAAGGCTTTTCAATAAAAAACCTGTACAGCAAAGCACTTATAAGGCATCCCATTAAACAGACAATCAGGCATCCCATATCTGAAGTTTCAAGATTAAATTGTTCAAAAAGGGTCTGAATCATGTGGATTACTCCCTTGTGAGAAAGATAAACGGCATAAGATAAAGCCGCCAGTTCAGCCGTAATATAAGATTTCCATTTTGAAAGGAATGAAGATGTAGAAATTGCAGACATCAGAATACAGCCATAACTTATTGCTACCAATGTAAATCCCCATACAGAAGCCATTTCCGAAGCCTGTTCATTACAAATCCAAAAAGTAATGCCCAATAACACTATGCCTACCAGAAAAAGGCCGTTCCCATTCTGATGAACCTTTCTTTTAAAACCAGAAGAATATTGCATACAATAGCTGATTAAAACACCCATTACAAGGCCATCCAATCTTGTATGAGTGGGGTAATATATTGTCATATACCATGTACGCCAGAATTCCAGAGAATTAGTTTCCATTCCGACAATAGATGTATTCCATATTATCAGCCTCATGGTGATTGAAAACACAATGAATAGTACCATCAGACCGGGTAAATATTTAAATAATTTAGAAGGCAGTATCAACAAAAGAAACAAAGGGAGAATAAGGTAAAATTGTTCTTCAATACACAATGACCATGCGTGAGAAAATGTACCCTGATCAATCACATTTAAACCATAATTTTGCGTAAAGGTTATGAATTTCCATAACGGTGGTAAAGCTTCCCGTTCTCTGAAAAAAGGTACTGTAAAATACAGAAAAAGTGTAAAGAAATAGGCAGGAATGATCCGAAAGAAACGTTTGATATAAAATGTCTTCAAACGTATTGTTCTTTTAGTTTGCATTTCCTTAAACAATTGGCCTGAAATCAAAAAACCGCTTAGCACAAAGAAAAGATCAACTCCTGTCCAGCCAAATTTCCCCATTATTTCAATCCACTCCGGATGTTGAAATGCCCGGTAGTGGAACAATAAAACCAGTATAATAGCTAATGATCTCAAATGATCTAATCCATAAAGCCTTTCCGAACGCTCTGTTGTCATATTTTTTTATACAAATTTTGATAAAAACAAGACTTCATTTAAACAAGTAATGCAGAAAACAGAAATTCAGATCCCAATGACAAAACATGTTGTTTACAATTTCAATGACGTTATCTACCCTCATTGTATCGGATTTCACATCAATTCTGCCAGCTTTATCCTAAGTTTTTATATTTTTGATAATAATGACAATCAAACCTTTCACTTATAATCGACAAAATCTATACTTCCAGCTGTTTTTCTGGATCGCTTTATTTTTGTTTGGAACCGTCAAAACTTATGGAGACTATAGTGGTGAGATGTTTAATCAGTCTGTGATTTATAATTTCTGCCACTGGATTTTTCAGATTTTGGGCGCTAATTTTATCTACTATTTCCTGATTCGATATTTTTTTGACCGAAAAAAGTATGTTGAGTTTTCAATCTATCTTATTCTAAGCTTGTATTGTATTTCGGTAGTCAACAGGATCTTTATTGTTCACATTGCAGAACCTTTTTTCACCCATGAAACAAAAGATAGCCTGATCAGCATTTTCACAGACATCCAGTATCTTTTGTTCCATTATACATTCCCAATGATCAGCGGAGCTTTTATCTTTATCTCAATGATGTTTTTTATGCGCTATAAAAATGAAAAAGAAAATAGCATAAGACTGCAAAAGGAAAAAACCGAACTGGAACTGAAATCCCTTAAAGCACAGCTTAATCCCCATTTCTTGTTCAATACTCTGAATAATATCTATTCTCTTTCCATTAGTAATTCCGATAAAACCTCCCAATCCATCAGTCAGCTTTCAGATATTCTGGACTATATTCTGTACAAAGGGCAAAAAAAATGGGTTTCTGTGGCAGATGAACTTAGTATTATTGATAATTATATTGCCTTAGAAAGCCTTCGTTATTCTGATGAAAGATTAAAAATAACCAAGAAAACCGCATTAAAATCTTCCAATTTCATTCCACCACTCCTCTATCTTACCTTAGTGGAAAATGCCTTTAAACATGGTGCGGGGAAAAATTCTGGCCCAACAGAAATAAAGATAGAACTAGAATCCAATGAAAAAAGCTCTGTTTTCAAAATTGAAAATACCTTCATCACTCCTGTCGTTCATCATGAAACAGGAATTGGGCTTCAGAATATCAGACAACAGCTGGAGCATCATTATCAAGGAAATTTCACCTTCCTTATTTCCCGGAAAAACAATATTTTTAATGTTGAAATAACGACTCCTTCACAATATGATTAACTGTATCATTGTAGATGACGAACCTTTAGCTGCAGCATTGCTGGAAAATCATATTTCCAAAATCGATCATTTAAAATTGATCGGGAAGGCAGAAAATGCTCTTGAAGCCTACAAACTCCTTCAAAATCAGCCCATAGACCTGATGTTTCTTGATATTCAGATGCCTCATTTCAGTGGAATCGATTTTTTGAAATCACTTTCTCAAAAACCTAAGACTATTTTCACGACCGCTTACAGAGAGTTTGCCGTTGAAGGATTTGAACTTGAAGCTGTAGATTATCTTCTGAAACCCATCACCTTTGACCGCTTTTTCAAATCTGTAGAACGGATATTAAGGAATGTCACAGATTCAAAAGATGATTTTATCATTCTTAAAATCGAGGGAATGCATCGAAAACTACCTCTTTCAGACATCATTTACATGGAAAGCCAAGGAAATGACATCAAAATAACTTTATCTGACAACAAAGACTTCATTTCAAAAAGTAAGATCACAGACCTGGAACTGCTTCTTACCTCAAAAGGTTTTATAAGAATCCACAGATCCTTTATCATCAATACATCCTTTGTAACAGCTTTCAACAATCATGAGATTCATTTAGGAACTCATCAGATTCCCGTGGGAAGAAGTTACAGGCAAGAATTTGAAAATTTCATATCTCTGTTCTCAAAAAATAAACTATTATAACTGTTTATTAACACCTTATGAATGGATTTATTATGTATTATTCTCAATTTCCATCTTCCAAATTATCATTTTAACATTTATTTACTTTTTTTGAAGGTCATTTTTTCATATTAGTTATTTTGCATCTGTTTTTCAATATATTACATCATTCCTATGCGTTGAATATATAATCAATGGAAGTAGAAATATTTTCAATAAAAACGAATTAAACAACTGATTTTAAATCAATTAAAAGCACCAATAAAAACCTTTCCCTATCTAGCCATTTCTTATAGATGTTAAAAAAAAGTATTACTTTTGTCAGAAGGAATAAAATTGCTTTTTAGCCGTTTTATTTGTAAATTTATGTGCACCAATTTATAAAACATTAAAATTCATTCCATGAGAAAAATAATTCTACTTATTACATGTATGTTCGGTATTTCGGTTTTCTCTCAGATTAAAGTGTTGAAAAATGAAAGTTTGGTGGAAATCGGTAAAGACAACTCTGTTGGTTTATATAAAAAAGAAGACAAGTATACAGTCAATTATCAGGATCTGAACACCAGCAACCTGAATACAATCCGAGCTTTTTCATTTCAAAATCTGAACGGAGACGTTTCAGGGCTTTATAAACTCATTATGGACGGTTTTATTTCCGCTCCCGAAGAAAATATTGTATTGGAGCTTCCTAATGATATTATCGAACTCCACTATGAGAAAAACTATGGTCAGCCTACTGTACAATTTATCCAATACATCAATAAAAATAGAAAGTATGTGGGTAAATCACAGTTTTTAACTCAAAAACAGGTTGATAAAGTATTCGGAAGAACAAATGGTAAATACGCCATGTATGATAAAGCTTCCGCTGTCAATCCAGAAGGCAATAAAAAAGGAGGAGCAAGTACAGCACCTGGTAATAATTCTGCTTCCGGATCGAAGAAAAAAGCAAAAAAATAATTATTATTTATAAATATTGCGAAACTCATTCCATCGAATGAGTTTTTTTATTTTATTTTTGCAGAAAGACATTAAAAATTATGCCGCTTCAGATAAACAATTTGACCAAGAAATTTGGTGAACAAACTGCCCTAAACAATATCAATATTTCTATTGATAAAAATGAAATCATCGGTCTTTTAGGTCCCAATGGTGCCGGAAAATCTACCTTGATGAAATCTATTGTAGGAGCCTTGAAAATTGATGAAGGTGAAATTATTTTTAATGGATTCAATATTTCCACACATGAGATCGAAAGCAAGAAAAAAATAGGCTTTCTGCCAGAAAACAATCCACTTTACCTGGAAATGTATGTAAAGGAATATCTGCAGTTCGTAGCCAATATCCATAAAATTTCTGAATCTAAAGTAGATGAAGTAATTGAATTGGTAGGTATTACCCCGGAAAAATCAAAAAAGATAGGCCAGCTATCCAAAGGATATAAACAACGGGTAGGATTAGCACAGGCAATTATCCACCAACCGGATTTATTAATTCTTGATGAACCCACCAATGGATTAGACCCTAACCAGATTCTGGAAATCAGAAATGTAATTAAAGAAATCGGACAACAGAAAACAGTTCTACTTTCCACGCATATCATGCAGGAGGTAGAAGCGCTTTGTACAAGGGTTATTCTTATTCATAAAGGAAATATTCTTCAGGATTGCCCTATTGATGAGTTTAAAGGGAAATTTAACAGTCTGGAGGAGGCTTTCGCCAACTATACGTCAGTTTCATAGCTCATAATGGAAATTTCTGTTACTCACGGAAAAGGAATCATTAAACTTTTATTTGATGGTTTTGCCAGTTGCCTGGTTATACGCCGCCCAATTGCTGTTAACTGGCCGGACTGCAGAGGCAGTGTTGGCGAATACTATGCAGTCTCAGAACTCTCAAAAGAGGAACAGATTAACATGGCTGATCAGCTTAATCATGCTCTTATTGAGGGAACAGAAGAAGAAATAATGCATGGTATACAGGATTTTCTTCAGCTTTTTGAAAACGGAAGTTATCAAGTATTTCCAGGCACAATGCATTTTAAAGATTCTGATTTCCATATACATAGACCATCTCCAACAAGTAAAGAACCATTACTTTTTGACAGGCTTTTTTCTGGCGGTTTTTTTCCTTTCAAAGATTTCAATTACATCCTTACTCTGGAAATCAACAGTATGGATGAAGAAAGAGTAATTTATTACATAGACCGTATCAGGAAGGGAGACCAACCTAAAGCATTAGTATTTTCCAGCCTTTATCATGCAGATCCTGAAATGAGTACTTCTTTCATTATAGACGGTCATCATAAAATTGAAGCTTATAACCGCCTGAAAATGGATATTCCTGCCATATTTATCTATAAACAGAACAGCAGCTATGAATCTGCACAGGAAGTAATACATGCCTCCCGCCCTATACTTAGTGATAAAGAGTTCGAACATTTATTTCAGAATGACGATGAAAATATTCCTGAAATTGTATATATAGACGATGAAATACTTACGGCAGAACTCGACAGGATTCTCAAATCAACAGATAGAATTGATACAGGAATTATCAATATTCTCATCAGGCATCACCAATCCGGTTCTCCTCAAGATAAAATATGGCTGAATAAGCGTCTTGAAGTATTAAGGACTAATTGTAATGTAGGCCTTTTTAGTTATAAAAAAAACATCATGACCTTTTCCAGGAATTATGCGGAACAATACAAAGACTATGCATGGTTTTCAAAAATCATTAAGCATCGTTATGAACTGAACAACTGGATTCGGGAAACTATTCTAATATAAACAATGGCTTCATATTTGATGGAGCTTGAGAGCTAACCAATAACCATTATAATATGATTAAGTACTTCTTATTGGGAGTTTTCTCCCTGGCTCAAATCTCTTTTGTTTATGCTAAAGAAACTCCGGATTTACCCCAAAACAATATAGTTTCTTCCACTTTCCAAAAGGTTCCTAAAACCGTGATCATTAAAACTAAAAAATTTAAGATCAGAATTGATAAACAACCTAATGGAAAATATCTGTATCAATCATGGAACGCCAATGCCAACATCACAGCTAAACCTAGTATGATTATCAGCGATGGGGAACTTATTCCTGATGGTACGGGTGGTAATTATTATTTCAATTTTAATAATGACGGCCATAGCTATCAGGTTTGGAGAAACTATCTGACCGATTCTGCAAAGAAAGCTCCTTATACTCTAGTAGTATATGATTCCAATGATCAGGAAATTGTACGTCAGGACGCACAAGTCGTTAAAAAGTAATATAAGCATAAGCTAAGTTCCGGCAGGAAACCGGAAGAGAGCAGTTGGAAATGTTTACAATATTCATTTCCATGCAACTTATTATCTCAATTCTATTTAGACAGAAATTAGCTTTTAGGTAATCCAACTCCCCTCTTCCGGTATTCTGCTTTTTATGTTCCGGCTTGTTTTAGTTCTGTAAGAAAACGACTGCCATCATAGCTTTCTTTGGCTGCTGTATAGCCTATCTCAAAAATCTGCTCCAAACGTTCTTTTCCACGTTCAAAAGTACCATAAGTAGATAGTTTTTGAGAGGAAATAAACCAATCACAGTAATCGAATTTCACCTTTTCTATTCTATAAGAGAGAAGATCATATGAACGGGAACAATGGCTTTAATGGAATTTAAATCCTTGATCTTAGCATCATTGGGTGGAGAAACAAATACTCCGATAAGTTTATCACAATCGTCTCTGATGATATCTGCCGGGAAGTTGTTCAGTACTCCACCATCACAATACATTTCATCCCCGATGATATAGGGTGTAGTAATTCCGGGAATAGAACAGGAAGCAATGATAGCATCTACAATTTCAAAATCTTTATCAAAAATTTTTTGAGTACCTCCTACCAATTCTGTCGCTACAATTTTCACGTCAATATCAAGGTCTTCCAGTTTCATATCATGAAAAATAGGCTTAAGATAGTTCCTGAAAATAATAGAGGAAACCAACCCTGGCTGATTGAATGCAAAATGTTTCCAGTTAAAAAAATAGACGGAATTGAAAAATTCCAAAATTTCTTCAGGAGTCTTTCCTACTGCGTGAAGGCATCCCACAATAGACCCTGCGCTACAGCAGGAAAGAATGTCTATTTCTATATTTTTTTCCTTTAAGAATTTCAATACCCCTGCATGAGCGATTCCTTTGGTACCGCCCCCTGACAAAACAAGTCCTACTTTCTCAAAATTCATTGAATAAATGTAAGGAAAGTGCTTGATATAATTAGTTTAATTTTTATAAATATGATTATTTTAACAGAAAGGAGGATCACTGGTTGAATATTTTTAAGTTCAACAGAGCATTTAATGCTGAATTTAAAGTTAGCAAAATATCATTTCCAAAAGATCACTATACACTAAATGAAGAAATTCAGTAGTTTTTTTATTACTTGGATTCATTGAAAATAAAATAATATTTTCTCCTGCTTTTTGTGATTAGAAAAGCTCAGAAAAATCTGAGCTTTTGTTGTTAGGAAATAAAAACCTAACAGGTTTCGGAAACCTGTTAGGTTTAATAATCTCAGATCTCTCTGAACTTTTATACTGTACTGATCTAACCAAATTTTGCATCCCATAATTGTAAAAGTTGAATACATTCTTTCTCTGATTTGGCCTGTTTGAGTTTTTCTGTAAAATCTGAGTCATTTTTGAATAGCTTTTTTAAACTCTGTCTAAAGTCATCAAAAGGATCTTCTTTATATTCATAAAGGATATTTTTATCTTTATCTACCAGGTATTTGATAAATTGAACTTTAGGTGTGAGAATTGAATTATTAAAAGCTTTATACCAATTTATATTTTTCCCTTCATAAAGGACTTCAACCAATCCTTTCTCCTTATGAAATTTATCTGTTGAAGCAAAATATTCATGTTTATTCTGATTTTCATCTAAAATTTTAATATACCTTACTTCATTAATGAAAACCCAATTGGTAGCTCCTTTTTCATCCATCATTTTCATTTTAAATAAAATGGTAGCAAATGAGTATTTTGTATTGGTATAAAGACCGGTATTTCTCACTTTCGCTTTTAAGGTATCTCCAGAGGTCTTCAAAACATATTCTGCAGGAAAATATCTTTTATTTTCTTTTTCTTGAGAAAAAAGGAGCGTAAAACAAAAGATCCCTAATAAAAAAAATATTTTTTTCATGGATAGTTATTAAAAAAGCTCAGAAAAATCTGAGCTTTAAATATAATAAAAAATAATTGATTAGATGTGAATCACTTCTCCGTAAGCTGCCGCTGCGGCTTCCATGATCGCTTCAGAAACAGTTGGGTGCGGGTGGATAGATTTGATAATCTCGTGACCTGTAGTTTCCAGTTTCTGGCTACTACTGCTTCAGCAACCATATCCGTTACTCCTTCACCAATCATGTGGCATCCTAACCACTCACCATATTTAGCATCAAAGATTACTTTGATAAATCCGTCTGTATTTCCGTTAGCAGTAGCTTTACCACTTGCAGAAAGAGGGAATTTACCCACTTTGATTTCGTATCCTTTTTCTTTAGCCTGCTTTTCAGTAAGACCTACAGAAGCTACTTCAGGGTGACAGTAAGTACATCCAGGGATATTGCCATAGTCGATCTTCTCAACGTGCATTCCTTTGATTTCTCTACACAAGTGATTCCCTCAGCAGATGCTACGTGAGCCAATGCCTGAGTTGGGATGATATCTCCGATTGCATAGTAACCAGGTACTGAAGTTTCATACCATTCGTTTACTAATACTCTTCCTTTATCTGTCTGGATACCTACTTCTTCTAGACCGATGTTTTCGATGTTTGCAGCAATACCTACCGCAGATAATAAGATATCAGCTTCTAAAGTGATGGTTCCGTTAGCTGTTTTAACGGTAGCTTTTACTCCTTCTCCTGTTGTATCAACGCTTTCCACAGAAGCATTTGTCATAATTTCAATTCCTGTCTTCTTCAAAGATTTCTCTAAGTGCTTAGAGATTTCCTCATCTTCTACAGGAACGATGTTTGGCATAAATTCTACAACAGTTACCTTTGTTCCCATTGTATTATAGAAATCGGCAAATTCTACCCCGATAGCTCCAGAACCTACAACAATCATAGATTTTGGCTGCTCAGGAAGAGATAATGCCTGTCTGTAACCGATTACTTTTTTACCATCCTGTGGTAAGTTTGGTAACTCTCTTGAACGAGCTCCTGTTGCGATGATAATGTTGTTTGCTGAATATTCAGTTACTTTACCGTCTTTATCTGTAACAGAAACTTTTTTACCTTTCTGTACTTTTGCAGTACCAAGAATTACGTCAATCTTGTTCTTTTTCATCAAGAATTCGATTCCTTTGCTCATTTTGCTGGCAACACCACGGCTTCTCTGAATTACATTCGGGAATTCGAAGCTTGCTTCCACTTTATTTAATCCATAATCTTCAGCATGGTTGATATAATGAAAAACCTGAGCCGATTTCAATAAAGCTTTGGTTGGAATACATCCCCAGTTAAGGCAAATTCCTCCTAAGTTTTCTTTCTCGATAATTGCGGTTTTGAAACCCAATTGTGCTGCTCTGATCGCAGTAACATATCCACCAGGACCACTTCCAATGACAATAATATCGTAATTCATTACTTTAAAAATTTTTATGCGAATTTAAGGAAAAATATTGGATGTTTCACGTTTCCACCAATTGATCTTAAAATCCATCAATAAGCTATTTTCATTCAATTTTATACAATAAAAGAGAACACAAAAAGCATTCTCTTTCAACAAAAATTATCTCAAACCACAAACTTCGCAAAATTCCCTTCATGAAATTTTGCTTTTCAAATTTTAATAAGTGCAAGAAATCTGTATTATTTCATTTCTTTAAGCAATCGTTTTTCAGTCTGATATCTCTTATTTAAAGCTTTCATCTGATCTCTTTTCATCTGTTTAGTTGCAAGCGGATGATTCAGAATCAGTTTCTTTTCTGTATTGTATTTTCTATCCAATTCCTGCTTCTTAAGATTGACCAGTTCATTTTTTGATGGATGCGGCGGAACCGGCGGATGTTTTTGTCCAAAAACACTCATCGATAAACCAAATAATAACAGGGTTGAAATCATTAACTTTTTCATAATGTTTATATTTTTGGAATGAATTCAATCATTGATTACATTCATTCAGGTTTATATTTTTCTATGTGCATATATCATACCAACATATTTTGCAAAACACAGTATCCTATCAATTCCCATTACTACCAAGCCTCAAATTATAATTAATCTAAATATAACAATATTATTTTGTCATTAATAAAAAATCAAACAATACTCTACAATTATAATCAACTATGCCTTCACTTTATAAAAAACCACAAACACTATATTATCTGACACTTACAATACCAAACAAAAGAGTTTTCGTAAAATCAAAATATCACACAAAAGGGATTTATATTAAATAATATTAAAATTTGTCAATTAAAATGATTTCAAATAGTATTTTTCTATATTTTTGCTAAAACATTAAAAAAATAAATATGAAAAAATACATTTCAATTTTTCTATTTGGAGCTACGATCTTAAATGCACAAGTTGGTATTAACACCTCAACTCCCAATAGTACCTTAGCTATCAATGGTTCTTTAAGAGCTGGTTACAAAGAAGTAGCAACAACCACCTATAGTATTTTGGCTAACGACCATTACATTACTTATAATGGAACGGGTAATGCAACGTTTACTCTTCCGGTGATTGGAACCGGAACGACAAGCTACACTGGAAGGATCTATAAAATCAAGAATATTTCTTCTTCTTCCATTACACTCCAAGCTTCAAGCGGCAACACCCTTCGAATAGATAATACGCCTGTTGCTTCTTTTGTTATTCCTATAGGAGCGTATGCTGAAGTGGTGAACAACGGAAATACTACAGGCGGAACATGGGATTTATCTTTCACTGTTCTTCCTAAGCCTAGTAATGTGGAGATTTATGGATCCCAGCTTACAATACCTCCTCACAGTGGATCAAGTGCACCAATTGCAGACTGGACGAACCATACCAATGCATCTTTTGATACAGGAACAGGTGCTGATGCTTGGTGGATCATCAGCAAAACATCTTTCAGTAGTGCATTTGGTAGAACTAATGATACTACAGGTTATACCAACAGTAGTAGGATGACTCTTGTTTATGAATATCAAGGGGCTCCATTCAATGTAAGTAATATGTATCCTATTCTTACAGCAGGAAATAATTCAAGTTATCCTGATGTATTTACATCTTCCTTTGTAAGTCTTGCGAATGTGGGTGGTAAAACCAGACTTACTGTATCGGTTGCGCGTGTAGATTTTATGGGAATCAATGCTGGTAATAGCAGTAACTGGGCAGGGACATTCCTTTTGAACGTATTGCTTGCTAGAAAATATTAAAAATATAGTAAAGACAATCTTGTAAAATCTTCAGATTATCTACCAAAATACAAACTCCTTCAATGATCATATTGAGGGAGTTTGTATTTTGAATTACTTTTCCTTTTGAACAGACTTTTTTATGCCATTGGTTATAAAGTATTTTTTATACCTTTATTTATCATTTAATCACTGTTCAAAATGTCTATGAAAAAAAATACATTGACCAAGGATAACCTCTGGATGAAAGAACCTGAGGATCATGATTTTCCTGCAGCGTTAGACTATCTGGAGCTTCTCTTTACTCCTGATGAAGCACAAAAGATTGTTGAAAAGTTAAAAGGAGCAAAAACAATTACCAAAAAATCTAAGGATATTCTTCGTGCCAGCAAGCTTGCTCTACTTCCGGAAACCAATATTCACGTTAAGGAAAACCTGAAAAAGGTAGAAAAGAATAAAAAACTCTCTCCTATTCTGCTGGTAAGAGGACAACATGAGCTTATCATTGCTGATGGTTACCATCGTTTATGTTGCAGCTATTATCTTACCGAGGATTTGGAAGTACCTTGTAGGCTGGTGTAAACATCAAATTGATTTATCCTTTTAACAGTTTAAAAATAGCCTCATCAAAGGTTGGATAAGAAAAATTAAATCCTTCTTTCATTAGTTTTTCCGGATATACGTTACGGCTTTTCAATAATAGTTCAGTTTCTGTTTTCATAAAGATAGAAGCAATCTCTAGTTGCCAGACAGGTGCATTTAATCCCAATGGAGACTTGAATTGTTTTCTAAATTTGCTCATCATAGCATCATTGGATATTGGAGCCGGAGCAGTTATATTGATGACACCTTCTATGCTATCATTCTGAATGATCCATTCTATGGCTCTGCAAAAATCATCGATATGAATCCAGCTTACCATTTGATTTCCTCTTCCTTGTTTTCCGCCCAATCCTAGTTTTGTAATCATTTTCAATTTGGGAAATGCTCCGCCATTGTTTCCTAATACAATAGAAGTACGAAGTGCCACTTTTCTTATTCCTTCTTCTTTTGTTTTAAAAAACTCTTTTTCCCAGCTTTTGCAAATATTCATTGAAAAATCATCGCCAATAATTCCGTTTTCTTCTGTATTCAAATGCTTTTCAGAATGCACATATATAGTAGCAGAACTTGCATTCAACCATATTTTCGGCCGAATAGCACAACCATCAACAGCTTTCTGCAAGACTTTTGTACTGTCAATTCTTGATGCGTAAATTTCTGTTTTGTTCTTTTCATTGTAACGACAATCAACTGATTTTCCTGTAAGATTAATCAGAACATCTGCCTGTTCAAGAATATTTTTCCACTCACCAATGGTTTTAGCGTCCCAAAAGATTTCATTGTTACGTTGAGGGCTACGAGTCAGAATATAAACCTGATCTCCTTTTTCTGTAAAATATTTTTCTAAGTTTTGGCCGAGAAATCCGGTTCCGGCAGCGATAATTATTTTCATTTTTGTGGGTTTTATGGGTAATAGATTGGGGATTTGGGGTTCGGAATGCAGATTATGGTGTATGTATTATTTAAATGATATTTTTTTAGTTTTCACTTCTATTTCCGAGCCTTCAGCCAGCATTACGGATATAGGTTCCTGATGATTAAGAAATCCAAAATCTTTTCCATAGACCTTTTGAAAATCGATTTCCAATTGATAGTCTTTTATCTGATACCATTCCCATTTGGGGTGGCATACTTCATATTCTGAGGTTTTATTTTCTGTTTTGGTAAAGCCATAATAATGTTCTGTAATGAATTCAAATTCAGAATCTGCTTTCATAGGTTGTGCCTTACTTTCTGCTGTAATTTGAATGGAATGCCAGCTTTTGTCTTTCCATGAATATTGGATTAACAACTCGTCTTCTTTATGACGAATTAGGTTTTTCATCGGTAAAGTATGGTAATTTTCTTTATACACAGAATTTGCCACAAAGCTTAAAGCAGGCTTGGGAACAATTTCCTTAATAAAAACCACTCCTCGCTTCCCTACTCCATTTTCATTCTTCTTTACATAAAATCTAAGATTCACTTCTTCAAAATCACGATGGAAAGGAATAGGCAACCCTAATAATTTTGTATTTAAAAACATAAAGCCAACTAAACTTACGTAGCATTTGTCTTTATAAAAATCGAGCTCTGTCCCTTCCGGTAGATATTTTAATACTATTTCCGGATTGATTTCGTAATTGATAATGGCTAATTTTCGCCATTCTGCCTTTAAAAAATTCATGCTGTGTTTTTTTATGGGTTAAAATTGATGAATATTGGGTATAAATTGTTGGGGTCGTGGGGTATTGATAGAATTTTATTCCATCCTGGGTTAAATCGCCACATCGTAGCTAGTCGGTTGTTGTCATTGGGATCTTGATTGTGATTATACGTTTGTTGATTCTGCGACGGTTTTTATTAATTGATTTCTTTCCAAAAGGAATTTTGTGAGATAACTCTTGAGGTATAGTGTATTGAATATTTTCCCTATTATTCCTAATGGAGATTCAAAATCAAAAACATCTATCATGAGTGTTTTACCTCCTACTCTTTTAAAAATATGTTGATGATGCAATGATTTGAAGGCTCCTTTCTGCATTTTGTCTGTAAATTGATCAGGCTTTTTCATGCTGATAATTTTTGTGGTAAGGGTTTGATATACTCCCAGATGTTTTGCTCTCCAGGTTACGGTTTCATGTTCCTCAATCAATCCGGATGTACGCCCTGCAATTGCTTTTTCGTGAGTTCGTGAGGTTGACTGCTGATGTAAATCTATATTTCTTGCTAAATCAAAGACGATTTGAATATCAGCATTGATCAGGGTTTTTAAATAAATTCTGGACATATAAAGGTTGGATTTTTAATTTTTAAAAGGTTTTATAAATGATGATCGCCAGAGCTGTTAATCTGAACAGCATCCATGAAATAGTAGGAAGATAATTCAGACTTAAGATTTTGCATCTTCTCAAATGTTCAAGAAACATAATAAGTACTACGAATCCGAAATAGATGAGATAGAAAGCCGGAGCTAAATTGATCCATAAAACAGGAATTAAAAACAATGTTCCTATTAGTGAAACGGTCATCATATTTCCCAGGTAATCCCAAGTTTTATCTTTTAAATAGTTTTTTAAAAATAGCGTTTGCCAAAGAATCTGCCCTAAGCAAACCGTTAATTCTCTAAAAAAATTGGGTGTTAAGCTCACTCCCAGCTTTCCTGAATAAATACTTAAAACATACGCTGAAAATACTGCTACGAAAACGATATAAGCTATTCTGTATTTAAGATTAAAGTTCGGTAGACAAGAAGCATCATGGTTTATTGTCCGGGATGGAATAATCTGCTTGCGGTTATAGGAAATAAAGGAATATAGCTTTTTGAAGAACCAATATAAAGGTTGTATTCTGGCTATTCGTTCTAATAAAGGAAATGAATTTCCGATAATTAACAGCAGGCTATCTAAGCCATATGTTACTTGATTATTTTCGTGATCTACCAGTGCTATTTCATTTTTTGCCCGGTTGTAATCTATTAGATTTTTATTTCTGACTGATATTTCCGTAAAGGCTTCTCTTCCGTTTTCATCCAGCATTCCAAATGTTGTAAACCCTTTGGAATAAACAGCACACATGGGACATTCATTGTCATAGATCAGGGTGTGGTTTTTAAGTGTTTTCATGACATTTATTTTAAAGATTTATAAAGATGACGGCATTCATCAACATAAAATATGGCAAGGAGCGGACTGTAAAAAAAAGCCATCATCACAATCACTGATGGTATTTCTGTAACAGCATTCCCCATTTTGAAAATAACAACCAGTATTATTGAAATCCAGACGGGTATAATAAGAATACCATAAGCATAATAAAAAGGCGTTTTTTTAATACTAAGGAATAATCGAATCAAATAACTTATCAGTTGTGGAATTCCTACGATAAAATAGAATAAGATTAATCCCGAAAAGCCTCCTATAATAAAAGCCTGAGGCCCCAGAATTAAAAAGAATAGCTGAGCGTAATAATCATATTTTATAAACTTTTCCATCTTGTTTTATTGTAAAGAGTAAGAAAATCGCCTCTGGTTCGTTTATTCTTTAATCTAAAAGGCCAGAATCTGGTTTTTGAGCATTTTGATTGGCTGCCATTTTAATTTTTGTATACAGGCTATATGTTTCATGAATATACAAAAGAGCCATAATTGGGCTATAAATAAGAGCAAGGATTAAAATAAATCCGAAGAAATTTGTCACATTATTATTACCTTGAAATACAATAATAAATAGCATTGAAAGCCAAACAGGTAATATTGTAATTCCATAAATAATATACAGTATTGATTTTTTTGTCTTCATAAATAACCTTACCAGGAAACTTATCAATTGAGGGATCCCAATAATGAAATAAAAAGCCATAAATCCCCAGGCTCGAAATCCCCAAATTGTAGCAATAACAGCTATTACGCTAAAGGACAACTGAGCATAATAATCATATTTTACAAATTTTTTCATCGTTTTTAATTTTAAAGGTTAAGAAAATCACCTCTGGTTCGTTTGCGTTTTGATCGGAAGGTAATGTACATCCAGATCTTAAAGATTAGTGTTTTCATTGGTAATCTGGTTTGCTTTATTCAATGCATGTTTGCGGCCTTTCAGGAATAACAAATATGAATCAATATTGAACATTTTAAAAATATTATATTTTCAATAATTTTTGAAAGTTTCAATGAAATAAAAAAGGATCTTCATCCCTTTTCATTCTACTTCAACAGGTTGGTAATCTTTCCTACCAGCCAGTGATCATCACTCTTTATCGCCAGATCCATAATATTGTTGATCTTTCCGGTTACAGAACTGAAATCATCCATTAGCTTGATAAATTCTTTAGCTTCTTCTGAATCATTATCCTCTATGTTTCTTAATTCTTCCAGAAAAGAAATGACCGGCTCAATTTCTCTTTTTCTACGCTCTTTGGTAATTTGTTTGAAAAGGTACCAAACATCTTTTTCTGCAACAAAGTATTCTTTACGATCTCCTTTTATAAATTCTTTTCTTACAATTCCCCAATCAATTAAAGCACGGAGATTCATATTGGCATTTCCTCTTGAAATTTCAAGTTGTTCCATCACCTCATCGGTAGATAATGGTTTACCACTCACTAAAAGCAATGCATGTACTTGTGCCATCGTACGGTTTATTCCCCAATTGGTAGCAAAGGTTCCCCAGGTCTGAATGTATTTTTCTTTAGCTTCTGAAAGTTGCATTTTGTTTGTACTTTAAATTTCTGATACAAATGTAATTATATTTTTTTAATTTTCAATAATTTTTGAAAATAAAATAACAAATTATCTTACCATCAAACAAGTAACTGTTTTACAATATTTTATTAATTTAAAAAGCATCCTAATACAAGAAATAAAAAGCCGCTTCAAATATATGAAACGGCTTTAAGAGGTTAATGGATACAAATATCCAGCACAAAGATCCTATGGATTGATTGCTTTATAACTTTCAACAAGTCTTATAAATTCTGCTCTATATCCTTCTGTATCTGTACTTTTTCCATCATTTGCCAAATTCTCGATTTTTTTCAAATCTTTATTTCTTATAAATTTAGAGTCTCTTAAAATAAGTCCAAACCATGCTACAGAAGAAGCAAATTTGAAATCCGGGCTCACTTTTGATTCTGGTAAGGGTTCTTTTTTAATCACTTCCGTTATTTCTTTACTAATCTCTTCATTTGGCTTCTTATAACGGAATTTAATTGTTGCCAGCTCCTTCCCAAAGTTTTTTGTACTGGAAGAGGATGAATATTTCAGCTTTGTATCTTTAGGAAGAAACTCAGATTGTACATCTGCCGGAATTATCTCGTATAAAGCAGTAACTGTATGTCCGCTTCCCAGTTCTCCAGCATCTATTTTATCATCGATAAAGTCCTCATTTCTCAGCTTTCTGTTTTCATATCCGATTAAGCGATAAGATTGCACGAATTCCGGATTAAATTCAATCTGAATCTTTACATCTTTGGCTATAGTGTATATGCTTCCTGCAAATTCACGTCCTAGAAATTTATTGGCTTCCTGCAAATTATCGATATAAGCATAGTTTCCATTGCCTTTATCTGCCAGGGTTTCCATTTTATTGTCTTTATAATTTCCCATTCCATATCCCAGACAGGTAAGGAAAATTCCACTTTTTCTTTTTTGTTCAATTAATGTCTCAAGACCTCCTGTAGAAGATACTCCTACGTTAAAATCTCCATCTGTCGCCAGCACTACTCTATTATTTCCTCCTTTTATAAAGTTTTCCTGTGCTACTTTATAGGCTAACTCAATTCCTTCTCCACCGGCCGTACTTCCCCCTGCCTGCAGATCATCTAAAGCTTTAATAATTTTGGCTTTTTCACCTGCAGAAGTTGATGGCAGGACAATACCTGCATTCCCTGCATATACAACGATTCCTACTTTATCCTGAGAACGTAGCTGACTTAATAAAATTTTAAGAGAAGATATTAATAATGGTAATTTATTTTCGGCATTCATAGATCCTGAAACATCGATCAGGAAAACAATATTGGAAGCTGGCGCCTTATCCATCGGAATATTTTTCCCCTGCAATCCGATCTTAAGTAATTTGTGTTTTGGATTCCATGGAGCATCTCCATATTCTGTATTAATAGAGAAGGGTTGATTTTTTTCAGGCTGTGGATAATTGTATTTAAAATAATTGAGCATTTCTTCTACTCTTACGGCATCTTTATCTACTTTACGTCCATAATTAATCATTCTTCTGATATTAGAATAGGATGCATTATCTACATCGATAGAAAAAGTGGATAAGGGTTGTTTTTTGGTTAACTCAAACGGATTTTCAACCAATGCAGTATACTCTTCACTATTATAATCAATAGCTTTTTGAATCTTTTTAGTGCCCTTTTTGCTTTCTTTATTTACCCCAACCCGGGTATTATAGATCTTTCCGGGAGTAATGTATGGCCTCTCATAAGATGAGACTTCCATTGCAACATACGATTTGGGTTTGGGACATCCATTATACTCTGGCAATCCCGGAACTGTAGGGCAAGCATCATCTTTGTCCAGTACTCCATCACCATCGGTATCAGGCCATGGACAGCCTTTATTTTCAGGGGGTCCCGCTACTGTAGGACAGGCATCGTCTTTATCAATCACACCATCTCCGTCTGTTTCAGGCCATGGACAGCCATTATTCTCTATGGGGCCAGCCACTTCCGGACATTGATCTTCTTTATTTGGAATACCATCCTGATCTTTATCTTTTCTGATACTGTATGTTTTGTTTTCTTTTGATGACTCTGAAGTTTGTTGAGTTTTACAGCTTACCAATAAGACAAGCCCTAACATCGTGATAATAGTTTTTTTCATGCGTTATAAATTTCGGAGGGAAATTATTAAAATTTATTCAAATGGAATTGAAAGATTAAAAGGTCGGAAGTTGGAGGCTGGAAGAAGGAAGTTAATTATAGGTTGACCACCACTGGATCTCATAAAAATTACTTTACAAAATGATAACAGTTATTTTTATGACCTTCATAACTTCCAGCCTCTTGCTTTCATCTTTCTTCTCCTTTCTATGGTTGAATTTCAGTTTTTACACCTTGGTTCCAGTATTTAGCTTCGGGCATATAATAAAGATAAGCATTACTTGATTTTCCAGTATAAGATCCTGCAAACTCTACTTTCAGATCAAGATTGATGGTTTTTGTTTCTTCAGCATCAAAATGTTCCCAATACAGCACCAGATAATTATCAAAAATCTCATAAAAAGAAATCTGTTTTTTATCTATTAAATCTTTCAATAAAGCATTTTGCAGCGTCAATCCTGCAGGAATCCCAATTTTTGCAATAGTCATCGGTAATTGATTATTTATTTTATTTTTAATGGTGACTGTCATTCGGTTGGCTTCTCCTACTTTAGAATTTTCAGACTTTAATGTTGTATTCATTATTAAAGGGATATCAGAACTTGCAGGAGCTTGCAAAGTATAATATTGGTATTCTAATTTATAAAGAAGTCCTGTTTCTGAAGGATAACTCATATTGATCTTGTTATTTCCTGTTTGTAAGCTGATGAAATGCTTATACCGGATGATACTGAAGCATTATTTATTGTAATGGCTGGTCTATCCGTTTTATACAATTTTTCATTTTTTATAAAGAACTGAGATAATGCCTGCAAAGACAGACCCGTTGCCTGGGTAGAGCCAAAGCCATAGTACCCATTACTACTCAGAAGTTGATCTGCTACTTTTGCGATAGTCTGCTGATTGAGTCTTTCATCTTTCTGAAGTGCCATCATATATAGCGAAAGTATTTCTGCAGTTGCAGAATTTCCTCCGGATCCGGTAAAGGTAGTTTCAGTCTTAAATTTCTGATCATCAAACTGCTTATTTAGAGCAAACATTACATTATCATATTCTGCCTGTTTTCCTAGATTAGCCGAAGCATTAGCTAATAAAGCCAGCTGATAAGAATCTTTTTTCAACAAGGCTCTTTTTAGCATTATTTGGTAAGAATCTTCAATTTCATTTGTAAAACCTAGCTGCGACAATGCATAAAGAACATACATATTTCTTGCCCAGTAATATTCGGAATAAACTCCTGTTTTAGATTCGTAATCCTTTCGCACTTCGAAAAGCCCGTTTCCACTTTTCTTTGACAAAATAAAAGAAGACAAGCCCTGGATCAACTTTGGATCTACCACTATATGTTTCTTTAAATCTGTAAATTCCAGTAAGGCAAATGCAGAAAGAGAGACATCTGATTCAGTGCTGTTAAAGTATCCTACTCCACCATCTTCATTTTTATAACTCATCATCTTCTGAAAGCCTTTTTTAAGGTTTCTAACCACAAGGCTTTCTGTAGAATTATCAATCTTTTTGTTCAGCTTCAGATAATCCAGAATAAAAATATTAGGATAAACTGTGGCGGATAATTGTTCAAAACATCCGTGAGGTTCCTTTTTCAACTTTTCAAGATCTTCAAACATTTTCATTGCCGCATTTTCAAAGACATAGTATGATGAATACAAGCTTCCATTGATATACTCCGGAATAGTAACCTGAATTTCTCTTGTCTTATTATCTATTACTGAAACTGATGTGGAAATCCCTTCTCTTCAACCTTAAACGGAAGGATCATCGTTTCCCTGAAATCTCCGGATCTTATAATGAACTGAATATTTGAATCTACCACTTCATCGGTTTGAATTCTAACAAATAGTCTTCCTGCCTCAAGAGGCTTTAAAGTAATCAGGCTGTCTGATGATTTCAGTTTTACATGATTGGGAACAATAACATCCATCGTCATTTTTCTGATCTCCTTTGAATTGTTTTTAATCACCACAGGAATAAGCATCTCATCTGTTCTTGTCAGATACTGTGGAATCTTAGCATCAATGGAGATCAGGCTTTGCGCTGCATACGTGGTTTCATCTCTTCCTATAAGTCCGGATGCGGAGATTCCTTCTGTCATCACTCTGAATGTGGAATTGGCATCAGAATTATAAAATTCAACTTTTGCCTTTCCGTTTTTATCGGTTTCTACTACAGGATTCCAATACAGAGCATCTCTATAGTCAAACCTATAGGAAGTATTGGTTGTTTTATATACTGGATAAGCAAATTTCTTACTTTCCAAATAATGGGTAAGAGCATCCTTAGGAATTGTCATAACAGCAAAATAAGATGAAGGAGTAATATCAAGTTTATTCTGTGATGTGTTATTAAAAAAAGAATTAATAATAACGACTCCATTGGCGGCTCTGCTTCCGTAAATAGCCGTTGCTGCAGCATCCTTCAGTACGGTAATGCTATTAATATCGTTGGGATTAATCGTAGCATTAAAGTTTTCTACGGGAACTCCGTCTACCACAAATAATGGGCTTTTATTAGGTATTGATGCAGCGCCTCTGATCACCACATTTCCTTTCTGCCTTTCTCCTGCAGGAGTAATAACCAGCCCAGCGACTTTTCCCTGTAATACTGATTCAAAATTGGAATCTTTAATTTCAGAATTTCCCGTAATACTTACTGAGGAAGTAAGGTTCTTCTTCTGTGCAGATCCATATCCTACAAAAACAACTTCTTCAATATGTTGACCAGAAGAGGAGATTGTATCTTTATTTCTTATAGAAGGGGTGGCAGACAGTTTTACCATCTCTTTTGTTTTCTCTTTAATTTCAGCCTCTTTTATAATCTCTTCTGCATCTATATTGGCTAACTTTTGCTTGACAAGTGGATTAATCTCAAGTGTATATGACAAAATTCTGATGTTCACTTTATACCAAGGTTTCAATGATTTAGCGATAAGCTTATAAGAGTCACTGTATTTCATTCCTGAAAAATAAAATTGACCGTTTTCCGTAGTCGTTTGCTCAAGAATATGACCATTATTAGTTTCTACAAGAAAAACATTTGCTTTTACGGGCTTTTTATTCTCGTCTTCTACGACTCCATATACAGTTCCTTTCTTTTCAGGCAAATATTTGTACTTACCTGTTTTAATAATCTCCGGAATAGGCTCAAAATACCTGTATCCGTTAGTTAACATGACCAGATCCAGACTTTTATCTGCTTTTTCTTCTTTTTTATCGAAATAAAACTGAGGTTTTTCAATCTTTCCTTTTAATTCAGAATCCATCAGGAGCCATGAAATGATATGATTTTGTTTATCGTCTGCATACGTCCAAAGCTTATCATCTACCACACTAATGGCCATATTTGCAGGGATAGGTTTATTGTTTTTGTCTGTGGTTTCAATATCAAGAATCACCTTTTCTCTTGGTTGGTAATACTCTTTTACTGGCTTTACCTTTATATTCATCTGCTGATCTTTATTGGTAAAAACAATACGTTCTGCGAAAGGAGTATTATTTTCAAACACCGTAAATCGGCAAACTCCCACAGGGAAATCTTTCTCCGCTAATTCAAATAAGTTGCCCCCTTTTTTCAAAGATATTTCTTTGCTATACATTTCTTTTTCACGGAAAAATCCTTTTAAAACAATATTCTTGTCCTGTGTAGAAACTGTTTTAAATAAAAGCGTTCCGTTTTCTTTTTTGATATTCAGAATCAAACCTTCGGTTTTAGCTACAGGAATTTGATAGATCTGGCTTATATTTTCAGGCTTTATTACTTTTGCGTAATACGTTTCTCCTGTTTTGGGTGTCAATAGAAAGCTGCCCATTCCGAAATTATATGTGGAAATCTGAGATATTTTTTCATGATTCTGATTATAAATTCCTAAAACGGCATCCACAGGTTTTTCAAATTCATCCAGTATTTTAAAAGCTATATTTTGCTCTATTCCATTAATAAGAGTTCCTCCTTCCGGCAAGAATTTCACATCCAGATTGTTCAGTACAATAGGAATATTTTTTGCGATAGATTCTGTAAATCCATCAAAATTAACTTTGATATTCAAAAGAGCATCAGAGGATTTCAATACCTTAGGAAGTTTGAATTGCAATCGTTTTTTTCCTTCTTTATCTGTAATGAGCTTGCCTTCTGTAACCACGTCTCCATTATGGGTCACCACATAATCGGCTTCATAAAAAGGGATTGGCAGATTACTAAGACTTCTCATTGAAAAGTCTGCGATTACCTCATCACCAGGGCCATATCCTTTCTTGGGAAAATCAAGCTTCATCAAAACCCTGGGAGATACTACTTTCTGCAAAGTAATTTCTTTTTCAAAAGCATTTTTTCCTTCTTCATTTTGCATCCAATTGGTATAGGCTCTAATTTTATAAATACCTCCTTTCATATCATGATCAAAGGAGAAATACCCTTCAGCATATCCATTATTTATCTCATATTTTGATTTTCTCAAAACACTTCCTGCGGGATCAATCATTTCAAAATTAACCGCTTTACTATCTTCTGCCGGAAGATTATTTTTTCCTTGTACTACGTATATTTTAAAGTACATTTCTTCTCCAGGTTTATAAAAAACATGGTTGGTCTGGATGTAGGTTTTTTCTTTTTCAAAATCCTGAAATAAATGCTGAGCCTTCAGGCATATGGTTGAAAGTAATAGACTCAGTACTATGATATATGATGTAAATTTGAAATTCATGGGTTAAAATTTGAATGAAACAATGCAGCCAAATGCTTTAAAAGACGGGAGATTAAAGAAGTCCAGTCCTTTTCCATTGTCTGTATCATAAAAACTCTGATTGGGATCTACTCCTTTATTCGCCTGCCAAAGCATGATATTGTCTACATACAAAGTAATGCTTATAGATCGCTGGCTATTATTCAAAGGAAAATTCGTGGATAGAGAAATATTATTAATCCTTATATGATCTGCCTTTTGAACATAGTTTTCTGCCACGCCGAGATATCCATATCTTGACCATCTGTTTTCATGAACGTTTTGATTGGGATTATAAAAATCGACTGGAGTCTGATTGCTATTACCATTAGCCAATACTCCTTGAAAAACATAATTTTTAATATTTCGTTCTTCTCCTGAGTCATAGGAACGTCCGTAATAATCTAAAACAGCCTGAGTTCCATTCCAGATCTGGCCGCCTTTTTTCCATTCCCAATTGATATCCAGAGTCCATCTTTTATAGGTTAAGTTATGATTGAATTTCATGACAAAATCCGGAGTTGGATCAGCAATAATCTTCATACCATTAGCTTTTTTAGGAAAACCTGAATCATCAATAATCAACTGTCCATCGGCATTCCTTTCAAAATAGCTTCCCATTACTGCTCCTAGAACCTGCCCTTCCGTCAAAGTTTTATAAACATCCTGAAATCCAGCAACAGCACTGTTGTTATACCCTGGTACCACACGATCTACAATATCTTTATATTTGAAAAATGAAATTTTATTGGTAGTAAAAAAATTATAGGCCAGATAGAGCCTTTCATATGCAAAGTTAAATTCATACCCACTATACGTATGATCGGCACTATTTCTTAACCTCAACTGATTGTTTTCAAATACAGGAAAAATATCGTTCTCACTTTTCCTGTTAAAATATTCACCTTCAAGACTAATGTTATATCCATAATTTATCTTCCCGCCTATTTTCCATTCTTTTGTATTGATATTGGACAGGCCTTTAAAGCTTTCAACCTCCCGCACGGGAAAATATCTGTAATAGTTTTCAGCCTTCAATAAAGTGGTAGCATAAGAGGCATATGATCTTGTTATCTCAGGTTCTGAACTCAACTGGCTATACCCTCCTGTGACTTTAAAATCAAACTTATTCCAGTCAAAAATATCCTTAAAAAGAAGGTAACCCGTGGCTTTGGGAAGCCAATAAGCATTTTTATCCGATGTATTGGAGATATAAAAGGTGTTTCCAAGATTAACATCCGCCTCAAAATCATTAGATTTTATACCCATATTATAATTAAAAACATAATCCTGAGAGGTTCTTTGATAGATTTGTCTTTGATTAATCAAACTATTGTAAACATCAGTTTTTATATCATTTAGAATAAAATTAAGGCTGAAAATATTTTTAAAATTATAGTTACCCAGTTCATACTTTCCCTGTATATTGGAATGGTACAGCCTATTATTTTGTTCTCTTTCATTGATGATCCCGTTGCTGAATCCATAAGCAGACGGCTGATATTGATCCTGGTTCCAAAGAAAATTACTTTCGTAGGACTGAATAATGTTTAATTTAAAATTACCAAAAGTTTTATCAACATTGAGACCGAATTGTCTTTGACGGTTTTGATAACGATACTTTTTATCCTGTACAAAAAGAAATGCAGGATTATCAGCATACTGGCTGTAGCTTCGTTGACCTCCATTATCCAAAAAGGTCTGTTGAGCATTCGAAAATGAAATGGGAGTCAATAGGGAATTTTGATAGGCTCTATTGAAAAGTCCAACTCTGTTGGTATTGGTAGCTTTATTATCTTCATAATTGAATGAAAACTTCAGCATATAACCGCCCAGATCCATTTTCAGTTTTGTTTTAATGGAGTTGTTTAGATTAAACTGATCAATAAAATAAAGTTGATTTTTTTGTTGCTTCAAATCCAGCGATAAACGAAACCTTTCTTTGTATTCTTGCTTTATAACCGTATTAATACTAAGCTGATTGTTATATCCAACCATCGTTTTAAACAGGTTATTACGATAAGCTTTTGCCTGTTTAAGACCATCCGTTAACGGAACCAATCTGCCGTTGTGATCATACTGATAGGAAAGTCCGTCAAAAGCTAATGTAGAAATATCTGGCCCAAAGCTAAACATCTCATTGGTAGCAGGCCCGTTCCACCTAAGATTTCCACCATCAGATCTTCCTTGTACATATTTACTTTGCGTTATGGGAAGAGCATTATGATCTCTCACCTCAACAGAAGAGGTAAAGCCTCCATTCAATAAGAATGTCCATGTTTTTTGCTCCTTCAGAATATAAGTACTGTCTGTTTTCTGTTTCAGTTTTCTTACACGGCTAAAATATTTATCAGAATCATTGTTTAGAATGGTTGGTGCGTTATCAATACTAAATTTTTCTCCATTCTTTCTTGACATCAGACTATCATAAGCCTTACTGTAAATCTTCTGCACAGATTTTTTCTCTACCTGATTTTCTAAAATATTTTTAAGTTCCTTTAACTGATAAGATACAACAACCCTGGTGTTCTTTCCTTGATTCCATACTAAAGTATCATAGGGCTTGGCTGCAATGACTGCAGTCCCTTCGGCATCTGTTAACTCATAGACGCCACTGTTTTTATTATAGACTTTTAAGAAATTCTGTGGTTTATTTTTGAGATTCAGGAACTTTCCCGAATAATATAGGTTTGAATCCTGTGCCTTCAATACCGTAACAGTAAGCGGCAACAGCAGCAGTAAATAATTTTTTCTCATCTTCATGGTAATAGATACTAAAATAAAGAAAAAGAAATTTCCGGGGAAATTTCTTTTTACAAATTATTTTTGAATGGTTTTATAACTTTCTATCAATCTTATAAACTCTGAACGATAGCCTTCTTCATCTTTACTTTTACCCTGTTTGGCCAGTTTTTCAATATCAGAAAGGTCTTTTTGGGTAATCAGCGCGGACTTTCTTACTACTAAACCAAACCATGCTACTGACGAGGCAAATTTAAAATCCGAACTGGCAGAAGATATGCTGTTGTCAGCATTTTTAACAATCTGACTGATTTCACTGCTGGTATCTCCGTCAGGCTTTTTATATCTGAATTTGATGGTCGCCAGTTCATCTCCAAATTCTTTCGAAGAGGTATTCTGAGTATATTTCAAATCGCTTTCTTTGGGAATAAAGTCTGATTTTATATCTGTAGGAATCACCTCGTATAAAGCTGTAACAGTATGCCCGCTTCCCAGTTCCCAGCATCTATTTTATCATTCACAAAGTCCTCATTCTTAAGTTTCCTATTCTCATAACCGATCAGACGGTATGATTTTACATATTCGGGATTAAATTCAATCTGGATTTTCACATCTTTGGCTATGGCATACATGCTTCCTGCAAATTCTTTCCCTAGAAATTTATTGGCTTCCTGCATATTATCAATATAGGCATAATTTCCATTTCCTTTATCTGCAAGAGTTTCCAGGGTATTGTCTTTATAATTACCCATTCCGAAACCTAAACAGGTCAGGAAAACTCCGGATTTCCTTTTGTCTTCAATCAATGTTTTAAGATCCGAAGTTGAAGATATTCCTACATTGAAGTCCCCGTCTGTTGCAATAATAACACGGTTGTTGCCGCCTTTCATAAAGTTTTCCTGTGCCAGTTTATAAGCCAGTTCAATTCCTTGCCCTCCTGCTGTACTTCCTCCTGCCTGAAGATGATCCAGCGCCTCAATAATTTTATCTTTTTCTCCTGCCGATGTAGGAGGTAAGACCATTCCTGCACTACCTGCATATACTACAATTCCGACTTTATCTTTAGGTCTCAGCTGATTTAGCAGAACTTTAAAAGAAGATTTCAATAATGGCAATTTATTTTCAGCATCCATTGAACCTGAAACATCAATAAGAAAAACGAGGTTTGATGCAGGCAACTTATCCATCGGTATATTTTTTCCCTGAAGTCCTATTCTAAGCAATTTGTGCTTCGGATTCCATGGAGAGTTGTTATATTCGGTATTTATTGAAAAAGGTTCTCCGTTTTTAGGCTGGGGATAATCATATTTAAAATAGTTAACCATTTCTTCGATTCTTACTGCATTTTTATCGACTGTCTGCCCATTATTGATCATCCTTCTTATGTTGGAATAAGAGGCATTATCAACATCTATGGAAAAGGTGGATAAAGGCTGGCTGCGGGTCAGCTCAAAAGGATTTTCAACAAAGGCATCATAGCTTTCATCAGGATGAGTAACCGGTGAAATCTGTTTTTGTTTGTTGATTTCTTTCTGAAGTCTCTTTAATTTTCTTTTTTCCTTTCCTGAAAGGTTTTTAGTGGTCACCACAATCACTCCATTGGCGGCTCTGCTTCCATACATTGTTGTAGCGGAACTTTCTTTTAAAACATTTATGCTTTCAATTTTATTCGGATCTACATTTCTGAATACTTCCTCTCCTACCACTACTCCATTAATAACATATAATGCTTTATTCTCTGCTTTTACAGACGCTACTCCTCTGATCATGATCTTATTCTCATTAAGATATCCCAGACTATTGTCATTTATTATACTATTCCCCTGATTACTTACCGATCCACTTCCGGAAGCCGTGATTTGAATCCCTTGAACAGTCCCCTGCAATGAAGAATAAACAGTGGATTGTGGCAGGTTATTCAAAGGTGTACTTGTAATTGAATTCGAAGCAGATATTGATTTTTGATTTTTTTTAATACCTAATGCTGTAACAACAACTTGATCAATTCCCTTAGTGGACTCACTGTGATCTTTCTTTTTAATAAAATATTCATCGGTTTTAAACTCTGCTTTTCTATTACTAAATATATCGTCGTTTATCTCTTTCTCTGATTGATATTCACCAATTACTCTTTGAGACACCTGATTAGAAGGTACCAGAACTGGTAAAGTTGAAGGCGGAGTAGAAAGTCCCACAGAAGACTTGGCAGGTTCAGGTGTTGCATTGGCTGCCAGTTTTTCTATCGGTTTAACAGTATTTTTTTCTTTTTTGATATTATTCTTTATCGTACTGTCTATTTTCGCAATATCCGTTTTGTTCACCGGAACCCTTAGAGTTGTATTCTCTGTAATTAAAGGTTTCAAAGGTTCTGATGTACCTTTTTTATCCATGAAATATAAAGCTCCCATACCAATCACCAGACTTGCAGCAATACCATAAGGTAACCAAACAGGAATGATTCTCTTTTTTTCTTTTTTCTGATCTAGCTTCTCTTCCACCTTTGTCCAAACTTTTTCAAAACCAGGAAAAACCGTTGGTTCTTCTGAAAGCTTGGAAGCTTCATTGAATTGTTGATCTATATGATTATTTTCCATTGTAGTAAAAGTTTAAATGTTTTGATTCACCAAAAGTTCCTGAAGTTTTTTCCGTGCAAAATTGAGTTGAGATTTCGAGGTTCCCTCGCTAATAGAAAGCATAGAAGCTATTTCCTTATGCGGATATCCTTCAATCGCAAAAAGATTAAAAATAGCTCTGCAGCCTTCAGGAAGAAAGTTTAACAAACTCAGAATATCTTTTTCAAAAGAAATATGTTCTGATGATTCTTCGGAGTATTCTACCCTATTTTCTTCCAGAGAAATAAACAAAGCTTTATCATTTCTTAATTTCTGAAGACATTCATTCACTGCAATTTTTTTCGCCCAGGCTTCAAAAGTTTCGGGATTCTGAAGTTGGCTAATTTTCGTGAAAATTTTATAGAATGTATCGGCCAATACTTCTTCTATATCTTCATCGTTTTTCAAATAGCGCTTGCAGACTGAGTACAGTCTACCCGCCATTTTCTCGTAGACTTTCCGCTGTGCATTACGGTCGCTACGCTGGCATTCCAATAATAATTCTCGTTCCATAGTCAGGAGTTATATTAGTATAGATGCAGGAACTTTGGTTGGGGTTGGAAACATGATCAACTTTTTTGAGGTAAAGATGAATTTGGTAAACAACGATTTATCTCTACCATATTTTTTTAATTTCAAATTTAACTTTTCCCCTTGTAACAAATCTCTATTATTAACGACTATTAATACAAATAATCTTTTTACAGTAATGAAAAATGCGAAAATTGCATCATTACTTTTTGTTTTGTCTGCAGGAAGTATGATGTTTGCCCAAGATGACTTAATCAATAAGTTAAAAAACAACCACTCACAAAATGCTAATTTTCAGTTCACAACGTTAAAAGACGTTGGAGCTACTTCTGTAAAGAATCAGGGTTCATCAGGAACTTGCTGGAGCTACTCAGGAAACTCTTTCCTTGAATCTGAAATGCAGAGAATGGGCAAAAAACCTGTAGATCTTGCTGAAATCTTTACAGCCAGAAACTCTTATCATGATAAAGCGAAGTTATATGTTTTAAATAACGGAGCAATCAGCTGGGGTGACGGTGGAGAACTTCACGATGTAATCAACATGTACAAAAAGTACGGTGCAGTTCCTCAGGATGTGTATTCAGGATTGAAAGCTGGACAGACCACCAATAACTTCAAGGAAATGCAAGGGAAATTAAAGCCGGTTCTTGACAGTCTTGTTCAAGCTTCTTCTAAAGGGAAGCTTACAGATAATTGGATGGATTCTGTAGATGCTATTCTTGATGAATATCTAGGAAAAGTACCTGCCAACTTCACTTACGAAGGGAAAAATTACACACCTAAAACTTTTGCTAAAGAAGTAGTAGGAATTGATGCTGAGGATTATGTAGAATTATCTTCTTACAAAGATTACGCTTACTACCAAAAATTTGTAGTTCCAATTCCTGATAACTGGAGCCACGATTCAGATTGGAATGTCCCTATGAAAGATCTTACAGCAATCATTGATAATGCAGTAACAAAAGGATATTCTGTAGGTTGGGCAACTGACGTTTCTGAGCCTTATTTCTCTTATAAAAACGGGGTAGCTTATGTTCCTGATATGGAGTTAGATCAAATCAATGCAGAGAACAAACAAACTTTGTTTACAGAACCTAAAAAGGATAAAACAATTACTGAGGATATGCGTCAGAAAGCACTTAACAATCTTTCTACAACGGATGACCATGGTATGCACATCGTAGGATTGGCAAAAGATCAGACCGGTAAAGAATATTATATGGTGAAAAACTCTTGGGGAGTAACCAATGACTTCGCAGGATACCTTTACGTAACAAGACCTTATGTTGAATATAAGTCGACGGCAATTTTGGTTCACAAAAATGCTATTCCAAAGAATATTCTAAAGCAATTGAAACCAACTAAAAATATTGGTTTATAAGAAATCACTTCTGTCATTTTGATGTGACAGTTTTAGATATTTAAATCTGTTAAAAACGCGCTACCAGTATTATGGTAGCGCGTTTATTTTTATGCATCTGAAGATTATTTTTGAGTCAGGTGAAGATAATAATCTACTAAAGTGTATATTTTAGGTTTAGCTCCTATTTTATAATCAATAATCAACCATTTATTTTCAGATTTATTTTTATCAAAAACATCATTTTCTTTTGGAAAGTGAATGATTTTATGATGAGAATAAACAACTTTGGGAGCTGCTTCATATATCTCTGCCGAATAATAATTAGCATCATCAGCAATGGTATAAAAGTTATCTTCCCCTTGCTTCTTTTTAATTTCTTCTATCTCTTTTTCATCAGGGCTTAACAGTAATATTGTTGGTGTTGTAATGACTGTATCTGCCTTTATTTTTGGGGTGTCAGTAGGAAATTTTTCTTTTTGGTGTTCTGGAACATTTTTATCCGTAATATGGGATTCTGTTTGTTTATTTTCTTTTTTACAGGAGAAAAAGGATAATGATATTACAAGGAATAGATATTTACCTGACATATTATTTAGATTCTTTATTTTGTAGATTATAGATTCACAAAGAAACGGAAAAAACCCCTCCCACTCATCACTTTAACTTAATCCCATCATTTTCATTAAAAGATTGCGAGATTAATAAAAAATATTACATTTGTAACACTAAACAAATCACCAAAACATGAAAAACCTAAAAAAATTAGCAAAATCAGATCTAAAGAAAATCAATGGTGGAAATGCCCCAGAATGTCCAACAGGAAGTCAGGCATGCTATTATCCTGGTAAGGATGGATCTCAAAGATGGAGATGTATTCCTGAAACTATGGATTGCCCTTAATCTATTGAAAGTATAAATTAATATCAACCTACAAATTATTACCTATGAAAAATTTAAAAAAAATTGTAAAATCAGAACTAAAGAAAATTATTGGTGGAGCTGCTCCTATGTGTGAAAGCGGAGAGATGGCATGTCGTATTCCCGCTCAAGATGGTTACCCTGCCTACTGGGTTTGTGTACCGGTAGGATATGGATGCAGATTTTAAAACTAATTTTAAATCTCCGGAAAGCAGCTTACTTTAAACATAAAGAAAACTACAACCTACTTTTGTTTAGTAGCATCCGGATGTTGAAAAAATATAATATTTACAACCTATACTCATTACTAAAACATGAAAAATTTAAAGAAGTTATCAAAACCAGAATTAAAGAAAGTCAATGGTGGAAATGCTCCTGTCTGCGAACCCGGAGCAAGACCTTGTCGTTATAAAGCAGAAAATGGACAACCATCCTACTGGAATTGTGTAGCAAACGAATACGCCTGCTAATAAAAACAAAAACCCGCCTTCAGAAATTCTGAAAGCGGGTTTCTTTAATAAATAGGTGAAAATTAAATATAAAATAAAGTGAATTATGATGATTAATATGAATAATGAATTACCCATTTTACTTCGCAAGTGAATAAACTATGCTGTAAAAAATTAACTGCGAAGCTCATTAGCTATTCACTACCCATATTAAAATAATACGCTCATACTTTCTGCTGAAAAGTCCAAAAGAGATGCTGTATCGCCTTCTTTAATCTTTTGTACCCATTGGTAATCCTGTAAAATAGCTCGTCCTACGGCTACAAGATCGAATTCTTCATTATCCAATCTTTTAATCAATTCCGTAAGGTCTGTTTTTTCTGTTCCTTGCCCTGCAAATGCATTCAGGAAATCTCCGTTCAATCCTACAGAACCTACAGTAATTGTTGGCTGTCCCGTAATTTTCTTAGCCCATCCTGCAAAGTTCAAATTCGAACCTTCAAATTCCGGTTCCCAAAAACGGCGCTGTGAGCAATGGAAAATATCTACTCCAGCTTCTTTTAATGGCAACAACCAGTCTTCCATTTCAGTTGGTGTAAAGGCTAATTTAGTTTTATAGTCCTGTTGCTTCCACTGAGAAAGACGAATAATGATCGTAAAGTCCTCTCCTACTGCTGCTCTGATTGCCTTTACAACCTCAACAGCAAATCGGCTTCTTTCCTTTAAGGTTTTTCCGCCATATTCATCCGTTCTTGTATTAGATACTTCCCAGAAAAACTGATCAATCAGATAGCCATGTGCTCCATGAATTTCAAGACAATCAAAACCAAGATCTTTCGCTGACTTTGCAGAAGCTGCAAACTGTGCAATTGTATCCTGAATATCTTCAATAGTCATCGTTGATGCTTTCTCCATAGGCAATAATGGATATTCCTCAGACATTCTCGTATCTCCAACATGCCAAATCTGAGGCCCCATTTTACCTCCATTCTGGTGTACGGTATCAATAACGTTTTTCCAACCATTTAAAGCTTCGGTTCCGTAAAAATCCGGAATATTAGGAAGATTTTTAGAACCCGGTCTGTTGATAACAGTTCCCTCTGAAAGAATCAACCCTACTTCTGAAGCAGCTCTTCTTCCATAATAGTCAGCTATTTTTTGTGTAGGAACTCCATTGTCAGATTGTGCTCTGGTCATAGGTGCCATTACAATTCTATTTTTTAACTGTAAATTTTTATATTGAAACGGTTTAAATAATGATGATGTGCTCATATTTAAAATAACATTTTATAATTGTTACACAAAGTAACTAATAATAGTTCGTTTTTGTATCTTTTATTAAAAAAATAGTGGTAACTTCGCAGTAACTTACATTAGTAACATTAAAGTAACGTATGAAAAAGAATGAATTAATGCAGTACAGCTGTCCTTTAGGCAAAGCAATGGCCGCCTTAGGAAGCAAATGGAAACCGATTATTGTATTGGTCATTAAAGACCGAAGACTACGTTTTGGAGAACTTGCTGTACGCATTAATGTGATCTCCAGAAAGGTATTGACCGATCAGCTTCGTGAAATGGAAACTGATGGTTTGGTCATCCGCGAAGAGTTTAAAGAGCTGCCACCAAGAGTAGAATATTCGTTAACGGAAAAAGGATTAGCACTGTTGCCTATTTTATATCTTCTGGAAGAATGGGAAGCGAAATATCAGGTGAAGGGAACCTATTCGGAAGATTGCATCGAATTGATTAAGGAAAAGAAAAAAGCTGTTGAAATTTAAGCGGATAGTTATATTTCAATGATCTTAATCTTTATATTGTTTTTTTTCTGGTGTTTATTATAAATTGTATAATACATCAGCATTCTTCCATCATTCATTAAAAGGGTTTTATGAATATAAATTTTATGGGTATCTAAATCCTTAAGAGGCTGCAGATTCCCTCTTTTGAAGCTACTGATTTTCCTTGATGAAAAGATCACCAGATCATTTGAGTGATTAAAGCGTGCAAATTTTATAAAGCCTTTATATTCTGTATTCAATAGAATATCTATTCCGCTCTCTGTAGATTTCAGAATCATTAAGTGCTTTCCGGAACTCAGTATAATCTCTCCCAAAGCATTGATGTCCTGAATATTATATCGGTTGTTTTTTAAAAGATATTTGGTAATACTTCCTTTGTCTGCATCGATGACAAAAAGCTGGTTCTCTATTTTCCCCACAAATATATTTTCACAAGACATATAGGTGTGAAAATAGGATATATTAATATTTTCTGAAATATCCTGCAAGGGAATCTCTTTAATGCTTTCACCTATATGAGAGTGAAGAACTATTTTCAGGTGGTTATCTCCTATAAAAGTATTTTCGCCTATTTTCTTACGCTGCCATTTACTTTGAAAAGACAGAAGACTGTCACCATATACCCAAAGAGTGTCGATCAGATAATGTCTCAGAGCATTATCTTCATATTTCAGTTTTTTTCCCTCATTCCTGCGCTCTATATAGAGGCGGAACATATCCGGAGGAAAAACCGCTTTAATATTTTCAGCATTCAAAAAATTGATAGTGTCTGTACTCAATGAATTGATGAAGATTCTGCCATCTTTCAGTTTTTGAAAAAATTTGGTAGAATTAATTGTTGTAATATTCTCCCTGTCGTCCAGCTCAATACTTTTTCTGTATCCTTTAAAATCTGTAATGACAATTCTATAAGTTTTATGATGGTATAAATTTACAAGTAAAATAAACATTTCATCCACCTCTATCATATCATAAATGTACTCTTCTTCATCCCAAGGTATTGTCTTCATATGCTTTCTGTTTTTAAAATGTATTTTCTATTCATTTAAACTTCATTTAGTCTTTCTGTACAATAAGCATATTCGCAAAAGGAGTTATTTTTTTATTACCGGTTATTTTCAATCTGGAGGGAGCAATAGAGCTTTTCCATTGTTTCCAGCTTAAAAAATGGAATGCTCCGATATTAAAGAAAATAAAATTGGTGGTATCTCTGAACTGTTCTGAAATAATAATTATCCCCCCTTTCTTTAAAATCCTTTTAGCCTCTTTAAAAAACAAAACTCTTTTTTCATGATCTAAAATTTCGTGAAGGGCTGTCACCGCAAGAATCACATCCTGCGATCCATCTTCAAAAGGCAGCTTATCAGGAGATATTTTGATTTCTTTCGGGTTGGGAGGAAACATCTTTTTGGATACTTCAATACCACTTTCGTGCTCATGTCGGTTTCCGTAAATATCACAGACTGTTAAGTTCAAATGAGGATATTTTGCTTCTAATCGCTGTGACAAAGGATCAAAGCTTGCATGAATAACAACTGCATTTTCTGTTTTACTCCAATCTATATCTTCTTTTAAATCATTCAGTTCATAAAGATCAGAAGTGTCGTAAAGGATATAAGAGGCCAAAAGAGACGCAATGATATTCAAAATAATAAGAATACCCAATACCCTCAACAATACAGTAAAAACGGCTGAATCAAGCTGAAATGACAGTATAAAAAGAAAAAGTGACACCCCTATTCCCAGCAGGATCTTTTTATAATTGAAAAGAATAACTAATTTGGTAATTTTCATGGTATTTACTGATGTTCCCTGCTTCAAATATACAAATTCCTGTTCTGTATTTTCATCACCTACTTTCAAAAAGGTTAGTATAGCACAAAAAAGTAAGTATATCGTTTTACAACTGTTTCTGACCCAAATTTGCAGAAAAGATTTTCGTTATGAATTACAAAGAAATTGCAAAAGAAACCATTGGCCATCTGTATAAAGCCCATTCCAGTATCAGAAAATCCGGGATCGATGAAAAACTGATTGCACTGGCTGAACTGCGCGTGTCTCAAATCAACGGTTGTGCCTACTGCTGTAGCTATCATGCTAAAGAACTGCTTAATTTTGGCATTGAACAGGATATCATTAACCGATTACCAGGCTGGAGACATACCCAGGTTTTTGATGTAAAGCAGAAGCTTGTTTTGAGCTGGACAGAAGCCGTAACTTACAACAATAATGATTCTCAGGAAATCAAGGAAAAATTACTACAGCATTTTACAGAAAGAGAGTTTGTAGAATTAACTGCAAGTATAACTTTGATGAGTACTTTGAATAAACTGCGAATTCATTTAGCTGAACAGGATTAATATTAGATAGGCTGCCTGTATCAGGCAGCCTATCTAATAATTTATTCCAGCTCTATCGGGTTTAAATATTTTCTCATCAAATCCAATTCTTTCTGCCTTTGATTGATCTTTTCCTGACCTCCTAAGATGGTCGTACCGGAACTTGCCAGTGCAGCTGCTATATTGGCATCATTGGCTTTTAGGGTCTGTTGAAACTTCGGTTGGGTGGTTTCAATAGCTTCAGTATATCGGCTTTTCTTTATATTAATGAATTTTCCCACCAATTCAGAAGTGGGTACTGATTTTACAAGTTCAAAGTCATACTCATCTTTTTCATCTGATAATTTGATGATTAATCCTGGCAATCCACTGAATTTATAAGGGCCATAAGGCAGTGGGATTTCGGTTGAATACCAGGCAATCCAGTTTCTTCCCTTGTAGGTAACTGTTGCTTTTTTGCAGTTCATTGTATTGATGACTTTTGATTCATCCATAAGCTTCCAATTCCCTATTACAGGCTCTTTATAAGTAAGCACCGACATTCCAACCTGTTGAAAGTACTGTACCTTTTCATTGGTTTGTATAATGGTGTATGAAAATCTTGTTTTTGGTAATGATGTACCGGTTTTGAAACCCATGACTATACTTCCATCAGGGTTTTGGGTAGATACAATAGAGTTTGCCATCACTGTATCTTTTTTAAGAGATTGGGTACTGGCAAAAAAAGCACGATTTTCACCTACATGCAATGAGAAAAATTCTTCGTGTACATAATCAGCGGTCTGTGTATTGAGTTTAGCTTTTAGTTGATAGGTAAAATTCTCATGCAAAACCTCTTTTTTGCCTGATTGAGAATAGAATAAAATACTTAAAAATAAGAGTGATAATTGAAATAGTTTTTTAGTGTAATTCATGGATAGCGTTTTCACTATAAAAATGCACATATTTTTACAATTACAAAAGCAAAACATAATAAACGGATTGCACTGGCAGAACTTCACCTGTCTCAAATCAATGGCTGTACCTACTGCTATAGCTATCACGCTAAAGAACTTCTTAATTTTGGCATTGAACAGGATATCAAATCAAGGAAAAATTGTTACAGCATTTTACAGAAAGGGAGTTTGTAGAATTGACTGCAAGTATAATTTTGATGAGTACTTTGAATAAATTGCGAATTACTTTGGTTGAAGAGGATTAACTAACAAAAATCGATATTGTCCATTTCATTTATTCATTGATAATTTGTTAAGTTTTATTTGAACACTTTCAGGATAGCTACCATTGATGTAACTTACAAAATCTTTATCTATAACAGCTTTTGAGCCTGCTTTTGGAATTGAATCTCTGTATTTAAATAAAGGGTATCATTCTTTAGTTTGTAACTTCCTTTGTAAATATCTTTATCCCGCATCATCCCTTGAGAAATAAATTCAAAGCTTTTATCATCATACATTTTCAATGAAATCCAACCTAAAGGAGCTTCTCTATCAGCCAATAAAACTTCCTTTTTATTCTCTTTACAACTTATAACTATTACTATTAAATATAAAAATCTGAGTTTCATAGTTTATGATTGAGTTATTCAAACAAATATAAAGTAAAAAACCGCTCCCAAAGGAAGCGGTTTAAAATTTATCTAGAACCCTAATTAGAATATCGCCGGATATTTCTGAGGATTGGTTTCATTAAACATAGCGTAGATCTTTTCTACCATATCGTCTGTAGACGGCTTACTGAAATAGTCACCATCACTAGCATACGCTGGTCTGTGATCGTTAGCAGAAATTGTTAATGGATCTGAGTCTAAGTATCTGAAAGCTTTTTGCTTTTCTAAGATCTGTTGTAGGATGAATCCTGTTGTTCCCCCTTCTACATCTTCGTCGATTACTACTAATCTATTCGTTTTCTTAACACTTTCAGCAATTTCGTGAGATAAATCGAAAGGAATTAACGATTGGATATCGATTACTTCTGCAGAAATTCCTAGTTTTTCTAGTTCATTAGCAGCTTCTGTTACAATTCTCCATGTAGAACCATAAGTGACCAAAGTAACGTCTTTTCCTTCTTTTGTTACTTCAATTTTACCTACAGGAACTGTGAATTCACCTAAGTTATCAGGTTGTTTCTCTTTTAATCTGTATCCGTTCAGACATTCAACGATGATCGCAGGTTCGTCAGCCTGAAGCATTGTATTATAGAATCCAGCTGCTTTCGTAAGGTTTCTTGGTACCAATACTAAGATCCCTTTTGAAAGGTTAAGAATACCTGCCATTGGAGAACCTGAATGCCAGATTCCTTCCAATCTGTGACCTCTTGTTCTGATGATCAACGGAGCTTTCTGACCTCCTTTCGTTCTGTAATGTACTGTTGCCAGATCATCACTCATTCCTTGTAAGCAGTAAAGAACATAGTCTAAGTACTGAATTTCAGCGATAGGTCTCAACCCTCTCATCGCCATTCCAATTCCTTGTCCTAAAATCGTAGCTTCACGGATTCCCGTATCAGCGATACGTAATGCTCCGTATTTTTCCTGCATTCCTTCCAATCCCTGGTTTACGTCACCGATGTTTCCGGTATCTTCTCCAAAGATTAGGGTTTCAGGATATTTTTCAAAGATTTTATCAAAGTTATTTCTGATCACTACTCTTCCGTCTACATCTTCAGAACTGTCTGAGTAAACAGGCTTAATTTCCTGAACATTTTCAGCTTTCCATTCAGACTGAGAATATAAGTGAGATGAATAGTTGTCTTTTTCGATTTCAAATACTTCATGGTATTTCTGCATCAATTGGCTTCTTTCTGCCGAATGGGTACCTCTTGTCGCCAATAAAGCTTTTCTTGCTAAATGGAATACATCTTTCTTCGCTTTTGAAACCAATTTATTGAAGTGAGTTAATGCAGTTTCTACATCAGCATTCTGACCTTTAAGGTTTCTACTAAAGGAATAATAGACTGGATCAATTCTTTGATCGCTGTCTGATAGTTTTCCCAAGCTGTTTTTTGTCCGGTCTTAGCTGTTTTTTTAGCTTCTTCGTCAATCGCTTCCAATTCTTCAGCAGTAGCAATTACTTCTTCTTTTCCATCAATTTCGATAGAATAGTTCAGAATCCACTCTTTGAATTTCACTAATCCGTCAAACTCAGCTTCCCAAGCCAAACGTGCTTCATTTTTATATCTTTCGTGAGATCCTGATGTAGAGTGCCCTTGAGGCTGGGTAACATCTACCACGTGTACTACTACAGGAACACTTTCTGTTCTTGCAAAATGTTCTGCTTTAGCATAAGCCTCTAATAATGCTGCATAATCCCAAGCTTTCACCTGAATGATTTCACAACCTTGGTTCTCGCCTTCTTTTCTCTGGAAACCACTTAGCATTTCGCTGATATCAGCTTTTGCTCTCTGGTTTTTAGTAGGAACAGAAATTCCATATCCGTCATCCCAGATCGATACGATCATAGGAACCTGAAGTGCACATGCAGCATTCAAGGTTTCCCAGAAGTGACCTTCTGCGGTAGAAGCATCACCAATCGTTCCAAAAGCAATCTCATTTCCTTCTCTTGAAAACTTCTCAGAACCGTCAAATTTTACATTTTTATATATAGTGGAAGCCTGAGCTAATCCTAATAATCTTGGCATCTGCCCTGCTGTAGGTGAAATATCGGAAGAAATATTTTTCTGCGCCGTCAAATCTTTCCAGCTTCCATCTTCATTTAAGCTTCTTGTAGCAAAGTGTCCGTTCATTTGTCTTCCTGCTGAAGCCGGCTCTCTTTCCACACTTGTATCAGCATACATTTGTGCAAAGAAACTTTCTGCCGTTAAAGCATTTATTGCCAATGCAAAAGTTTGGTCTCTATAATACCCTGAACGGAAGTCTCCATTTCTGAAAACCTTCGCCATGGCAAGCTGAGGAAGTTCCTTTCCATCCCCAAAAATTCCAAATTTAGCTTTTCCGGTAAGTACCTCTCTCCTTCCGAGATAAGACATTTCACGAGAAACTCTTCCTAATCTATAATCATCAAGTATTTGATTTTTAAAGTCCTGGAAGGATATTTGCTGTGTTTCAATATAGGTTGTTTGCATAGCTAAGTAAAAAAGTTTTTGTTCTTCAAGTATTCCGCTAATATACACTTTTTAAATTAATTTTAATTTTTAATAATCTTTTTTAAAAATTTGATAATAATAAAAATTGTGCTTTATTTTGAAAAAAATTGTAAAAGATGGATAAAAAGTCACCCCATATTTTGAATGCATCCAGCAATCTTTTGGGATTTTCTTTGATTATTATTACCTCATTGAAAATCGCTAAGATCAGCCAGAATACGTATTTGGACGAATTCGCGGGTTTTGCCTGCATCCTTTTTGCGTTCAGCTGTTTCTTTTCATTTCTGGCTATCAGAACAAATAAAGAACAGCGGGAATACACCTATGAGAGTATTGCGGATTATTTATTTTTAATCGCTTTATTTTGTATTGTTCTAGCCGTTATAATTGTAACCCTAAAAATTATTTAATTTAAAATTTTCGCTCAATTACATAATCCAGCATACTATGTAAAGATTTTCTTGCTTCAGACTCCGGGAATTCATTTAGAATATCTTTTGCCTTCTGCTGGAAATCTTTCATTACGGTGATAGCATATTCTAATCCCCCGGAATTTTTAACAAACTCTATCAGCTCTTTTACGCGTTTTGGATTGTTATTATAACGCTTAATTGTATCGAAATAGTATTTTCGGTCCTTTTCATTGGCTGCTTTCAGGGTATGTATTAAAGGAAGAGTCATCTTCTTTTCTTTAATATCAATTCCTACAGGCTTACCAATTACATTGGAGCTTAAATAATCGAAAAGGTCATCTTTGATCTGGAAAGCCATTCCTGTAAAAGTACCGAAGTCCTGCATTTTTTTGGCAAGAGTTTCGTCTGCATTGTTAGACAATACTCCAATCTCGCAGCAGGCGGCAATTAAAGTGGCTGTTTTCTGACGGATAATCTCATAATAGACATCTTCTGTAATATCCAGTTTTCTGGCCTTCTCCAACTGTAGAAGCTCTCCTTCAGACATTTCACGAATGGTTCTTGAAATGACACCTAGTAAATCGTAATCTTTATGGTCTGTAGATAATAATACCGATTTTGATAATAAGTAATCTCCTACCAAAACAGCGATCTTATTCTTCCATAATGCATTAATAGAAAAGAAATTACGACGTTTAAAACTTTCATCCACCACATCATCGTGCACCAAGGTCGCTGTATGAATCAATTCGATCATGGAAGCTCCACGATAGGTCTTCTCTGTAACACTTCCTACCAGCTTGGCACAAAGAAACACAAACATAGGGCGCATCTGCTTCCCTTTGGTAGTAACAATAAAACGGGTTACTTTATCCAATAAAGCTACTTTACTCTGCATTGACTCATAAAACTTCTGTTCAAAAAGTTTCATTTCATCATTGATCGGTTGCTTGATTTCTTCTACGATATTTGCCACAATCTGCGAATGCTGGGTGAATAAAATTATTAATTCTCACAAAGATAATTTTTTTCGCTCAATTTTAAGCGAAAAATTAATCCCTGAATTGGTCTTTAGGAATAAAATAAAGTGAAGGCTTTGTCTTTCCTAATGGAGATTTGAATTTTTCTGCTGAAATAGACATTCCTGTTTCATCCACTGCAATTCCTTCAACCTGTCCTATTGACAAAGCACTTCCTAAATAATAATGCTTAGGGGTTTCTTTAAAAAATATTCCAGGTTCAGTTTCTGTAAAAACATCCATAAATACTTCTGTTTTTTTGCTATACCCGACCAAATAAAGCTTTTTATCAAAGTAAGCAGCATCCGTCACCATAAAATTAGTTTTATAGACTTCTGCTTTTACAGCATCCTGTTTTTCAGTCTTTTCAGGATCTATAACGTAATGAACTGTCGATTTTGACACCCATTCTTTAGTAAAAAGATGAAGTTTCCCATGAGCATATACCATTGCTTCTCCGTCAAAATCTGTCTTGTAATAGTTCGATATATAATCCGTTTGTTCAGGATAGTGAAACTTAATCTCTCTTACCTGGCTATTTTGCAGACTGTCTCCCTGAAACGGTACTTTATAAATGGTAAGATGTCTTCGGCTTCCGTCATTATTTCCGAAATCTCCAATATAGAAGTTACTGCCATCACTCGTTAGCGCTTCCCAATCGGTATTTTTAGCATTTACTTTTAATGTTTTAACTACTTCTCCTGAGGTTTTATTGATTTCAAATAATTCAGGGGCATTTCCGCTATCATTGAAAGTATACAATTTTCCATTAAAGAAATTCAATCCGGAGGTCTCCTGAATCTTGTCATCCAGATGGCTGACTCTGTATTTTTTTATTTTCAGGAAATCTGTTTGTTGAGAAAATGCGGCTTGAAAGGCAAGAAAAGCCAATAGCAGAAGTGTTCTTTTCATAGGGCAAAAATAGGACTTTTAGTTTAAATGGAGAGATTGCTGAGCTGGTGTAGGTTAGAATATGGGAGCTGTGAATTACGGGATACGTGGCGCGTGATTAAAGTTTCGTTCATTTTCAAAAAACAGAAGGACGAGCTAAAGCCCGTCCTTATTTATAGATTTTTATTGATCATTATGCAGTTTTCTGCTGTTTTTCATTCTTTCCCTGCTCTTTTTGTGCCTGCTTTGCAAAGTATTCTTTTTGGTATTGTCTTACCGTTTTTCCGGTTCCGTCATGTCGCCATCCCGGTGAATTGAAAATATAGTTGATTCTATCTGTAAATTTTAATCCTGGCTGTTTCAAATCTTTCCAGATTTTTCTCCATTCATAGAAGAGTACCGTATCAGGTCTGTTGTCCGGCATTTTTGGATAGATCCCATATTTTACAGGAATATTCGGGTCTTCTTTCTGGAAAGTACCGAATATCTTATCCCAGATAATAAGGCACATTCCCATATTTTTATCCAGATACTTAATATTACAAGCATGATGTACACGGTGGTGAGAAGGAGTTACCAATATATATTCTAAGAATCCCATACTTTTTACCGTCTGTGTGTGTACCCATGTTCCATATACCTGCCCTATAGCATACGCTACCATGATATGCCAAGGATTGAATCCTAGGAACGCTAATGGCGAGAAGTATAAATATCTGTAAAGCGGCTGTAAAACCGGGCTTCTGAACCCCGTCGTAAGGTTGAAAAATTCTGAACTATGGTGCGTAATATGAACAGCCCAGAAAGCTCTGGAACGATGATCCACATAATGCAAGACATAGTAAGCAAAATCCGTGATTATAAAACAAGCTATTAAGTACCAAATGCTAAGATCCCATGAAAAAAGTTTGTGGCTGTAAAAGAAAAACATCACCCCCATTGCAAACGCCTTCATGATCAGGTCAAGACCAAAGTTCATCAAAGCAAGATAAACATTTGTAGCAAGGTCTTTTCCACTGTATAACTTTGCCTCTGACACGTGGCTATAAATCATTTCGGCTAAAATAACTGTAGCATGCAATGGAATCGACCATGCATATACATTTTCTAGTCCGTTCTCGCTCATAAAATACTCCATCATCACAAAATAATTTTGTGCAAAGGTAGGGCTTTAAGCTATGTTTTAAGGGGAAATTAAGTTTTTTTTAAGGAAATTTTAATCTGCATTTTTGTTGGCTAACTGACCACAAGCAGCATCAATATCACCTCCACGGCTTCTTCTCACCATTACTGTAATACCTGCATTTTCAAGCTGACGGATATAGTTTTCTTCAGCCTGTTTGTTACATTGGTCGTATTTTCCGTCCCCGATTGGGTTGTATTGAATAAGGTTACCTTAGAAGGAACCTGTTTACAGTATTTGATTAAAGCTTTGATATCTTCATCACCATCATTAATTCCTTTCCATACACAATATTCGAAAGTAATTACCGAACCTGTTTTCTGATACCAGTACTGAAGTGCCTCCATAATATCCGTTAATGGGAATTTATCTGAGAAAGGCATAATTTCATTACGCTTTACTTCAATCGCTGAGTGAAGAGACAATGCAAGTTTCACACGCAATTCATCATCAGCAAGCATTTTGATCATTTTTGGAATTCCTGAAGTAGAAACAGTAATTCTTCTTGGTGACATTCCTAATCCTTCCGGCTGAGTGATCTTTCTGATGGCTTCTACTACATTTTTGTAGTTCATCATTGGTTCTCCCATTCCCATGAATACAATATTGGAAAGGGGTCTGTCAAATACATTCTGCTTTGGCTGTCAATCAGAGCAACCTGGTCTACAATTTCTGCTACTTCAAGATTTCTCATTCTCTTGAGTTTGGCAGTAGCACAGAATTCGCAATTCAATGAGCAGCCTACCTGTGAAGATACACAAGCTGTTGTTCTTGTTTCTGTTGGAATAAGAACAGATTCTACCAATAATCCATCGTGAAGTTTCACTCCATTTTTGATGGTTCCGTCAGTACTTTTTTGAAGAAGATCTACGGATACGGGATTAATGGTATATTCTTCGGAAATTCTTTCACGAAGTGGTTTCGAAAGATTCGTCATTTCATCGATCGAATGGAGGTTTTTACTCCATAACCAGTCATAGACCTGCTTCGCACGAAACGGCTTTTCTCCTAAAGAAACAAAGTATTCTTTAAGCTGATCTAGTGATAATGTACGGATATCTTTCATTGTAAAGTTGTAGATTTTAGGTTGCAGGTTGCAGATAACAATTACCTGCAACCTATTCCCTAATATCTTTTTTTATAGAATTAACATTGCGTCACCGTAAGAATAGAATTTATACTTTTCTTTTACGGCTTCTTCATAAGCATGCATAATAAAATCTCTTCCTGCAAATGCAGCAATCATCATGATCAATGTAGACTTCGGTGTGTGGAAGTTTGTGATCATTGAGTTAGCAACTCCGAAATCGTGAGGTGGATAGATGAATTTGTTTGTCCAACCGTTGAAAGCAGAGATTTTTTTGTTTGAAGAAACAGAAGTTTCCAATGCTCTCATGGTAGTTGTTCCTACTGCACAAACTCTTCTGTGAGATTCTACTGCTTTATTAATGATCAAAGCATTTTTCTCATCAATGATGATCTCTTCAGATTCCATTTTGTGCTTAGAAAGATCTTCTACCTCAATTGGGTTGAAAGTTCCTAATCCTACGTGAAGGGTAACTTCAGCAAAATTGATTCCTTTGATCTCTAATCTCTTCATCAAGTGTTTAGAGAAGTGAAGACCTGCTGTAGGTGCTGCTACCGCTCCTTCTACTTTAGCGTAGATTGTTTGGTATCTTTCTGCATCTTCCGGCTCTACTGCTCTTTTGATATATTTTGGAAGTGGAGTTTCTCCTAATTCCTTCAATTTCGATCTGAATTCTTCATAAGAACCGTCGAATAAGAATCTTAATGTTCTCCCTCTTGAAGTCGTGTTATCGATAACTTCAGCTACCAAAGACTCATCTTCAGTGAAGAATAATTTGTTACCAATTCTGATTTTTCTTGCCGGATCTACCAAAACATCCCAAACTCTTGTTTCCTTATCAAGCTCTCTTAAAAGGAAAACTTCAATTTTAGCACCTGTTTTCTCTTTGTTTCCATAAAGACGTGCAGGGAAAACTTTAGTATTGTTGAAGATAAACAAATCGTCCTCGTCAAAATAATCTACTACATCTTTGAATAATTTGTGCTGGATAGTTTCTGTTTTTCTATCAAGTACCATTAATCTAGCTTCATCTCTGTGCTCTGATGGGTGTTCTGCCAATAATTCCGCAGGAAGATCAAAATTAAAATCTGATGTTTTCATTTTTTAAATTACGGTTTAAAAATTATTGAAATTACAAGGTGTAATTTTCGGAGTGCAAATATACGACATTGAACACCCCTTTGTCAAGTATTATTTTTCAATCAAATATAAAACCGTGATTTTATGGGAAATTTGAAAGGTTAAAAAGAGTATTTTTGGAAAATTGAGATTGAGTATAGAATCTACAAGCAAGATATAATTCATTGATAGTCCGAATCATAATAAATACACAACTGAATCATTCAGCTGGATCGGACGGATTGAAGAATACGGGTTTATATCGTTTGGCATTCGTTTAAAAATTGAAAATAATTATGTAAATGATAATGAAAACTGCGAAGAACATGATGGAAAACCTGTCTGATCGAGACTTAAAATTTATGGATCTGAACCCTAAAAGTAACAAAAGGGAGTATAACTTCGACAAACTAAAGCAATAACACTCTATAAAAACAACCAGTTAAAAAATTATAATTATGAGCAAATATTCAATTGAAGCATTTATCAATGAGACTAAGGAGAATCCACAACAAAGGGATTATTTTGAATTGGAAACCAAACACCTTTTAGAAATCAACCTTAATAATCAAGCCGTTTGGACTAAAAAAGGAAGTATGGTAAGCTACGTAGGAAATATCAACTTTGAAAGACAGGGCATGCTGGCAGGTGGAATTGGAAACTTACTGAAAAAAGCCATCAGTGGAGAAGGAAGCAAGCTGATGAAAGCTGAGGGTACAGGGAAACTGTATGTTGCAGACTCTGGTAAAAAGGTTCGCATCCTTTATTTGAATAATGAATCGGTTTGTGTGAATGGAAATGACGTTTTAGCTCACGAACAAAGTGTAAATAGTGATATTACAATGCTGAAAAGTATTGCAGGCATGATGTCCGGTGGTCTTTTTCAGGTAAAGCTTTCCGGAACCGGCCATATTGCCATTACTACTCATGGTGATCCTTTAACCTTATTGGTAACTCCTGACACACCTGTTTTTACCGATCCTAATGCTACTGTTGCCTGGTCTGGAAACCTCAGCCCTGAACTGAAAACTAATGTATCTTTCAAAAGTCTTATCGGAAGAGGGAGCGGTGAAGAATTCCAGATGAAATTTTCAGGACACGGCTGGGTATTGATCCAACCTTATGAAGAGGTATATTATATGGAAAAATAAGATTTAACCTTGCCAATTTTTGTACTTTCATAAAAACTAAAAGACAGATGAATAACCTGATAAAGTTACTTTTTGTACTGGTTCTACTTCCTAATGTAATTATTGCCCAAAAATCAAAGAGAAATTACGAATACCATATAGACCTTCTTCATGTATCCAATGATGAAGTCTCGGTTTCTTTTGCTCCGCCTAAAAATAATCTTAACCAGGGAAAGTTTATTATTCCCAAGCTGGTTCCCGGATTTTATCAGGCCATGAACTTTGGGCAATACGTTTCTAATTTTACAGCGACCGATAAAAACGGAAAAAAAATACATACCGAACGACTGGATAAAAATAGCTGGATGGTACACGACTTAAAGCGTGTAAAAAAAATATCCTATCAGGTTGCTGATGGATGGGATTCTTTGGAAAAGGATACCCAAGAAGCCAAGTCTCCAGGCACCATGTTTAAAAAGGACAGTGTCTTTGTGATCAATTATAATTCTCTGGTAGGATATTTTGAAGAAATGAAGGACATTCCTTATCAGATTAACATTACAAAAAATAAAGATTTTTATGCTTCTTCTGCTCTGAATTATCAACAGAAAAATAAAAACACCGATAGGGTTTGGGCTAAAGATTACCGACAATTGGTAGACTCTCCTGTTTTATATTGCGTTCCTGATACAACATGGTTGAAAATAGGACATACTGAAGTACTTGTATCTTTCTATAACAGTAAAGAGCGGCATTATTCGAAAACAATAGCTCGTGAAATAGAGAATATTTTGAAGAATCAACAGGCGTACCTGGGAGGAACTTTACCTGTCAATAAATATGCCTTCCTGATCTATTATGAATCTTCAAATGAAAGTGGATATTTGGGAGACGGGCTGGAGCATTCTCATTCTACAGTCTGCCTCTATCGTTCCGGAAGCATGAACTTTCTTCCTGATGCTTTAAACAGAGTGGCCTCCCATGAGTTTTTTCATATCGTGACTCCTCTCAACATTCACTCAGGAGAAATTCAGCATTATGACTTTCTGAATCCTGTGATGTCTAAACACCTGTGGTTATATGAGGGTATGACGGAATATGCAACTATTCATATGCCAATAAAACAAAAAATGATCAGTTTGGAGGATTTTGAAAAAACGTTGGAGGAAAAGATAAAAGGGATGAAGGAATTCGATGATAAATTATCTTTCACGGAAATCAGTAAAAATGCAATGACCAGACAGGATCAGTATATGAATTTTTATCAAAAAGGAGCATTACTCGGGTTATGTCTGGATATCAGATTACGAGAACTTTCAGGAGGAAAAATGGGAACTCAGGATCTGATGCTAGAATTGATGAAAAAATATGGCGAGGGTAAATACTTCAATGATGATGATCTGTTTGATGAAATTACCAAAATGACCTATCCGGAAATCCGTACATTTTTTAAGGATTTTATAGAAGGCACCCAGCCTATTCCTTTGAAAGAATATCTTACAAAAGTAGGTTTTGTTTATGATGAAAACACGGGAAAAGTAAGTCTGATACCTAATCCCGATTCAAAACAACTTGCTTTAAGAAAGGCATGGATAAATCAATAAGCTTGAGATTGTAAGAGAGGAATCCAGTATTATAGGTACCTTCATCTATTGACCCTATTATAAAACCATTGTTATGAAAAAACTACTTTCAGGATTGTTATTGCTCATCATTCATTTAGCCTATCCACAAATGCAGAAAGTTGAGCAAGTGATTGATTCCTGCGTAAAGAAGGATAATTTCAATGGTTCTGTTTTACTGGCTTTGAATGGAAAGACCGAATTACTTACTTATAATGGTTTGTCCAATAGACATTATAACATCAGCTTTTCTGATGAAACGAGGTTTCATATCTTTTCGCTTACCAAAACCTTTACGGCAGTATTGATTATGCAGCTTTATGAAAAGGGAAAAATCAATTTGGAGGCTACCATCTCTACCTATTATCCCGAATACAAGGGAGAAGCGGGAACAAAAGCAACAATACGAAATCTTCTCACCTATAGCAGTGGCCGGGAAAATAAGGATATCAGCTCACCAGAACTTATTCATCAGGCTTATGACAATACGATCTGGAATCTTGATGATTTTATTACGACTTTTCTTTCTGAAAAATTAGTCAATAAACCCGGAACAAAATTCAGCTATAACAATGGAGATTTTATACTGCTAGGTAAGATTATTGAGAAAATATACAACAAACCTTTTGAAGAAGTTCTCAAAGAACAAATATTAATTCCTCTTAATATGCAAAACACCGGGTTTCTTCATCACAATGATATCATCAAGAATATAGATGAAGGATATGCAGCCGATTCATCAGATCCATTTACTCTCCATATGCCTACCAATACCTATATTGATAATTTTTATTCTGCAGGAGCTATGTATTCTACTCCTAAAGATCTTCTTATTTTTGATCAGGCTATATTTAACCATAAGCTATTTAAGAAGGCTACATTAGAGACAATGCTTACGGCGGATAAAAACCTTGAAGATACAGCACTAGGGTTTTGGGTATATTCTAAAAAATTTGGTCATGTGAATACACTATTTGCAGAACGACAGGGAGAAGGATATGGCCATAGCGCCAATTGGGTACATCTGGTTGATAAAGGGCTTTCTTTAATTATTTTATCCAACACAAAAAACATCCAATACTTAAACAAAATGAGAGAAAGAGTAATCAAGGCTTATTATGGGCAGTGATTCTTTTTCAGCTATATTTTATCTTTTATTAACCACCCCGGCAAAAATTCTTTGAATTTTTACCACCCCTCCGGAGGAGAGGAATAATCATCCATTGAAATAATGGTCATTATAGAAATTATAGGTAATGCTCTACGGTATTCATCTCCACATATCAAAAGAGTAACACTCTTAAATCCGAACCCCGACTCTAAAACCCTCAAACCCTCAAACCCTACAACTCTCAAGCTCCCACTCCATCGCTGTTTGTAAAAGTTTTAATATATTTAGAAAAAAAATAAATGGACAATAGCACTTCCCGCAGAAACTTTATCAAAACCGCAGCTCTGGCAAGTTTTGGAGCATTGGTTGTTCCCAATTCTTTATTTGCCTATTCAAATGATTTTAAAACAGATAAGAAAGTCCGTGTTGGCTTTATTGGCGTAGGACTTCGTGGTCAGGAACATGTAAAATTATTAGCTAAACGTAGTGATGTAGAGATCGTTGCTTTTGCTGATCCGGATAAAAGAATGCTTGCAGCATCTCAAAAAATATTAAAAGACAACAATAAATCGGCAGCTCAGGAGTTTTCAAACGGTGAATATGACTATCGAAATCTTTTAAAATTAAAAACGATAGATGCTGTTGTGATTGCTACTCCATGGGAATGGCATCTTCCGCAGGGTGTGGAAGCAATGCGTGCTAAAAAAATTGTTGGAATGGAAGTTTCCGGAGCGATCAAACTTCAGGATTGCTGGGAATTCGTAAAAGTGTACGAAGAGACAAAGGTTCCTATTTTCATGATGGAAAATGTATGCTACCGAAGAGATATTATGGCGATTCTGAATATGGTTCGTAAAGGAATGTTTGGGGAATTGGTTCACGGAAGAGGTGGCTATCAGCATGATCTGAGAGGAGTACTTTTCAATGATGGAGTTACTCCTTACAATTCTGGAGCTGAATTTGGAGAAAAAGGATTCAGTGAGGCAAAATGGAGAACGGAACATTATGTAAAGCGCAATGGAGAACTTTACCCTACTCACGGATTAGGCCCCGTTGCAATGATGATGGATATCAACCGTGGAAACCGTTTAACAAGGCTTTCTTCATTCTCATCCAAATCTGTAGGATTGCATAAATATATTGTAGAACATGCAAAAGGGGGTGAAAATCATCCGAATGCAAAGGTAAAATTCAACCAAGGGGATATTGTAACTACGCAAATTGCCTGTGAAAATGGGGAAACGATTCTCTTAACTCACGATACCAGCTTACAGAGACCTTATGATCTTGGATTCCGCGTACAAGGAACAGAAGGATTATGGCAGGACTTCGGTTGGGGAGACTTTAATCAAGGTCACATTTATTTTGAAAAAACAATGAACCACACTCACCGTTGGGACAACACGGAAAAATGGATGAAGGAATATGACCACCCAATGTGGAAGAAGTTTGAAAGCACTGCTGCAGGAGCAGGACATGGTGGAATGGACTTCTTTGTCATGAATACTTTTATTGAATGTATCAAACGAAATATAGAATTCCCAATGGACGTTTACGATTTGGCCTTATGGTATTCGATTACTCCATTGAGTGAAGAGTCTATTGCCAAAGGAGGTCAGGTAGTGGAAATTCCTGACTTCACTAATGGTAAATGGAAAACGCGTAAACCTGTATTCGGAATGACTGATGAATTCTAAGAAAACATTACTCATCCTTGCAGGTGGATTAGGCAGCCGGTATAAAGGCCTTAAGCAAGTGGACGGAATACTCGATAATGGCTCCCCCATTCTGGAGTATTCTATCTATGATGCTCTGGAAGCCGGCTTTTCTAAAGTAGTTATCATCGTTAATACATTAATTCCTCAAAGCTATATTGAACGCCTCACCACCATTTCTGAGGAAAAAGGTTTTGAGCTGCATTGGATATATCAGGAAATGGACAGTATTCCGATCTACAATTTTGATTATTCAGAACGCCAAAAGCCTTGGGGAACGGGGCATGCTGTTCTTTGTGCAAAAGATGTGATTCAGGAACCTTTGTCATGATCAATGCAGATGATTTCTATGGAAAGGAAGTGTACCAACTGACCGCAGAAGGATTCGCACCCTATATTTCGGAAACACAGTTTGGAATGGCAGCTTATCCGGTAAGCACCACCTTAAGTGGCCACGGAACTGTAGCCCGAGGAATTTGCACTTTAGATGCTGAACAGAATCTGATCAGTGTGGAAGAGCAAACTTCTATTCAAAAGGTCAATGATTCTATTATGTATACTGAAAACGGAGAAAATATAGAAATTGCACCGGATACCTTAGTTTCCATGAACTTTTTTATCTTTCATCCTGAAGTATTTAATTCGTTGGAAACCTACTTTTATGATTTCATAGAATCAAAACCTGCCCTTACTCAGGAATTTTATATTCCTTCTGCTGTTCAGAGAATGATTGACGAAAAAAAGGCAAAAGTAATGGTAAAGGGATCTCCTTCTCAATGGATGGGAGTAACCTATGCTGATGATAAAAAGAATATTAAGGATTTCCTGACATCAGAAATTCAAAAGAACAGATACCCAACAGATTTATGGAAATAAATGATATTGTCGCCCAGTTTATCAACACAGATCATTACAGTCTGTCTCCTATCACTGATGGGCTGATTAATACAACTTACCTTTTAGAAGATTTAGATCAGCAGAAAAAGTTTATTCTTCAAAAGATCAATCATCATGTCTTCAGACAGCCGGAGGTTATTGTCAACAATCATTTAATGGTTAATGAACTTCTGATATCAAATAATTATCATTTTCAAATCATAGAGCCTATCCCCTCTCTTGCCAATAAACTTCTGGTAAAAGATGAAAATGGTGAGCCTTGGCGTATGTTAAGCTTTGTAGAAAACAGCGTTACCTTTCTTACCGCCCCCTCTTTACAGACGGCTTTTGAGGCAGCTAAAACCTTCAGTTATTTCCTTAGCATCGTCAATACTGAAAAGCTACCCGCTATTGAAGATACTCTTCCTAATTTCCTCAATTTTGAAAAAAGAATTGCAGATTATAAAAAGGCACTGAAAAATGCAGTTCCTCATTTAAAGGAAAATGCAAAGGCTGAAATAGAAATCACCAACCAGCTTATTTCCTTACCTGATCAATGGATAGAAATGGAGAAAACCAATCAGATTCCCAAAAGACTCATCCATGCTGATGTAAAAATCAGTAATATACTCTTTGATAAAAATCACCATCCGTTAGCGGTAATTGATCTGGATACGATGATGATCTCTACGATTTTGTATGACTTTGGAACGATGATTCAGTCCTATACCAATACTACCCATGAAGATGACGGAAGTGCGGAAAACAATTTCAATCCTGAAATGTATAAGGTTGTAAAAGAAGGATTTCTTTTCTATCTAAAGGAAAAACTGACCCCGGAAGAATCTGATCACCTTGATTATGCAGCACAAGTCGCTATTTATATTCAAGAGGTTCGTTTTTTAACCGATTATCTGAATGGAAGTACCTATTATTCTATTCAATATCCTGAACATAATCTGGACAGAACGAGAAATCAACTAGAATTACTGAAAGGATTGAGAGCTTATTTAGGCGACTAACTTTCTATTCTTATTAAAATACAATATTGAGATTCCTACGGAATGACAAAGTGTGCGGATAGTCTAAACGCTCTATTTGTCATTCCGTAGGAATCTATACTTTTATAATTCATTGATATTAAAACTTACAATCCCACCCCACTCTAATACTCTAATACTCTAATACTCTAATACTCTAATACTCTCAAACCTTCAAAAACTCCAACACCTTCTTCCATTCTTCGAATTTTCTTTCAAAGGAGATGGTATGCAGTGGGCTTGTGGAAGGCATTAGTAAAATTGGGAGTCTATAGTTTTTGCCTAGAAGCTTCTGTAAATTCTTATAAGACTTTCCGCCATTGCAAAAGATCGCTTTTATATTTGGATGTTCCTCAACCAGCTTTTCAATCTGATTAGCTTTCTCATTTTTAATTTCAGAATCCAGACTTCCTTTCCTTTCACAAGAATCAATAACATCCCAAAGAGCAATATGATGTTTCTTTAGGCTTTCAATTCTTTTAGCATAATCTTCGGTAAATTCTTCATTCAGCAATTCCATGATGATCTTCCAGAATTTATTTTGTGGATGGGCATAATATTCCTGCATTTCCAAAGATTTCACTCCTGGAATAGAACCCAGAATTAAAATTTCAGATTGGTCATCGATGAGCGGTTGGAATGAAGAAATACGATTTTGCATGATCAAATATATACATTTTGATTATTTTCTTCTGATGAAAAAGATTGATATTCCTGCTTCTTTAGGTTTTGGCTAAAGCCATTGGAATTTATGATTATAAGCAGAACGGCTAAAGCCCGCTCCTATTGATGTTTTTTAGTTCTCGATTATACTGATTACGCAGATTTTAAAAATAGGGTTCCTAGGGTTTGGCTAAAATTGTGCTTCCTATTATAAAAAAAGCGGGCTAAAGCCCGCTTCTATTGATATATTTCTATTGATATATTACAATGTTTCTTTTAACCAGTCAAAGAATTCTCTTTGCCATACCAATCCGTTTTGTGGATGAAGTACCCAGTGGTTTTCGTTCGGGAAATAAACCAATTTAGATTTTAATCCTCTTAATTTTGCTGCCTGGAAAGCTTCTTGCCCTTGCTCGTAGGGTACACGGAAATCAATTCCACCCTGAACGATCATAATCGGTTTGTTCCATTTTTCTACAAAGTTGCTTGGGTTAAACTCTGTATAAGCTTTTGGCTGTGGTTTTTCCCATGGAGAACCAAGATCCCAGTTTGCAAACCAAAGTTCTTCAGTGGTCAGATACCATGATTTCATATCGAATAGTCCATCATGGGCAATGAATGTTTTGAATCTGTTTTCATGGATTCCCGCTAACATAAATACACTGTATCCACCATAACTTGCTCCTACTGCTGCTACTCTGTCCCCATCTACATAAGGTAATGTTTTAGCATAATCTGTAGCGGCTAGGTAATCTCTCATTGGCTGGCCACCCCAATCTCTTGAAATGTCTTCATTCCATTTTGTTCCCCAACCTGGCATTCCTCTTCTGTTTGGAGCGACTACGATATAATCGTTTGCTGTCATTAGAGCAAAGTTCCATCTTACACTGAAATATTGTGTTAATGCAGACTGTGGCCCACCCTGGCAGTATACCAATGTCGGATATTTTTTGTTAGGATCAAAATTCGGTGGATAATGGAACCATACGCCCATTTCTTTGCCATCCGAAGTTTTCACCATTTTAAGTTCAGATTTCCCTTGTGCTAACTTAGCATAAGCATCTTTATTCGCTTCAGTAACCTGCTTCATTTCTCCGTTTTTAAGGTTTACAGAGAATAGTTCTGTAGCATGGTTTACATCAGTTCTACCTACTATAAGTGAAGTTTTGTTATCTGTAAAAATTTCATTTACATCAAAATCCCCTTTTGTGATTTGCTGTACTTTTGCCGATTTTGAATCTAGAGAGAAAAGCTGTTTTGTTCCTCTGTATGCAGCGGTAAAATAGATTGTTTTTGAATCTGCACCCCAAAGTACATCTCCGGAAACGCTGTCATCCCAACCTGCTGTAAGGTTTGTTGTTTTCCCTGATTTCCAGTCTAAGATTTTTACATCATTTTTATCAGCCTCATAACCATCTCTGGCCATACTTTGCCAAATTAAAGATTTGCCATCAGGGCTGAATTTCGGATTGATATCATATCCTTTGTTTGATTCTGTAAGGTTCTTCGTAGCTCCTGTAGCTAAATCATAAGCAAAGATATCAGTATTGGTACTGGTTGAGTACTCTTTACCACTTTTAGGCTTGGTAACATATAAAAGCTGGGCAGAATCGGGACTCCAAACAAAATCTTCAGCACCACCGAAAGGTCTTTGAGGAGAATCCCATGTTTTCCCTTCTAAAAGATCTTTAGCAGCCTCTACTTTATCTGAAGTATTGACTACAAATACGTGGTTGTATTTTCCTTCATTGAAGTAATCCCAGTGTCTGTGGTTAAGATCGGTATATACCTGAGCCGTAGTTTTAGGAGTATCACTGTATTTGTCTTTCCCCATTAGTTTTTCTACCAAAACCTGCTTACTGAAAGCAATTCTTTTCCCATCCGGAGAAATAACGATATTGTCAACGTCACCAATAGTATAGAATTCTGACCAGGTTTTTCCAGCATCTTTTGAAAGATAAATCTTGTCTCCTTCCTGAGCATAGATCCCATTTTTATCCCATTGGATCAATGCTTTCTTACCAAAATCGATTTTAGAAGCCTCATGATTAAGAACATTCAAGAAGTAATTCTCGTTTTTTGTCTTTTCTGTTTTCAGATCTACTTGTCCTACTTTATAAATAAGGGATGCTTGATCCGGTGAAACTGCCTGTACTCCCACTTTTTTCAAAGTCCAAAGAATTTCAGGCGTCATTAGTTGTTGTGCATTCATTAAAAGCGGAGCTGCCAGAGCCAGCAGGCTGTACTTAAGTTTCATATGTTGATATTCATTTTTTAGCGGATATGAGGAACCATCATGATTCCTTAAACCCTTTCATTAAATTCAAAGATTGCCAAAGTTAGTATTTAAAATAAAAATTACCGAAAAAATTAACATTTAAGTTTTCTAAAATTAAAGTAAGTGATTTATTTATTAATAAGTTTTCATTAATTTTAGAGAAAACAAACTAATACCTATTTTATGAAAAAAATTATACTCTTCTCTTCCATCTTTTTATCGACGTTCTTTTTTTCACAGCTCACGATAAATCCGATGGCAACTCATTATTATAATGCTTATCAGGCAACAATTTCCGGAAGCGGAACCATATATTATACGACTGATGGAAGCACTCCTACATTAAGTTCAAGCTCAGCTATTAATAGTATACAGATTCCTATTGATCAGAATAAAGAAATCAAAGCCTTTCTTGTCAATGGGCAGGGAGTTACCTCAGCCATAATGAGCAAAAAATATTATACAGGAAGCATTCCTTCCGCTGTTATTTATTTTAAAACGCCTTCCAAATGGCTAAGTGGCAGCTGTATTATGGTTGATATGGTGAACCCTAATACAATTGACGGACTTATCATTGATACCTTATGGCCGGGTATCACCATGCAGCCTGCAACATGTGACTTATGGTATAAAGTAACCCGGAATTTTGAAAATGCCAATGTACGTTTTAATAACTGCTCTCTTTTTGAAAACATTCCTCAAACGATCAGTACCGATTTGATTCCGATGGGAAGCACTTTGTATTATGACTTTACAGACGGAGTACTTACTAGCCCGCCATCATGTTTATCATTGTCAAGCCATGAAACAGTACAGAAAAATAAAGAGGTATTCATCAAAGTATATCCAAATCCTGTGTCTGATATTTTAAAAGTAAATACAGATCAACATTTTCAGGAATATGAGATTATAGACAGCAGTGGAAAAATAGTTTCAAAGAATCAATTTGTAAGCGAAATTCCGATCAGTCATCTTGTTGCAGGAAATTATTTTATAAAATTAAAAACCCAACAGGGAAATTTAGTTCTTTTAAAGTTTATTAAAAAATAAAAAATTCCGCTCAATTGAGCGGAATTTTTGAAATAGGTTACCATTGAATTATTCTCCATCTGAGAACATCGAGTTTGCCAGTGAAGTAACAATTGACAATAGAATACTGAAAATAAATGCCCACCAGAATCCATCTACGACCATACTGTCTATAAAGTAATCAGCAATCAGGATAATTCCGGCATTAATGACCAAGGCAAAGAATCCTAACGTTAGAATGGTAAGCGGAAGTCCAAACAGACTTAAAACAGGCTTTACAAATATGTTTAAAACCCCAAGTACAATGGCGAAGATAATGGCTGAAGAAAAACCTTCAAAATGTACTCCCGGTAAAATTTTAGTTAAAAGATAAGCCACTATTGCAGTGACAAACAAGCGGATAATTAAGTTCATTTCGTTATTTTTTAATATTTATAGGATTGTGGAGCAAAAGCCATTCCATTTTAGTGAATAAAAACAGTTTAAATCCTTTATTCATGGAAGATTTTACTAAACACAATTCAAAAAACATCTTATTTTATTTTCATCATGGTAACCAATGAAGTCGCTACATGGCTTTCTGATTCAGAGCCTTCATTCTGAACATAGATTTCTGCTCTGATCACACTGATTTTAGAGCCTCCTTTAATAACATAAGCTTTTGATACCAAAGCGTCTCCCATCGCCGGGCGAAGATAGTTTACTTTAATTCAACGGTTACCACATAGCAATCTTCCGGATAATGGCTCACCGCTGCATATCCTGCAGAAACATCCACAAGAGAAGCTATCATTGCCCCATTGAACATGCCTGCTTTTCTGGTCATCATTTCCATTTTGGGAATTTTAATAGAAACAAAATCAGTTTCTACTTCCAGGAGTTCTGCGTTATAGAATTTCAGCGTTTCTGAACGTCCGAAGCTGTCTGTCATGAGTTTCTTTTTCTCTGGGGTCATTGTTTTCAAATTTAATTGTAAATTTAAAAAATTAATTATTCATCTCAGGAAGCCATAAAATGGAAAAAAAGTGACGCGTTTGACTGGCAGTCAAAAGGTCACGGGTTCGAATCCCGTATTCTCCACGGAATGTATTTTGAAAAAGTCTTCAAAATCTTAATATTGACCCCATTCCTAACAAATGATTATTTTGTTTATTGAATTCTGCTCTAAAATTATATCTCATATTACCAATACCCACTCATTTTGGTCTGAAAATTTCATAAATGAACACTGATTATAATAAAATAATTTAGTGTTTTCATATATTTAATTGAAAAAAATAACTTTATGGAAGATTTTAAAATTGAACCTTTTCTGCATAGTGAAAATAGTCTTCATTTTATCACAACAAAAGGAATATCTGATCTTCTATCGACTAGACCTACTCAACTTTTCCAGCCGCATAAAATATTATTTAACTGCATTCATCTTTTTTGTGAAGGCGAAGGAACAATTACTATTGATTTTAAAACAATACCTATTAAGGAAAAACATATTTTATTTGTTTCCCCGAATCAAATCTGCCAATTTGATACTCCTGTTCATTATAAAAGCAGAATAATGATCTTCACTGAGGAGTTTCTTTGTCAGAACAGTACCCAAACTCAATTTTATAGTGAAACCAGTTTGTTTAATGATCCCTTGAATATACGATATTTCAATTTAGGAGACAGGTTTGAAGAAGTATTAGCTTTATTCGGTTACATAAAAAGTGAATTGAACAGACCTTATAGAGAGGTACAAAGCACCATATTAAATAATTATTTGTTTAACATACTTTTGATTGCGGAAGAGATATCCATAAATTCTAAAATCAACCTGGAATTTTGTGGAGATAAACTTTTAGTGGCCAGATTTAAATCACTGGTAAACAAAAATTTAGACAGACACCTAAGCCTAGACTCCTATTGTGAAGAATTGAAGATAGCTCTTCGAACACTTCAAAAAGCTTTTCTTAAAGTGGAAAAGGAAACCCCAAAACAGTGGTTAATTAACAGGATGATTTTAGAAATTAAAAGAAATTTGATGTATAATCAATTAAATGTGAGTGAGATTTCTTATAATTTAGGATTTAAAGAGCTTACCAATTTTACTAAATTTTTTAAGTCAAAGACAGGACTGACTCCAACGCAATTCAGGAAGTCTATAGAAAGATAGTTTTTATTACAGAAACCCAATATCCGCAAGACATTCAGTTTCAATCAAATGTAAATATAATCTCATTTGCCGTTACCTTTTTGGGTGTAATTTATTATCATTTTTTTACGCTTTTATATCATAATTGTATATAATAATACATCTATTTTTGGGGCTCGAAATAATTTTTTTTCATCATTTGTGTTTTTATCTCCGGCTCTCCCGGAGATTTTGTTTTTTGGGGAATAGTACCTGGAAATAAATGGCTTAAAGAGGTGATGCCCCGTCTTTAAAAATTCAGAAAACTTTTGAATTTCCGAGAAAGAGGAATTATTACATCTCCAATTGGGCTATTGGAGAATGTTGTATGATGTAAAATTTTAAATTTTAAAAGAATATGCTTTTAATGATCGAGCTATTAAGCAAGCTGTACCTGGAAATCATCTGCTAAAGAAAGTACTCCTTCTGCCAACCCTCCAGGATGAGCATTGAACCCTTTTAACTTGGAAGTTTTTCCTTTTATTACAAGATCTAAAAGCTGTTTATCAGACAGTTTTTTTCCAAATATTTCAAAGGTAATTTTAAAACCACAATTTTTGAAATCAGAACATCCTACAGCTGTTTTGCCTTTAATTAGGTTATGTTCCTTACATTTCGGACACTTTGTTTCTTCCCAAGACTGAAGTTCTTTTTTCTGCGCAGGCTCTCTTTTTTTCTTTTCTTTCACTTCTTCTTTTTCTTCGTCCTGCAGAGTAATCACCTTTCCTTTTCCGTACACTACTTTATCGGTAAGTTCTGTAACCATCTGAATCAATTCTTCTTTGAAAAGGTTAGCTTCATACTCTCCTTTTTCAATTTTACGAAGTTTGGATTCCCATTCTCCGGTTAATTCAGGGCTTTTTAGAAGTTCATCTTCAATGGTATCGATAAGCTGAATTCCTGTTTGAGTCGCAATCAGGTTTTTTCTCTTCTTTTCAATATACTTTCTTTTGAACAGTGTTTCGATGATATTGGCACGGGTAGATGGTCTTCCGATCCCGTTGTTTTTCAACATTTCACGCAGTTCTTCATCTTCAACCTGTTTTCCGGCAGTTTCCATTGCTCTCAGTAGGGTTGCTTCCGTATAAGGTTTTGGTGGCGTGGTTTTTCCTTGGTGAATCATCGGATCATGTGGTCCGGTTTCTCCAACAATAAATTCAGGAATGGTTTGTTCTTCCTCTTTTTCCTTCTCCTTATCCTTGTCTGTAGATTCTTCTTTAGGCTCTTTGGCATACACCGTTCTCCATCCCGGTTCCAGAATTTGTCTTCCGCTGGTTTTGAAAGGAATAGTTCCTACTTTACCTTCTACCAAAGTATTAGAAATTTTACATTCAGGGTAGAAAACGGCAATAAAACGCTTAGCAATCAGATCATAGATCAGTTTCTCTTCTCTGCTCAGATTTTGAGAAGGAGGAACTTCCGTAGGAATAATCGCGTGGTGATCGGTTACTTTTGTATCATCAAATACTGCTTTTGATTTTGGAATCGGAGCTTCCAGTAAAGGAGCAATCAACTCTTGGTAAGGATACATTTTTTTAAGAATCCCTTCTATTTTCGGATATAAACTATCTGATAAATAAGTGGTATCAACACGCGGATAGGTGACATGCTTCTTTTCATAAAGACTCTGAACATAGTTCAATGTACTTTCCGCTGAATATCCGTATTTTTTATTGGCTTCTACCTGTAATCCTGTCAAGTCAAAAAGTCTTGGATTCTTTTCTTTTCCTTCTTTAATTTCGAAAGAAACGATTTCAAATGGATTTACTTTAAGGTATTCCAATCCTTTTTCTGCGCGTTCTAATGTTTTTAAACGATCAATGGCCGCATTGAAAATTACTTCACGATATTTAGTTTTCAGTTCCCAATATTCCTCTGTGGTAAAGGCATCAATTTCTTTCTGACGTTGAACCAGCATCGCTAATGTAGGAGTCTGTACCCTTCCAATAGAAAGTACGGCTTTATTTCCACCAAATTTCTTAGTAAAAAGCCTTGTTGCATTGATTCCTAACAGCCAATCGCCTATTGCTCTGGCATTACCCGCCAGATAAAGATTTTTATAATCTTCTGCAGGCTTTAAACTTGCAAAACCTTCTTTGATCGCATCTTCCGTCAATGAAGAGATCCATAAACGCTGAACAGGTTTGTTACATTTTGCTTTCTGCAACACCCAACGTTGGATCAATTCTCCTTCTTGCCCGGCATCCCCACAGTTAATGACCTCATCACATTCCTCTACTAACCTTTCAATGACTTTAAACTGATTTTCTACCCCTTTATTGGGAATCAGCTTAATCCCAAAACTGCTGGGAATAATGGGTAATGAAAATAAATTCCAGGATTTGAACTGTGGACTGTAGTCGTGAGGTTCTTTAAGCGTACAAAGGTGTCCGAACGTCCATGTTACGCAATAGCCGTTCCCCTCCATATAGCCTTGTTTAGGCATGGTAGCACCTAATACTTTGGCAATATCTCTGGCAACACTTGGTTTTTCGGCAATACATAATTTCATGAACTCGGGTTTAATGAAGGAGTGCAAAAATCGGGATTTTTTTTGGATTTAGCTAATTTAGATGATTATCTACTTATTTATATAAACCAATTAATCTTATTAAAATCTTTTAATAATTGTTCACTATATTCTTTATCAATTGAATGTATAAAACAAATATGACCATATAACCAGTCATGAAAATTCAATGTTGTGTATCCTAAAAAATCTTCACGAACTTTAGTGAGGTGTCTTTCGACACCAAATTTTCGACAAAAATGGATATGTCTTGCTATTTTTTTTCTATATTTTTTTGAAGTATGAACTCCATTAGTTACAGTGAGTCCTGTGACATATTGTTTTTGCCCTTTTAACATGTATTTCACTTTTTCAGAGTTCATATAAAACCCTTCATCTGTAATAATCTTATTTATAAACGAGACTGATGGTAAAATTCCATTCTCTTTAATTGAAAAAGTTAGATCATCTGCATATCTAGAATAGGAAAAATTCATTTTCTTTGCCAGCTCTTCAAATCTAAAATCCATTTTAGAGGCAATAATATTTGCAAGCATAGGACTTGATGGACATCCTTGGGGTAAAATTGCAGGCATTTCTTTTATATAATAAGATAGAATTTCTTTTTCTTTGGATTTAAAGCTATTCCAATATTTAGAACTATGTTTATAAGTACATAATTTTGATAAACTTACAGCTAGGTTACCTTGATATCCCATATTTTTAAATACACCATATACTCGCTCTTCTGTAATAGTATCATAAAATTTCAAAAGATCTACTTTTAAGATTTTAGATGCACCTTCATGTACTAAGGCATTGTCTTTTATCGATATATTCTGTCTAAAACCTTTACAACTCTCTTTTAATGGGTATTTATCTAGGATATTAAACGTAATCCATTTTTGAATATATTTAAGATCTTTATCTGGAGCCATTATTTCTCTCCTACCTCCTCTTCTCTTCTTAATTGAAAATAATTGATATCTCTTTTGTTTAAGTTCAAATATTGGGTTTGTTACTATATCTTGGGTTTTTAAATCTCCAATAAGCCACCGAAGAAAGCTAGACTTAACTCCCATTGCAATAGCTAAATGTTCTAACGTAAAAAGAACTGGATATTGATTTGTCATTAGTTTTTTAGCATATCCAACGCAAGCCTCGATATAATCTTCAGAATGTCCTTTTTCTTTTGCTAATGCAATAAAACGTTCAATTGGGAATGAATTCATTGTTACTACTTCACTTGAATGTTAAAATTTTATTTAAAATACCAACAATTCCTAATCATGATAATTTTATTCCTCCTATATTTTCTTTTAGCATTGATCGAAAATGATCTTTTTCCAAAAGTGGAGTTATTATTTCTATAGGTTGCTATATGATTTTGCAACTGTCAATAAAACAGTATACAATCATCAGGATTGTCATAAAGACTCTTTATTAACTCTCAATACAAGGCACTGAGAAATCTTTGCAGATAAATGCTAACAAATTATTTCATTCCCATGAACGTATAAGGTATATATATACTATTTTCTTCTTTTATTAAAAAATTTTTTTCCGTTTCTTCCCTTATACTAAATTTTCTAGATAGATTTCTTAATCCTTTTAAAAGCTCCAATCCTTTATTGGTAATATCTTTATAACCAATGCCAATCAAACCTTTATTTTTTGCTTCAATATAAACGTCATGCAACTCATCCAATGTCAATCCCAATAATTGGCAAATAAATATATTTTCCAATCCCCGATTTTTTAAATATAGGAGAGCTACAACTGCATGGTTCTGCTCTTTTCTAATTATCGTTTCGTCTTTACGATGATCTGTAAAACCATCAATTTTCTTTTTTCCTTCAATAATATCAATCCCTAACTTTTCACATAATAAAAGATAATATTTTATAGTCCTTTTAAATTTCGAAGCATCTGAGATTCTTCTTTCAGCTTTTCGAGGAAAAAGAGGATACCATTTATTATCTCCCCAAATAATAGGAAATGTATTGTTGGGAGTTCCGTGAAAAAAAGATATTAAAGACTCACTATCATCATACCCTAAAGGAGTTTTGGTAGGAGGGTTATAATTTACATAAATCTCATTCCCATAGGTTTTAATAAGTTTTGAAATTTCTTGATTATTTTTAAATAAATTAAAAATAGAATTTTTAGGATGAAAAGCTTTATATCTTTTTTCGGATTTAATGATTAAATCAAAAGGAAAGTCTTTTAAAATTTTTTGCTCTCCTTCCTCCATTATAATTGAACTTAATAAGAAATATTTTTTAAGCTTATTAACTTTTAACCATTCCTCAGTCTCTTTCTCTTCAATGGCTTTGAGAAATGTATTACCACTTCCAATAAAGTCATCTAAAAAGATAATATGTTGAAAATCATCTGGATTAGAAATATTTTTTAAATCATGAGTGATAATATCATAGTCCTGTTTACTTTTTCTAGGAAAAAGCCCCGAAGTTACAGCCTTATACCCTCTTTTTTTATAAGAATTTGTATGTCTTAATGGATAAGTAACTAAAGTCCCGCTTTTACCAACCTTTCCATAAGGAAAAATAATGGCTCTTTCACCAATGGGAATCATTTCGTAAATTTTTCTTAGTAAGCTATTGATTCTATTCATAAACTCATTGAATGGGATATATTCAAAGACTTTTAAAATATCTAAAGCATGAGGAATATCTTTATCTTCAAAGTTTTCTAACCATTTAATAATATCAGTTGGTAAAACAGAATACTTGAGCTTAGGTAGAAGCAGCTCTACTTGCCTAACATTTTCTCTATTAAATTCAAAATTTCCTCCCATACTAAAATATGGTATATTAAGTTATCAGTTTTTATTTTCTAAATATAGAAAAATAATAACAAAAAGCCCCCTTAAAAAAGGAGGCAGGATCAACAATATTAATGAAACCAGTTCATTATTTCTTTTTTGCTTCTGTAATGGCTTCGGAAATTCCGCCACCTGCTGTTTCAAAGAAGGCAGGGCCGGCCAGCATATATACTTTTTCTAATTTTTTGGTTGTCGATAACTTGTGCTCTTTCAGGTAATTTTCAGAACGATTGGCTTGAACAATACCTCGAACTACATTTCCTGCAATTAAGGCTGTTGGAGAATCTATTCCGGCATCTTTTAAATCGCTGGCAAAAGCAAAATTGGACACACCCAACCTCATTGCTTCCCGAGCGGCAACTTCTCCTACAGAAATCATTATATCCGGAATGAATTTGTTACGGTCTCCCAATCCAATTAATAATAATTTCTTTCCAGACATAGATCCGGTGGGAGGGGTAATTAAAATGGTTTCCAAAGAATGTCCCAGAAATTGCCCTGATTTTCTGATATTTGTAAGCTCACCTTTTAAAGCTTCATCTAAATGTATCAATCCGTTCAGATTAGCAGGTAAAGCAGGAGCATTAAAGATATCTCCCTCTGTATATTCAAAAACACAAGCTACCTGAAGTTGAGTATCTGCCGATGAAGGGCCTTGCACCAATCCTATCATGGAAATTCCATCTACAGAACCCCAATTTTTAGTTGTACCTACAGTTGCTGTCTGCGCCAATAGTAGGTTTGAGAACACTAATACAGCTGCTACTATTAATTTATTTACTAAATTTTTCATGATACTATTATTTTACATTGTCATAGGAACCTCCATTAGCAAAATCTCTGTCCCTTCTGATGTAACTTTAATGCTTAAATCATTAATATCCCAAACTCCGAAACCGTCTCTTTCTTCTACTTGCTGATTTTCAATTTCTGCACTTCCTTTTATGATGAAAGCATACACTCCATTCCCTTTTTTCCGGATCTGATAATTGATTTCTTTTCCCTGATCAAAAGTTCCCAAATGAAACCAGGCATCCTGATGAATCCATACGCCTTCATCATCGGCATTAGGTGAAAGAATCTGCTGGAATGTGTTGTGACTTTTTGTTTTGTCTAAAGTAATCTGGTCATATCTCGGCGTTACATTTCTTTTTTTAGGATACACCCAGATCTGAAGAAATTTCACCAACTGATCACTGTTTTTATTGAATTCACTATGCATGATTCCTGTTCCCGCACTCATCACCTGAATATCTCCACTTCTAATGATGGCTGTATTTCCCATACTGTCTTTATGCTCCAGATCGCCTTCCAAAGGAATGCTGATGATTTCCATATTATCATGCGGATGGGTTCCGAAACCACGACCAGCTTCTACACGGTCATCATTCAAAACTCTCAATACTCCAAAGTGCATTCTTTCCGGATTATGGTAATTAGCAAAACTGAATGTATGCTGGCTTAATAACCATCCATGATCTGCCTTTCCTCTTGAATCTGCTTTATGAATCACAGAGTTTTCTTTAATTTTTGAATCTGTATTGGGCAAATGATTATATCCTATAGGTTCTAATGGCTCAATCTCATCAATTTCGTTTTCCATTGTATTTCCCAGAGAAGCGGATGCTACAAACATTCCTGTTCCAAGTAACCCTTTTTTTAAAAAATCTTTTCTGTTCATATCTCAATTGTTATTTGTTTGTTTTGATAAGACAAATGTAGGGTGATGGAAAAGATTATCCATTTAACTAGTTTAATAAATTGGCTTATTTTAAAATAAATGTTAATTGTTGGAGTTGTTGGAAAACGCGAAGGCGCGAGGATTTTTTTTAAATGCTGAGGATATAAGGCGCGAGGATTTTATCTCCGATAAAATTGTAGGCTGCTGAGATCGCCACGGATGCACGAATTATTTTATTCACAAGTAAATTCTATGTGGCTGTGTGGTGAAAATTAAAGTTTTTTTAAACCACATAGTAACATAGAATAAGGGCATTCGTGCATCTGTAGCAAAAAATAAAACAGCACTTTTGCTGAAAATCTTTGATTTTCTTGCGCCTTAGCCTTTCCCAACAAATGTAAAGACCTCAAGATTTTTGACAACCTTACTGCTGCAAACCGCGAGGGTTTATCTCCGACAAAATTGTAGGCTGCTGAGATTGCCACGGATGCACGAATTATTTTATTCACAAGTAAATTCTATGTGGCTGTGTGGTGAAAATTAAAGTTTTTCCAAACCACATAGTAAAATAGAATAAGGGCATTCGTGCATCTGTGGCAAAAAATAAAACAGCACTTTTGCTGAAAATCTTTGATTTTCTTGCGCCTTAGCGTTTCCCAACAAATGTAAAAGCCTCAAGATTTTTGACAACCTTACTGCTGCAAACCGCGAGGGTTTATCTCCGATAAAATTGTAGGCTGCTGAGATTGCCACGGATGCACGAATTATTTTATTTACAAGTAAATTCTATGTGGCTGTGTGGTGAAAATTAAAGTTTTTTTAAACCACATAGTAACATAGAATAAGGGTATTCGTGCATCTGTGGCAAAAAATAAAACAGCACTTTTGCTGAAAATCTTTGGTTTTCTTGCGCCTTAGCGTTTCCCAACAAATGTAAAGACCTCAAGATTTTTATTACCTATTACCTCTCTTTCGAAGCCAGGCGTTTTCTAATCGTACTTACAAATTCTTTTGAAACTCCAAGATAAGAAGCAATATAATATTGTGCTACTCTTTGTGGAATGGATGGATATACTTTGATAAATTCCAGATATCGGTCGGAGGCCGATTTGGAAATGGTATCTACCAAACGACTTTGAAGCGTCGTGAGATTTCTTTGAATCAGCATTCTGAAAACCCTTTCAAACTTAGGAATTTCATTTAATAGCTTTTCTTTTGTTGTCGGATTTAGCATATAGATTTCCGAATCTTCTAATGTTTCAATATAAACTTTAGAAGGTTTTTGCTCCTGAAAAGAGGCAATATCACTGATCCACCAGTCTTCAATGGCAAACAGTATGGTCACTTCAGTCCCATTATCATCCAAACAATACATCCTTACACACCCTTTATGAATATACCCTTCAAACTGGCAGATCTCTCCTTCTCTTAGCAATACGGTTTTCTTAGGAAATTTCTGGCACACCAGTACATCTGTAAATACTTTTTCTTCTTCCGGCGTGATGGTAATAAATCTTGTAATGTTTTTGATAATGTTTTCAAACATGGAGTAAGGGTTTACTCCTGCAAATTAGGAAAAAGACTGTAAACTTCGTTCTTTAAAAGTCCACTTCCGCCACCGTAATGATCAATTACCTTAACATCTTTATCTAACCCGGCACAAAATATTTTAATATCTTTTTCAAATTGATCCTCTAATCCTGAACTCAGCAGTACAATATCTACTTGATTTTCCCTGATGTATTCATAGCAGAAATTTTCATCACTCTGAATTTCGGCCGTCCAGCCTTCATTGTTTTCAATAATCCGTTTTAATACATCCAGAATTTCCTGATTCTTTCCTATGACTAAAAAATGCAAAGTTTTCATTGTAAGGTCTGATTTTTAAGGTTTTATATTTAAAGCTAGGAGTTGATTATGGAAACCGGTATTTCATGATTAAACATAAATGAACAGCGATTTCCTCTCTTTAGGTTCAAGGTTTTTTGTTTTATGTCCTTTTCCTGTAATATCTTCTACCAGAAGAATTTCACCTGTCTTGAATTTCCTTTTTTCACCCAGTGAAGTTTCTATTTCTACTCCACCATCCAAAAGTACGATATATTGTTTTTGTGGAGCACAATGAAAATCATAATCGTAGGACGCAGAAACTTGTCTGAATTGTAATTTCTTGACCTCAAGCGTTTCAGAAAGGAAACCAATATTTCCCTGATCAACAAGAGGAATTTCTAAGTTTTCAAAATGAGTTTCTCCTTTTTCGTCACTGAAAATTCTTGTGATATTCATTGTTTTATTTTTTAAGAATTAATACTCTCGCGGATTGAGTAGATCTAGCAGATTCTTTTCCTCACAGATAGCACAAGTAATCATGCATGCATAAAGATCTGCCCAATCTGTAAAATCTGCGAGAGATTATTATTGAGATTTCCTATTTAAATACTATTGAATTAGCCAATTCAATTTCTTCCTGATTAATAGAATGTCCGAAATTAGCATATACCTTCTCCGTTACCTCTGCATTCATCTCTCTTAAAATATTGGCTGTAGCATATACCCTTTCTACAGGAACATGAAAATCCGGATTGCTGGTTCCTAATAAAACCGGAGTTCCAGCAAAATCGCCTTTATAATTTTCACGGTTGATCTTATCTCCAATCACTCCTCCAATAATGGCTACTGCACCACCGAACTTCTGTGCATTTCTGGCTAAAAATTCCAGTGTAAGACAAGCTCCCTGAGAAAATCCAAAAAAGTAAATATTTTCTGGAGCTATTCCTGCATCTGTCACTGCTTGCACCGTCTCTTCAACCATTTCCAATGCGGAAGAAAGCCATGGTTCATTTTGCTCTACCGGAGCCATGAATGACAATGGGTACCAGGTATGATTCAAAGCCTGTGGGGCTACTATGGCATAATCTTTTACATTCAAATGTTGTGAAAGGCTCAAAATATCCTGAGCACTTCCTCCTCGTCCATGAACCATAATCAAAGCTTTTTTTGCTTGTCTTAATGGTATACCTGCTGTTTTTATATTTAAAATATGGCTCATTATTTTTCTATCTGTATTTTTCTGTTGGATAATTGATTTTAGGAAGAACTTCAATTAAACGTTCTCTTTGTTCCTCAAACTGTTGGGGTAACTGCAGATCTTCTCCTAAAAACGCGGCTTCCTCATCGATATCAAACCCAGGGCCTGAAGTGGCAATTTCGAACAAAACTCCTCCCGGCTCTTTAAAATAGACTGAGGTAAAGTATTTTCTGTCTTTCACTTCAGTATGTTCCAACCCAAAAGCATTTAACCTTTCAACCATTTCCAGCTGAGACTGTGCATCCGGAGTTGCAAAAGCCACGTGATGTACAGTCCCTCTTCCTGCAAGCCCTTTCAATGCATTGGGAGCATAGATAAGATCTACATATTTTCCAGGAAGATCTTCTGTGCCTAGTCTTAATCTATCAGGGCTTTCAGAAATAACTTGATGATCCATCTGAGTGGTTAGAAGCGCTGCAGTTCTTTCATAGGCTGCCAACCATATTTCAACATGATGGATCCCTTTTAAAGCATAGTCTCTGGGAATATATCCGTTATAATATCCTTTTCTTTCATCTTTGCTATTAAAAACCAACTCAAGACCCAATCCATCAAAGTCTTCAAGATAAATGAATACTTCACCAGATAATCTTTGTTGTGGTTGTTTATACGGAATATTAAACTGATCCAGACGGCTCATCCAGTAATCCAATGCATCCATAGATACTGAAAAAGCAGTTGTATTCAGCATTCCTTTTCCATGTCTTCCATTAATCAGATCTTTACCATACGGAAAAGTGGTCATGATGGTTCCTGGTGTCCCGTATTCATCCCCAAAATAGAAGTGATACACATCTGAGTAGTCAAAATTCACTGTTTTTTTAACCAAACGAAGCCCTAAAACTCCGGTATAAAAGTCTATATTTTCCTGTGCATTGCCTGTGATTGCTGTTACATGGTGCAATCCTGTGATAAGTTTCATGATGTAGATTGTTATTAATGGGTTGTTGTAATGGTTTAAGAAAGCAGAGAAGATCAAGAGGAAATACAATTATTTGTCCTTTCCTCTTACATCCTCTAAGTATTTATTTTTCCTCTCTCAGCCACGCATCATTATATTGTTCCGGATGACGTTTGAACTGTGCATGAACAAACGGACATAACGGTAGTATTTTCAGATCATTCTCTCTGGCATAGGAAATCAATTTTTCTAATAAAATTTTAGCAAAACCTTTTCCTTCAAATTCCGGATCTACTTCGGTATGATATACCGTCAGTTTTCTTCCAATGACTGAAATATCCATTTTACCGGCTTTCTGATCATCTGAGAAAAGTTGAATCTCTCCTTTTCTTCCTTCTAAAACGATTTCTGTTCTTTCCATGTTTTTTATTTTTTTCAAAGGTAATTCCTTTATCAAAACGGAATCATGATCTATGATAACTTCGGTAATACACCTTCTATCTTATCACGCATTCCTTCATATTGAACTGGCAATTTTAAGTTTTTACCGAGTTCCTCTAAAGATTCATCTACTGTGAACCCTGGATTATCTGTCGCAATTTCAAACAAAACGCCTCCGGGTTCACGGAAATACAGAGAATAGAAATAATCTCTGTTGATTTTCGGAGTAATGCTCAGTCCTGCAGATAAAGCTTTTTCACGATATTCCATCAAAACATTGTCATCTTTCACTCTAAATGCAATGTGGTGGTTGGTTCCAGCAGCGTTTCTTCCGCTTGGAATTGTATCGTTCTCTATAATATCGATGAGATTGGCCGTATCAATAGCATCTGTTGCCAATCGGTATCTTTCGCCTTCCTGTTTTTGAAGATCATATCCTAAAATATCAGTCAGTACTTTGATTGTAGGCTCAGCTCTTTTTAAGGTTAATGTTACATTATGGAATCCCTTCAAGGCATTTTCGTCTTTAATATCGTCCGCAGTCCATACTTTTCGGTGATCATCACCGGAAGGTTCTATGAATTGCAATTGAAGACCATCGGGATCTTTAAAGGAAATCATCTTTTCGCCAAAGATTTCATTTTCTTCAACATTTACATTGAAATTTTTTAAACGGTTTTTCCAGAATTCCAAGCTTCCTTTAGGCACTGAATACCCGATATGAGTTGCCATTCCGCTTCCATTGGTACCTTGTCCCACTCCTTCCCAGGGAAAGAAAGTAAGGATAGTTCCCGGTGTTCCATTTTCATTCCCGAAATAAAAATGATAGGTTCCCGGATCATCAAAATTAACCGTTTTCTTTACCAATCTTACTCCTAAAACCTGAGTATAAAAATCTAAATTTCTTTTTGCATTGTCTGCAATAGCTGTGATATGATGCAGACCTAATATTCTATTGTCCATGTCTTTAATTTTAATGCTAAGTTACACCGACGGAGAATCCTGCACATTTAACTAGTTTAATAAATGCAGCAAGAATTTTTTCTTTAAAACGTAAAAGCCCTCAAAAAAACACTTTATATAATTCTCAAAAATTTCAATTTATTTTATCTTTTTCACAACACACAAAAACAATCATTTTAACTATAAATGAAAGAAAAAAAGAAAAAACTAATTGAATATTTCTGAAAAAGCAAAAAATAAAATAACACAAAATACTGAATAACAAATAATTAAATCATTAACAATAAATTAATATTCAAAAACCCTACTTTTTTAGTAGACTATTTAAAATTATATTCTATATTTGCAAACGTATTCAGGAAACAAAACAAAATGAGCACAGAAACAAATAATAATGCAACCCATAAACACATCATTAAAAACATGATGAAGGATATGTGTATGCCTGTGCATCGAGAATACTGTGGGTGACCTTACTTTTAATATGACATACTTTCAAAGGCCCTACCGAGTTGTAGAGCCTTTTTTATTTAAACACCAAAACATTAAAAAAAATAAAAATGAGCAATTCTAAAAACAAATGGCTGGTTCCATTGGCATTTACAAACATCTATGTAATATGGGGGATTACGTTTTTAGCTATTTCATTTGGCTTGAAAGGTTTCCCACCATTCATTCTTTCAGGATTGAGATTTCTGGTTGCAGGAATCTTGATAATCGGGTATCTCCTGTCTAAAGGGGAAAAAGCCAATTCCCTGATCAATTGGAAGAAAAACGCGATCACCGGCGTTCTTATCCTAACCGGAGGAACAGGCCTTGTAGCCTGGGGAGAACAGTATGTTACAGCTTCTGAAGCTGCTATCTCTATAGCAACCGGGCCTTTCTGGTTCATTGCCATCGACAGAAAAAACTGGAAATACTATTTTTCAGATAAGTTTATTCCCGTAGGTTTGATGATTGGCTTTGTTGGTTTGATCTTTTTCTTAAAAGGAAGTGTTCATTCACATGCAGCGCATGGCGCTACTGACAGTCATCTTCGTATTACTGCTTTTATTGTATTAGGCGTAAGCTCCATTGCCTGGGTTTTGGGCTCTTTATATTCCAAGAAAAATCCAGCTTCACAATCTACCTTTATGAATATTGCCCAACAACTTATTGTTGCCGGAGTAGCCGCTTTTCTTATTGCCTTAATCAGAGGGGAATGTACTGGTTTTTCGATCTCTACGGTACCGGTCTCAGCCTGGGCAGGGGTTCTGTTTTTGATCTTCTTTGGATCGATAGTCGCTTATTTGTCGTACATTTGGCTCCTGTCTGTGAAACCCGCTGCATTAGTAAGTACCCACACCTACATTAACCCTATTGTTACCGTTATTGCAGGATGGATTGTGGCTCATCAAAGCATCAATGGAGGCCAGTTATATGGTTTGGCAATCATATTGCTGGGAGTATTGCTGACTAATGTCACCAAGTATTTTAAACTTTCAAAACGGTCTAAGGTAAAAATCAGAAGAGTTAAAAGATTTTTTAACAGAACAGGCAGAAGATATCAGCCTATTTAATAGTATAAAGCATCAGAATGATAGAAATCAGAAACATATCAAAAACATTTTACCAGAAGAAACAGTCCTTTAAAGCATTAGATCAGGTGAGCCTTAATATCGATAAAGGAGATATTGTAGGGATCATAGGGTTCTCTGGCGCAGGAAAAAGTACTCTGATCCGTACGGTGAATCTATTGGAAAGACCGGAAGAGGGGCAAATCATTATTAATGGAAAGGATTTCACTCAATTAAGCTCAAAACAGCTCGCTGAGGAACGTAAAAAAATAGGGATGATCTTCCAGCACTTTAATCTTCTTTCTTCAAGAACTGTTTTTGATAATGTAGCACTTCCATTGGAACTGGATCACATCAGTAAAGATCAAATCAATAAAAAGGTCAACGAATTATTGAAAATTGTAGGCCTTGAAGATAAAGCCCATGATTATCCTAAAGTCTTTCGGGAGGTCAGAAACAAAGAGTAGCTATTGCAAGAGCTCTAGCTAACGATCCTCATCTTCTTCTTTGTGATGAAGCAACAAGTGCTCTTGATCCGGTGACCACTCAATCCATTTTACAATTATTAAGAGATATCAATCAAAGATTAGGAATTACTATTCTTCTGATTACCCATGAAATGGAAGTCATCAAGGCTGTTTGTAACCATGTTGCCGTGATAGACAAAGGAAAATTATTAGCCAAAGGAACTTTAAGCGAGATCATTTCAAACCGGGAAAATCCGGTGATCCAACAATTTATAAATTCAGACGTCATGACCCTGCCACAGGAACTCAATAGCAGACTACAGAAAGAAGCGAAAGACGGTTTATTTCCACTGGTCGAAATAGAACTTAACGAAAGTATAAGTGTTGAACAGATTCTTTCAGCGTTATATAATGAACATAAGATCCCTTACAAACTTTTGAAAGCAGATGTAGAATATTTTGGGAATTCTAATTTTGGTAAACTACTTTTGCAACTTCAAGGAGAGGCTGAGGAAAACCAAAAAGCCATTTATTATTTTAATCAGAATAAAATTCAAAATACAGTAAAAGGATATGCTTAGTGATGCAGTACTTGCCCTTTTGGCAAAAGGAACCTGGGAAACAGTTTATATGACATTTGTGTCAGGATTTTTTGGATTTGTTTTAGGGCTTCCGGTTGGAATTCTATTATTCTTAACAAGAAAAGGACAGCTGTTGGAAAATACAGCCTATTACAGAATATTATCCATTATTGTGAATGTATTCCGGGCAATTCCTTTTATTATTTTAATTGTATGGATGATTCCTTTTACAAGAATTTTAGCAGGAACATCTATTGGAGTGAATGCGGCATTAGTTCCATTAAGCGTGGGAGCGGCGCCATTCATTGCAAGATTAGTTGAAAACAGCCTTATCGAAGTCCCTCACGGATTAATAGAAACAGCAAGAGCATTGGGAGCATCTCCTTTTCAGATCATCAGAAAGGTTTTACTTCCGGAAGCACTTCCTTCTTTAATTAATAATGCTACCATTACTTTAATCACTTTAGTAGGCTATTCTGCTATGGGAGGTGCCGTAGGTGCCGGAGGACTTGGACAGGTAGGATATCAATATGGATACATTGGTTATGATATTGTGATTATGAATACTGTTTTGATCTTATTGGTGCTTTTGGTATTTATCATCCAGTTTATGGGAGACAGGTTGTCTAAGAGATTTGACCATAGATAGGTTTTAGAGTAAGTGCGAGAGATGTGAGCGAATGAGTTCTACACTCTTTATACATATTATTAAAAAGAATAGAATGAAAAAAATAAAGATTTTAGGTTTAATAGCTGCAGGAGTAATTCTTTTCAGCGCATGTTCCGGGAGAAAGGACGATCCGAACTTTATCCGAGTCGGAATTACGTATGGGCCGGAACAGGAAGTAGCTGAAGTGGCTAAAAAAGTAGCAAAGGAAAAATACAATCTAGAGGTGGAACTGATTCCCTTCAATGATTATGTAGTTCCCAATGAAGCTTTGATGAATGGTGACATTGACGTCAACGCTTTCCAACATGCTCCTTACTTAACCGAACAATCTAAACAAAGAGGATATCATCTTGCTATTGTAGGAAACACATTTGTCTACCCTATTATCGCTTATTCAAAAAAGATCCAAAATATTAGCCAATTGCAAAATGGGAGTACAGTTGTGATTCCCAATGACCCTACCAACGGAGGACGTTCACTGCTCCTACTGCAGAAAAATGGTTTATTGAAACTAAGAGCAGGCGTCGGATTACTTCCTAAGGTTACCGATATTACAGAAAATCCAAAACAATTGAAAATTATGGAAATTGAAGGCGCGCAAATTCCTAGAGTTTTAGATGATAGAGATGTTGTAGTAGGCATCATCAATAATAATTTTGCTGCACAGGCCGGGCTGGATTCAGAAAAACAAGGCATATTTAAAGAAGATAAAGATTCTCCTTATGTAAACCTTGTGGTAGCAAGACAAGATAATAAGAACAGCCAGAAGGTAAAAAACTTTGTGAAAGCATATCAATCCGATGAAGTGGAAAAGAAAGCACTGGAAGTATTCAAAGGGGGTGCGGTGAAAGGATGGTGATGAGTTGGAGAGTTGGAGAGTTGAAGAGTATGAGAGTTTTAGAATGTTAAAGATTTAAGTTGTTATCTATTCACTTGTAGCAAAATTGCCTATTGGCTCCAATTTAACGTCTCTCAGTCTATTATCTATTCGTCTATTATCTTTATTATTCTAACATCTTTTCTCTTTCAATTACATTTCTACCTTTCAATAAATAACAAACTGTCAGCAATTTGCAGGCAGTTTTTTTATGGTTAAAAATTTATTTTCTCATTTTGAGATAATATGAAAATTTTGTTTATTTTTGCTTCAATCCATTAAAAAGGCAATATGTTAAAGAAAACCGCCATTGTAAGTTTATTCACCCTTATTTCTGTTTCTTATATGGCTCAGACTAATACTCCCGTATACTTAGATGAATCAAAACCTGTAGAACAGCGTATTCAGGATGCTTTATCCAGAATGACACTGGAAGAAAAAGTAGCCATGCTTCATGCTCAATCAAAATTCAGTTCTCCTGGGGTACCAAGATTAGGAATTCCGGAATTCTGGACTACCGATGGCCCTCATGGAGTAAGACCTGAAGTGATGTGGGACGAATGGGATCAGGCCGGATGGACCAATGACTCTATTATCGCCTACCCTGCCCTGACAGCCTTATCTGCTACCTGGAATAAAAAAATGTCCTGGAACTACGGAAAAGCATTAGGAGAAGAAGCTCGTTACAGAAAAAAAGATATCCTGTTGGGACCTGGTGTCAATATTTACAGAACCCCTCTAAATGGAAGAAACTTTGAGTATATGGGCGAAGATCCTTATCTCACTTCAAAGATGGTAGTTCCTTACATCAAAGGAGTACAATCTAATGGGGTCGCAACTTCTGTGAAACATTTTGCCCTGAACAATCAGGAAATGTTTCGTCATACCAGCAATGTGAAGGTGGACGACAGAACACTATACGAAATTTATTTGCCGCCTTTCAAAGCTGCTGTTACAGAAGGAGATTCATGGACGATCATGGGGGCTTACGACATGTATAAAGGCGAATATGCCAGCCAGAATCAATATCTTTTGAATGATATCCTAAAAAAAGAATGGAATTATAAAGGTGTAGTAGTTTCTGATTGGGGCGCTGTTAACAATACGGAACAAGCCATTCATAATGGACTGGATCTTGAATTCGGATCCTGGACAAATGGTCTTTCTGCCGGAACTAAAAATGCTTACGATAACTATTATCTGGCAAAACCTTATCTGGATCTGATTAAAGCGGGCAAAGTAGGCACAAAAGAGCTGGACGACAAAGTGACCAGACTTCTTCGCCTTGCCTATAAAACAACAATGAACAGAAACAAACCTTTCGGAAATGTAGCCTCTGAAGAGCATAAAGCAGTGGCTAAGGAAATTGGAGAAGAAGGAATTGTTTTATTAAAAAATCAAGGAAATATACTTCCTATCGATGTGAATAAGGCTAAAAAAATAGCCGTTATCGGTGAAAATGCCATCAAGATTATGACTGTTGGCGGTGGTTCATCTTCATTGAAAGTAAAATATGAAACGCTTCCATTAGATGGTATAAAATCCAGATTCGGAAAACAATCTGATGTACAATATGCCAGAGGATATGTAGGAGATATTGGCGGTGAATATAATGGTGTAAAATCCGGACAGGATTTAAAGGATACCCGTTCTGAAGCGGAATTACTAAACGAAGCTGTAGAACTCGCCAAAAAATCAGATTATGTAATTTTTGTAGGCGGGCTGAATAAAGCAGACTTCCAGGACAGTGAAGGAAACGATAGAAAAAGCTATGGACTTCCCTACAATCAGAATAATGTGATCTCAGCACTCGCCAAAGCGAATAAAAACCTGGCTGTAGTTTTGGTTTCCGGAAATGCAGTGGCCATGCCTTGGATTAAAGAAGTTCCGACGGTTTTACAGGCATGGTATCTTGGTTCTGAATCTGGAAATTCAATCGCTTCTATTTTAGCAGGTGATGCTAATCCTTCGGGAAAGCTCCCGTTTACATTCCCCGTAAAGCTTGAGGATAATTCGGCACATCAACTCGGAGAATACCCAGGTCAGAAGGACGAATTGGCGGCCGGAAAAGGAAAAGATCAGAAAAACCCAATTAATATTACTTATAATGAAGGTGTATTTGTAGGATACCGTTGGCATGATACTAAAAACATCAAACCACTTTTCAGCTTCGGACACGGATTGAGCTACACCACTTTTGAGTTCGGAAAAGCAAAAGCTGATAAAACTACCTTATCACTCAATGATACCATTACTTTTACGGTAACGGTTAAAAATACAGGAAAGAAGGCAGGAGCAGAGGTTGCGCAATTATATATCTCTGATTTAAAATCATCTGTCCCTCGCCCTGCTAAGGAATTAAAAGGCTTTGAAAAGGTGTATTTAAATCCTGGAGAGGAAAAAGAAGTAACGTTTACAATTGATAAATCTGCTTTGAGTTTCTTTGATGCTCAGAAACATGACTGGGTAGCAGAACCTGGAGATTTTGAGGCTCAAATAGGAAATTCTTCTGATGCTATTAAAACGAAGGTGAAGTTTACGCTGAAGTAACCTTACTTATATATTTCTAAAACGAATGCCCGACTAAACTCGGGCATTTTTTATATCAAATTTTAATATATTTTCTTGAAACTATTTACGAATAAAACTTAACTCACTACCCATAATATTATATGTCAAAGTAGTTTTTGTGACTTTATATTCACAACAAGAAAAATCGTCTCCTACTTCATTCACACAAAGTTTTCCGTTTTCCATTTTCCATTTCGTTTTTTTGGTAGCACGCCCTTGTTTGCTAATCATTACACCACCAGGAGCAAATGTCTTTGTTAAATCATTCTCAACTTTCTGACCATCTATTTTATAGATTTTCCAAGTACCTTCAATACCGCTACCTGTATTATTTTCAGCTAAATGAATGAAGTTTTCAGTCACTACGTCAGATGGTTTCTGACCGAATAGAGCAGCTGTCCCTAAAATTAATCCAGCCGTAACAATAAAGCTTAATGTTGTTTTTTTCATGGTTATTTTTAACAAACTTAAGTATATGTAACGATATAACCAAGACAAATCATACCCTGTCATCAATAAAAGCAGGATTCAAAACTGAAACCTGCTTTTATATTGAACTAACTTTTTTTATTTTCCTCCCCCGGCATTCTTTTCAACATCCGTTTTGGTATTTTCTTTCACTTTCTGATTTCCGAAACGCTTTACAAAGGTTACGTTTACACCATACCAGTCCCATAATTCATATCTCCTTACTGTTCCTCCCTGATTGTAGGTTATATCATCAGAATAAGGTCTCTTAAAGATATTCATTAGCTGTATACTGGCTTCCATTTGTGTTTTAGGGAATATTTTAGTGACTGAAATATTGTGGAACACATTGGTATTTTTAGCCTGAGTATTTCCGTTGTTCTGATTAGAAACCTCCATCCAGGCACTTACATTAATGTTCTTATTGAAAAGGTTCGTATAAGAAAGATTGGCAGAACCACCCCAATAGTTAATATAAGCCTTTCCTCCTATATCATTTTTTAGATTGAAGTCATGATTATCAATATAGTACCATCCAAATCCGACATTCACATTCAGCTTATTTTTAAGGAAATTCTGGTTGGTATTGGCAAAAAGATAATATTTTTCAACTCTCCCATTAAAATTCCCTGGGAAAGAAACATTTCGCCCTCCTTCAGTAGCATAAGTTGTCCAGTAATCCTGATTGGTATACATATATCTTGCAGAAATAAAATACTTTTTCAGAATACCAAATTTCAGGTAAAGCCTGTCATTAGGATTAGGATTCAGATCCATGTTTCCTCTGGAATACGTTCCATCAATAGATGGTGTTAAAAAAGGATTAAACTCCGAATACCATGGTCGCCAGATTCTGCGGTCGTAAGTTAAACTCAAATCATATTTATCTGAAAAACTGTATTTCAGCAATAAATTAGGAAGAAAAGTACCATAGCCATCTTTTCTGTTAGTTCCCGCTACATCCTGTCTTACTTTAAAATCAATATATTCATATCGAACACCGATACGGGTTTCCAATTTTTTGAAAAATGTTTTGCTATAATTGGCATATACAGAGGTTAAATGATCCTCATAATGGAATTTATCCCCTGTAGAAAGTCCCGTATATTCTGAAGTTCCAAGACTATATCCATACAGATTATTAGGAATAACATGGTTGTTAAACTCTGTTTTTGCCCCTACTTCAATCGTTCCTCCATTTTTACCTAATGGCTGGGTATAATCCATCTTCAGGTAATAATTACGCATCTGACTATTGTTTATTGAACCAATTTCTTTAATGTTTGGGTCATTGAGTATTGTTTTATTGATGAGCTCATTATTATCATTTCCAGAATAATTGGTTCCTAAATTAACGTCAAAAATTCTGTTTTTTTCTTTATCATAATACTTATAAAAAACATTCGTCCCCAGGTTACGATAAAAACCATTAGCATTCTGAGCCTGGTGGTAATCAATAAAATCTTTTTTCAGATCATCATATTCTCTCCCATTTGTATCTGATGAGGATGAATTTCGGCTTTGATAATATTCCATAACAAGCCCAATATTATTTTTATCATTCAGTTCAAATTCAGAAGTAGAGGATAGTGAAGGCGTTTCGCTTCTGGATATCGTTTCATAGCTCAAATCCCTGTTCATGTTACTATCAGCATAGAACAAAAGATTACTGGAACCTTTTTGTACATAGTTGTTATTAGCATAACTGCCGATCAGAGTCTGAGTAAATTTTTTCTTATGATAATTCAGGTTAAAATTAGTGTATTGTGAATTTTTGGTGCTATGCCTGTTACTTAGAGAAATACTTCCTTTTAAACCTTCATCATCACGTTTCTTCAGTACAATATTGATAACGGAACCTGCTGCTTCATATCTCGAAGAAGGGCTTGTAATTACTTCTATCTTCAATAGATTATCTGCCGGAATGGTTTTAAGATATTCCTTTAGTTCTTTTCCTGTAAAAACTGATTTTCTATCATTGATATAGACTGTTACCGTTTGTCCTTCAGCCTTTACGCCATCATTATTATCTATACTCACCAAAGGAGTCATTCTCAGAACATCCCAGGTTGTATTTCCAGCTACAATAGCACTGTTTGCCACATTAAAAACAGTTCGGTCTACCTTCGATTCTACGGTGGGTTTTCTTGCCACAATAGTAACTGCTTCAATCTCTTTTGCATTACCTTTTACAGTATCCTTAGCAGCCGGAGTTTGAGTCTGTGCCAATGCCAAAGAACCTGTTAATACTGCTATAGGAAATAATATTATTTTCATGTGAAATCTTAGTTTATCTATAAGACCACTATCTCCTAATATTTGTTACATCAAAAAATTAAAAAAATGAAATAAATATCTATGTTTTAACATTTTACAATTTTTCATTTTAGGGATAATTTAGAAAAATAACATTTATTAAGACAATATAAACAATCAAATCTACTTACGTCGAGAGCATATATAAAAAATCAAAGAAAAAAAAATTCTCTAAAGATTAAATTTTAACATAAAAAAATTATTTTTCCTGCCATAAAAAAAGCCCGGATCTCACCCGGGCCGCTAGCAATAGCAAATTTACATGGATTAAAAAATAAAAATATGCTAGTTTATAGTTTCAAAATAATGAATCATCCCTACTTCCGATACATGGTGTTGATCCTTATTAAAATCAATTTCCTGATTGTTGCTGTTTTCTAAAAAAGAATTACTGAATAAAGCATATGAAGGTTTTTCTGCCCAACCATTTTTTAACAACTGATGAGCCTCCACCACCGGCTTACCGTATAATTTCCTGAAACTTCCGATATTATACTGTGAAAATGCTCCATAATGAACAATGAACTTCAGAGACAAATCAATTGTTGTACTTAAACTTGTACTCAATTCTTTTATTTTCCTATTGAATGCATTTCTCATTTTCCAAAGCATCTTTGAAATATTCTGATACGATGGATTTTCCTCATATCGATAAAACAAAATCGCATCGCCTTCAATTTCAGAAATTTCAAAATACTGATCATTCACATCAATCAGTGTAGATAGTAGTTGTCTTACAATATATTCTCCTGTATAAAGTTTGGTACTGAACACAAATTCGGTAAATCCGCTGAAATCCGGAATTAGAATGATACCCTCCTGTATATTTGTATTCTTCATAATGTCATAGTTTAAAAACCTGCTGCATCATTAAAGACGAAGCAGGTTTAATTTTACTTTATTGCCATCCGCCACCTACGGAACGGTACAGCGCAGTTATTGCATTCAATCGTTGAGCTTTCAGGGAAGCCAGTTCCAATTCAGCATTAAGCTTATTGGTTTGAGTCATAATCACCTCTACATAGGTTGCCGAATTATATTTAAACAATACATCAGCTTTTTTTACAGCTTCATTAGATTTCACCACTAATCCTTCGGCAATTTTCTGCTGTTCTTCAAGCTTTTGAATCTGTACCAAAGCATCAGAAACCTCTCCTACTGCCTTTAAAACAGATTGTTTAAACCCTATTTCAGCCTGATCCGCCAATACCTTAGACTGTTCATACTGAGTTTTCAGCTGCTTTCCATTTAAAATAGGCTGAGCAATGGCTCCGGCAGCCATTCCGAAAAGAGACCCCGGAATGCTAAACCATTTGCTGATCTGAAAAGCATTCACTCCACCTTGAGCGGTAATATTCAAGGATGGATACATGCTCATTTTAGCAACATGAATCGCAGCTGCACTTTTCCTTACCTCTAATTCAGCCGTTTTTACATCAGGTCTATAACTCAATAATTCTGACGGAATTCCTGCTGAAATATGATCCGGTGACTGAACATTATTCAGACTTGCACTTCTTTCAATTTTTCCTGGCATTGAACCTGTTAACAGGCTCAATGCATTTTCCTGTGTAGCCACAGAACTTTCAATAGCGGGGATAGTTTTTAGAATCTGATCTTTTACAATTTCTTGTTGCTGTACCCCTAAAGCCGTTGTTAATCCAAGTTCTTGCTGTTTCACCAAAAACTTCAAAGTATTATCGGCATACATCAGATTGGATTTGGTAATTTCCAACTGGGTATCCAACATCAAAAGATTATAATACCCTTGAACAACAGCAGCTACCACTTGTGTTTTTACCGCCTTTGCCGCTTCCTGGGTTTTAAGATAATCGGCTAAAGCCTGCTCTTTTCTTCCTTTAATTTTCCCCCAGATATCAGCTTCCCATGAAAAATTGAGTGCTGTAGTATAATCTTCCGTATACCTCTTTCCCATGAACTGTCTTCCCATCATTCCGTTCATACTATTGTCTGAAGCACGATTGATCGTAGCATTCGCTGTAGCATTCACCGTGGGAACGTTTCCCCATTTACTTTGATCATACGCCAGTGAAGCGAATTCTATCTGTTTTAAAGCTACCTGCAGATCATTATTCTGTACCATAGCTTTATCAATCAATCCAACTAAAACAGGATCTTTGAAAAAGTCTTTGTAACCAATTTTTGCGATATTTTCATTGTGTTCTACTACAATACTATCACCCCTGAAAACCTCATTCATCTTCACCTCCGGCCGTTCATATTTCTGAACGCCGCATGAGACAGCCGTTCCTGAAATGAATGCGATATATGCTATATTTCTAATTTTCATTGTTAAAATCATTTGAATTAATATTCCCAATCCGCATCCGTTACTACTCTTCCGTTAATTTTCTCATGCAAAGCCTGGAACATGACGAAAAGTACAGGCACTACAAAAATCCCCAGGATTGTTCCGAAAAGCATTCCTGAAATTGCAGCATATCCAATAGAATGGTTACCCATTGCAGACGGCCCAACGACAAAAATCAGTGGAAGTAATCCTGTAATGAATGCCAAAGAAGTCATTAAAATCGGACGTAAACGTGCTTTCGCTCCTTCAACCGCTGAAGCAATAAGACTTTTTCCTGCTCTACGTCTCTGAATAGCAAATTCAACAATCAAAATACCATTCTTCGCTAAAAGTCCAATCAACATTACCAAGGCAATCTGAACATAGATATTGTTAGATAATTCCGCAAAAGTAATTCCTACAAAAACACCTGATAAACCTACTGGAATAGCGATCAATACTGCAAATGGAAGGATATAACTTTCATATTGGGCAGACAACAGGAAGAATACAAACACGATACACAATCCGAAAATCATTACTGATTGAGAACTTGATCCTGCTTCTTCACGACTCATCCCTTTATAATCATAAGTATATCCCGGAGGAAGAACCTGCTTGCTCACTTCTTCAACAGCTGCCATCGCCTGACCTGTACTGTAGCCTGGAGCAGCCATTACAGTTAAGTTAGACGAGTTGAAAAGGTTGAAACGATCTACTACCTCAGCTCCGGTTACTTGTTTTAGGCTCACTAAAGTATTAATAGGAACCATTTGTCCCAGATTATTTTTAACGAAAACACCATTCAAAGACTCCTTATCCTGTCTCATTTCCGGAGTAGACTGTACTAAAACTCTGTAATATTTCCGAATCTATTGAAATCAGAAGCCTGGATACTTCCATAATATCCTTGCATCACTCCTAATGCATCAGAAACATTTACCCCTAACTGCGCTGCTTTCACCTCGTCTACAAGCACCTCAAACTGCGGATAAGTAACATCAAACGTAGTAAATGCTACCGCTACTTCCGGTCTTTGCATCAAAGCACCCATCATCCCATAAGAAATATTCCCAAGGTTCTGAAGTTCCCCATTTGTACGATCCTGAAGCACAAGCTCCATTCCACTGGTGTTTCCGAAACCATCAACCGTAGGAGTGTTAAGCACTAAGAAGTTGGCTCTTTTATCCTGCGAAAGTGCACCCTGAGTCTGTCCGATAATCTCATTAATATTGTTGACAGCTCCTCTTTCTCCTGATTTTTTTAATTTAACAAAAATAGAAGCCGCAGAAGAAGACATTGAACCACTGAATAAGTTCAGCCCATCTACTGAAATCACTTTATCTACAGCAGGGTTTTTCATCAAAAGATCTTCCGTATCAGACACTACTTTAGACGTTCTGTCCTTAGACGCTCCCGGAGCAAGATTAGCTGTTACAATAATAAAGCTCTGGTCTTCATCTGGAATAAATCCTTTTGGTGTTGTCATAGACATCCAGGCGAATAATCCTCCAAAAGCAACGATCATAGCTAATGCAATCCATTTTTTCTTCAAAAGGAACAATACCGCCTTTCCATAGCGGAATGTCAGTTTATTAAAACTGGCGTTAAATCCGGCAAAGAATCGATCTTTGAAATTCATCTTTTCATGAGCTCCCCCATGATGTTGTTTCAGGAACAATGCACATAAAGCAGGGCTCAGAGTCAATGCATTAATCGCTGAAATTATAATCGCAATCGCTAATGTTAGCGCAAACTGTTGATAAAATAACCCGGTAGATCCACTCATAAATGCTACCGGAACGAATACCGCAGACATAATTAAGGTAATGGAGACAATCGCTCCTGTAATCTCGCTCATCGCAGACATCGTTGCAGCTCTTGGATTCAGTTTTTTATGTTCCATTTTAGCATGAACTGCTTCCACTACCACAATGGCATCATCTACTACGATACCAATCGCGAGCACCAGAGCAAACAAGGTAAGAATGTTGATCGAGAAGCCAAATACTTTCATAAAGAAGAACGTTCCCACAATTGATACCGGAACCGCAATGGCCGGAATTAATGTTGATCTGAAATCCTGTAGGAAAATATATACTACAATAAATACAAGGATAAATGCTTCAATCAGTGTATGAAGTACCTGATCAATAGACTGATCCAATGCTTCTTTAGTGGCATAAGGAATTTCATAGTTCATTCCTGCTGGAAATGACTTTTCAAGCTCCTTCATTCTTTCCTGAAGCGCAATCTGAACTTCATTCCCATTGGAGCCAGCCATCTGGAAAATAGCCATCGTTACTGAAGCTTTCTTATTAAAATTAGAAGAAACAGTATAACTGTATGCCCCAAATTCAATTTTGGCGATATCTTTTAATTTTAAAACAGAGCCATCATTCAAAGCTTTGATCGTAATATTTTCATACTGCTCAGGTTCTGTAAATTTTCCTTTATATCGAAGAACATATTCCATGACTTCTTTACTTCTTTCCCCAAATCTTCCGGGTGCTGCTTCCAGGTTTTGAGTCTGAATAGCACGGGAAACATCAGATGGAGTAAGGTTATAAGAGGCCAGTTTATTCGGATCAAGCCAAACACGCATAGAATAATCTTTATTCCCATATACCATGGCATCTCCTACTCCTTTTACTCTTTTCAGTTCCGGTACAATATTGATTTTTGCATAGTTTTCAAGGAAAAGATCACTCATTGAACCATCTTTACTCGTAAGAGAAACCATTGCAATCATACTATTCTGCCTCTTCACCGTAGTAATTCCGGCTTGGATCACTTCAGCAGGAAGCTGATTGGTTACCTGTGCTACCCTGTTTGAACGTTAATCGCTGCCTGATCGGGATTAGTTCCCAATTTAAAGATCACCGTAATACTCAATGTACCATCATTACTTGCCGTAGAAGTAATATAATCCATATTTTCCACCCCATTGATTGCATTTTCCAATGGCGGCGCCACAGATCTTGCAATCGTTTCAGCATTCGCTCCCGGATACGCAGCTGTTACCATAACAGTAGGTGGTGCGATGTCCGGAAATTTTGTAATCGGCAGGCTGACCATACCGACGATCCCGAGAATGACCAGCAATACGGAAATAACCGTTGCCAGTACGGGCCTTTTTATAATTTTCTTTAACATGATTTCTTCTTACGATTTTTTCTGTTGAGCATTTTTCTTTTGTGCCACTACAGGAGTTCCCGGCTGCAACCTGTCGAAACCGGAAACGATATACTGATCGCCCGCTTTTAGCCCTTTGGTAACGATAAAATTATCGCCCGCTTTTCCATTGACTTCAATAGGAAGCATTTCTGCTTTTCCATTTTTGATGGTGAATACGAAAACCTTATCCTGAATAGTTCTGGTAGATGCTATAGGAAGCAAAACAACATTGCTATAGAACTGATCCAATAAGATCTTTCCTGTATTTCCACTTCTCAGAAGGTTATTCGGGTTATTGAATTTTGCTCTTAAAGTAATAGAGCCGGTAGTCTTGTTAAACTGCCCTTCAACAGCATCAATTCTTCCTGTTTCTGCATATTTTTCACCTGCAGAAAGCTGAAGAGATACTGCCGGAGTATTCTTAATAACCTCATTAATATTGCTTCCTACATATTGTTTCTGGAAATTATTAAAGTCACTTTCACTCAGACTAAAATAAGTATACACTTGGTGGATATCAGATAACAGGGTAATGGGCTCCTGATTACTTGGAGTCATCAAACTTCCTAAACGATAGTTGAATCTCCCGATAAATCCGCTTACCGGAGCTTTAATAGTTGAAAAATTAAGATTAATTTTCGCAGATTCAATTGATGATGTGGATTGGCTTACAGCACCTCTAGCTGCATTGTAAGCTGCTTCTGCTTCTTTCACCTGAATATCGGAAACCATCTTATTTTTAAATAGTTCCTTTTTTCGGTCTAGATCAATTCTTGAACTTGCGAGATTTGCCTGTGCTGTAATCAATGCTGCCTGTGCACTTTTTAATTGCTCACCGAAGATTTGATCTTCAATTTTAAACAATGGCTGTCCTGCTCTTACATAATCTCCTTCATCTACAAAGATTTACTTAAGTATCCCGTCACCTGAGGTCTTATCTCTACATTGGAAACCCCTTCGATAGATGCCGCATATTCTCTGGAAACAGAAGCATCTCCCTGCTTGATTATTTCTACAGGAAGTTCTGGTGCCTGCTGTTGATAAGATTGGTTTTGGTTATTTTTCCTACACCCCGCCAAGACGATAAGCGAGAGGAAAATTATGGTTGATTTCTGAATAAAAAATCTCTGCATAACTCTAGTCATTTAAATTTTCGTCACAAAATTCGAATGAAAAAAGTTCAATAAGATTATTCAAAAAACTCCTTATTTTGTCAAAAAGACACCTTATTTTTAAAAACATGAGATATATCATTCATAGACAAATAACATAACACATTTCGAAATTTTAAATCAAAAATAACACTTATTTTATCAAAAAGACATCTAAATCAAAATTCTATGGATCAATACAAATCATCTTTTCTATATTCCAAAGGAGACCTCCCTGTATGTTTTTTAAAAAACTTGCTAAAAGAAGCCTGATCTGAGAACCTAAGCTTTACAGCCACCTCATTGATATTCAGGTTTGGATTTCTGAGCAACAACCTGGCTTCTACAGCCAATACCTGATGAATAATATCCCGAGGCGTTTTGAACATCGTTTTATTGATCACTTTGGTAAGATACTTCCGGCTGATAAACAACTTATCTGCATAGAACTGAACATTGTGCTCTTCTTTGAAGTGTTTCTGAACAAGCTTAAAAAAACTGGTCGTTAACTCATCCTCTCTAGGGGTAACCAAATGTGGTTTTTCAATTTTTTTAAAATAATTATCAATCTCATAAATAACCAACGAAAAGTGATGCCAGATCATTTCATTAAAGTAATAATTATCTTTCTCCTTATTATTAAGCGACCGTAATTCGTCAAGATAGAACTGTAACCTTTTATACAACTCAGGCTCATTCCTTACAATATGCGTTGGATCAGATGACAGGCTTTCAATACATTATTAGATTTATAGTTAAAGCCGGCCTGAGAAATGAAATCTACTGAAAAGAAAATGTATTTTGCATTATAATTGTCTGCAATATTATCCACCCAAAAAGTTTCAGCCATTGGACAAAAGACAACATCTCCTTTATAAACCATATATTTTTTATCATCCAGGCTAAATCCTACACTTCCATCCTGTACCAAAAAGATACAGAAGTAATCGGAACGGTAAGGGATATTAGGCTTGATTATATAATTCGCCTTGTCGATTTCCATCACCACAAACTCCTTGATTCTGAGATCAAATTCTACTTGTTGTAAAACTTCACCAAAAGCCAATTGAGAAACAAAATCGGGTTCTTTAGGAGGTTCTTTGCGGGATCTTTTAGCCATAGGAAATGGATTATGAAGGCACTAAGGTAATAAAAAAGGAGAAAATAAGAAGAGTAAGAACAAACAGCCTTACCATCCTTTTACCCTTTTACACTTCGATAATTAATTCCTTCTCATACCCATTATACCTTTCATCTATATAACCATGAGGATTGCAAACAATTTCTGTATTTCCAATAGGATACCTGCACGGCGTGTGAATATGCCCATGAATCCAATATAACGGTTGATATTTAAGGATCATTTCCTCTAGATCAGATGCATAAGCTGAAGTCAATGGATCTTCTTTGTAGTGCTCCGGCACAGATTGAATACTTGGAGCATGATGGGTAACAACTATATTTGTAAGTTCTTTTGAAGTCTCCAAGCTCTCTTGCAACCATATTTTTGAAAACTGATGAATCTTGAAAGTATCTATTGTTCTCATTTTTGAATAAGATGGATCGCGTTTGATCATTTTATAATCATTCATTTTTGATTGACAAAGCATTCCATATTCCACGGGATTTCCAAAGATTGAAAAATCAGTCCATAATGTAGCCCCATGAAAGCGTATTCCCTCAATATCTACACATGAATTTTCGAGCACAAAAACATGAGAATCTTCAGCAGCCGCTTTTATTTTATGGAGTGTCTTAGGATATGAACCTTTATAATATTCATGATTCCCCAGAACATAAATAACCGGTTTATCAGAGATCGTTTCTTTAATCCACTCTATTCCCTTCGTTCCTAAATTAACATCTCCAGCCAGAACAATAACATCTGCGTTATCAAAGCACAATTCAGTGCGGCCAAATTCCTGATGAAGATCACTAATGATTTGTATTCTCATGATACAAAAGTAATAAAGAAGAATCTGATATTGAAAAACAAAAAAAGGAACCAATGCCTAAACACCGATTCCCATTCATATAGTTTGTGTAATTTTAAGGTCGCTTATCAGGAAACAGCTATTTCTGTCTGCTTCACTTTTAAGCTTTTCAATATAAAATAAAATAACATTCCAAGGGCTAAAATAGCATAACTGATCAGTACAATCAGATTCAGGCTTCCCACTGCAAATTCTGAAGGAAAAACCTGACTCATTAAAGTCATGAACGATAATCCAATCCCCGCTCCAAGGAAGTAAGTAGTAGAAGTCAAACTTGATGCCAATCCGTAATGAGCAGGTTCAACATCCTGAATTCCCATCACAGAAAGCGCTGTAAAGCAAAACGTCATTCCTACTCCCGAGATACAAGCCGACCCTAATAAAACAATGGTTAAAGGATGTCCTGTATAGACAGAAATCAATAAAAGTATTCCACCAGCTAACATAAAAGACCATCCCAATACTCCCATTTGAGATGAACTCAATCGTTTTGAAATATGGGGTAAAATAAATTTAGCTGTCAAAGCCGATAAGACACTGAATGGAACAAGCATCAATCCTGCCGAAGCTGCACTATATCCCATATCTTTCTGGAGCATTAATGAAATCAGGAATAAAAACCCGATAAAAAACGCTCCCAACATAAAGAAAGCAGCATTAGAAACTACCAATGAACCATGTCTGAATAATTTTAAATCAAATAATGGTTCAGCAACAGTTCTCAATCTGAAGAATACCATAATCAGCAATACTACCGCTGCTACTAAAGAACCTATTACCAAGAATGGCTGTTCTTTAATGTGAACCAATTCATGCGTTCCATAGGTAAGACTCAAAAGCCCAAGCACCATTAACATTCCGGAGATAATATCTGTTTTCTGTGGAGTCTCATTTTTCTCGTCACTTGGTAAATAATAATAGGACAAGATTAAGGTGACCAAAAGAATCGGAACATTAATAAGAAAAACCCAATGCCAGCTTAAATAGGTACTGATAATCCCTCCTACCGAAAGACCACTTCCCGAACCAATCGCCGCAAAGGAACTAAATATTCCAATCGCACGATTCCTTTCCTGTTCCTCCCTGAAAGTGTTGGTTACAATTGATAAAGCCGCAGGCATCACAAGTGCCGCTCCTAATCCCTGCAAAGCACGAAATACAGCTAGCACATTGAAGCTTTCGGAAAGTCCTGCTCCTAATGAGGTCAACATAAAAATAAGCGCTCCCAATAAAAATATTTTCTTTCTCCCAATCTGATCAGAAAGTTTTCCACCGATGATTAGAAAACCACCAAAGAACAGCACATACAATGTTTGAAGCCATTGTACCGTTCCTGCTCCAATATGAAACTGTTCTTGAATAGAAGGAATTGTTAAATTAATAATGGCAATATCCAAAGCCTCTACAAAAGTTCCAACCGATGCTAAAATTAATATTATATTTTTCCTTGTATCCATGTATTCAAATTTCCTGCAAAATTAAAATTAATAGAACGTATTTGGAAATTTTACATTAATTTTGGAACAATAATGCCTAATATGAAAAATAAAAAGAACAAAATAACTGAAACAATAAAATTAACCCTATAAAAACAGAACAAATGCCAACAGAAAATTATACCCCAGACGAAAAAGACCTTTCTATCCTACGGCTTCTTCAGAAAGACGCAAAGATGAGTGTACGTGATATTTCTACCAGGATCAACCTAAGTTCAACCCCCACTCATGAGCGCATTAAACGTATGGAAAAACTGGGTATCATTAAGGAATACACAGCTGTAGTAGATCGCAAAAAAGTAAACAAGGGGATGATGGTCATCTGTATGATTGCTTTAAATGTTCACAATAAAAAAACTGCTGGAAAATTCATTGAAGAAGTAGGAAAATTAAAGGAAGTTGTTGAGTTCTATAACATCAGTGGAGATTTCGACTTCATGCTTAAGATCCTTGCTCCCAACATGGATGAATTTCACGAATTTTTCATTAACAAACTATCTGAAATTGAAGGAATTGGCCAAACAAAAAGCATTTTCGTCATGAGCAGCATTAAAGAAAGTGCTCAAATCTTATAAAACCGACAAAAGCAGTACCTCTTATTATTAATTTATTGACAATACTGCTTCACGTAGTCAGAGCGAACAACAGTCCGGTATCAGACTGTTTATCAATTAATTAATCTGAATAAATTCACCATTTAGCTCCTTGATAAATCAGGCAGGTATTGGATGATTGTTTATTTTTCACTATTTTAGTCCTCCAAATTCTCCTTGTAAAAAGGGCAATTTTATTAAACAACAAAAAAGATGATGAGCATTAAATTTATTAATTCAGGCAACTGCAATAAGTTGTCCGGTATTATGTTACCAATAAATCCATATCAAAATAAGAGGAATCCGCACAGTTTTATAAAGGATTAAAGCTGAAATAACAGACTTCTGAAAAGGCATAATGTATCTTTTCATACAAAGTATTAAGGTTGAGATTATGAAAATAATTTCATCATTCCATAAATGATTACAAATCACAAAAAATCCATGAGCTGTATAGGTGATCTCCCTTTAAAAAATTACCCCTTATTTTTTTACCTGTTTATTGCAATCTCTCTATGGAGCTGCAGTAAAAAAACTGACACCCGAGAAATCGACAACGCTTTACTTCAGAAAAATGAAAAATTACGGCTTGAAGGAAAAGATAAGGAACTTATCATTCTTAATAATGAAAACATCAAACAGTCCAAACAGGCAGGGTATTTAAAAGGAGAAGCTCTGGGATACATCAATCTTTCCAATACTTACGGCATGATGGGAAAATATAAGACAAGTCATGCCTATCTGAAGTCGGCAGAAAAAATCATTACCCGTCTTAATGACAATTTCCTATACGCTAAGCTCTACCATGAGTATGGCCAGGTCAATTATGTTACAGGATTAGTCAATACTGCTTTAAACTATAATGCTAAAGCTATTTATTATGGTAAAAAGCTAGATGAAAAAGGATGGTTATTGGGAAATATGTATGAACAAAGAGCTGATTTTATTTCTTCATCATATAAAGATTCTGCGCTGATTTACCGTCACAGAGGTTTCAATGTAGACCCTTCCGCCCTCAATGCATCCCTGATTGGTAATTATCATTTACAACAAACCAAAAATCTTGATTCTGCTACTTTTTATAATACCAAAGCTCTAAATCTTCTTAAAGAAAATGAATATGGAACAGTAAGACAAGGTATTATCTACTCTTTTTACGCTGATCTTCTTTCTAAAAAAAAGGAATACGAGAAAGCATTAGACTTTTACATAAAAGCATCAGATATTTTAGTTAAAACAAAAAGGATCAACAAATTACCCGAACTTTATCGGCAGATAGCTTTTGTTTATCAAAACCTCAATGACCATAAAATGGAGGAGATTTACACTTCTAAAGCTGAGGAATTGGATCACAAGCTTAAATTATCAGGAAATGAAGCTATTGATCTTTCTCTCAGTGAAATCATTGAAGAAAAAGCGAGGATAATATGAATCTCATCTTTATTCTTATCGGAGTATCCGTTCTTATTACAGGAGCTATTTTATTTTTACTGAACAGAAAATACAAAAAAGAGGATAAGCTCTCTGGAAAAGCCAATACTTTAACGTTTTCCCCAAAGGAAAGGATATCGAAGGAAGATTTCGCAGAATTATTAGATCTTGCTAAAACTAATGATCTTAAGTTTATCAAAAGATTTGAAGAAATTAATCCTGATCTATTTCAGAGTATTTTAAAAATCAATTCGCAATTGACAAAATCAGAACTCTCTTTATGCGCTATGATCTGGTTAGGTTTTTCCTCAAAAGACATTGCAGATTTTACTTTTATACAGCATAGATCTGTACAAACTAAAAAAGGCAGACTCAGAAAAAAACTCAATATTCCTTCTGAAACAGATCTTTATAGTTTCTTTACATCCCTCTAAATTTTGAAATATTTACATATCAATATCTTCCTGCTCAACGGCAGGATTTTTTGTATCTAATTATTATTAAAGTTCCCCTTTTCAATGATATTCAATACATAAAATTTACATAATAAAGATTCTTTTTATTGAAAAAACAACTGATTTTAAAGGTTAAAAATGACACTTCTATTGAAAGTATTCAACTTCCACATTATAGAAACAAATAATAAATCCTTTCCCTAACAAAACACAACACACTAAAAAACAACATGTTAAACATGGAGTAGTATACATAGTGTAGCTATGTCGTATGCTGTTTTTTGGAAAATCTTCTGATTATTGAATATGTTTGTCATGTGAAAAATATAAACCTTACAATCAAAAACATTACTAAAAAAAAACATACATAATTTCAAGAATAATTATAAAAAACTCCCCCTCTGCACCACTTAATTTAATCTAATAAAAGTATTAAGAACACAAATGAAAAACACAAATGATGAAAACCCGGAGGGGTGAGATTTTTTACAAACCAAACAAATAATATTAACTAGAAACACAAATAAAAAAGAGGCCTATTTAACACAATATCCTATGATGAAACAATACCTCAGTATTATGATCCTCGTCCGTTCATAAAAATTAGAGAATATTACAATTTATATTATTTGTTTAATGAGAGATTACGCTTTAAAAGTTGTAATCTCTCACTTTTTTATAAAATGCAACAAAAAAAAGCAGCGGTATACATTCATATACCACTGCTTCAATACACATTATAAACTTATATAAACCGGTTTCCCGGAAATTATTTCACATCAAGATTATTTCCAATAACTCCAGACTGATCCATCATATACCGCCAATGATTTACTGGTTGTATCGTAACATATCATTCCCGGATATGGATTTTTTACATTAATATGAGGAGTTGCAATTTGAGGAAGGATCATTGCTTTATCCGCAGCCTCCAATACCAATACTCCATCTGCCGTACTGGATGATTCTCCGATTACGACTCCTTTCCCTAGCTCTGCAGAATTATTAACCACAACAGCACTGGAGCTTCCCGCATCAGACAGAGGCTTCCAGGCATCATTTTCATATACCTTTACTTTACTGTCAGTTACGTCAAAAACAAATGTTCCATTCACCAAAGAACCTGTTGGAAGGCCAGAAGTAGCAGGAAGAATTAATCCTTTGGTATTTCCGGATACATTGTTGAAATCAAGAATCGTACTGTTACCATCCACTATCTGCTTTCCAATAGCTACTTGGGCAACAGAAAGATTAAAAATAACAAGGGCAATGGCTATGCTTATATTTTTTATGTTTTTCATCCTTTTACTAATTTTAAGTTTAATTATTACAACTTCTTACAATGCAATTCCATGCAGTACCATTATATAGCTTCACACATTTATCTTGCAAATCATACAACAACATTCCTTCTTTCGGATCTGCAATAGCATCTCCTGGCTGTGGGGTTTGGCTTACATGCTGAACTCTTGTAATTACAAAACCTTTATCTTTTGCTTCCCTAGCAACGAAACCATTAGGAACATTTTCTGGCCAAGCATTATTTTTTTGCTGTATGGTAATTCCGAATTTCGTAAATCCATCAGGCGTTCCTGTTGCTCCCAGTTTTGTACAAAAACTATCCATATCATCAATAATTGTAGGTGCATTACCGCAGCTTGATTTGTCATCAGATAGTCCTTTTGGCCAAAGAGACGGACATAAAGCGGATGTTGCATTCGGACCGCAGAAACTTGCAGCTCCAGGGCCAAGACTTGTAACAGACGCCATTGCAATGGCTGTAATTTGGCTATCATTACTTAAAATTGAACCATTACCACCACTCACATCTCCTTTAGCAATACAATAAGCTTTACCAGTAGGAAGACCTACATAATCAATAAAGGGATAAGTTGTTGATTGTTGAGTAAATGTCCCACATATCTCTACCACACTATTAGTCCCCATTTCTAACATAGAACTTACATTTGGATAGGTTCCAAAAAAAGAAGTATCACCCTGAACAACTGATCCTACAAGTGATAAGAATGATTTGGTTCCCAATTTAACTTTTGAGTTTTGGTTTGTTCCAAAAGTACCTATAAGAATGGATCCATTAGACCTTACACTCGCTCCGTCTCCTATCTCTAAAACTCCATCAACCTGGATATTAACAGACTGTAACTGTCCAGATTGTACAATAAGTGTTGCCCCATTAGGGATACTGATATTAGTTCCTACAGTAAGATTTCCATTAAGACAATAAGTAGTCCCACTTACCATCGGCTGCCCCGTATAGGGTGTACATGTCTGCGCATAGGCAACACCGCAAAAGGCTATCATTAATAAAAAAATCAATTTTTTATTAATATCGAAAAAAATTAAGTTATTCATATACTTTTATGCTAAATTAACGAATTATTCGTATTTTAATGAGAAATTATCAAATTTTCTACATCACCGAATCCCTACTCAACAATTAATATACCAAACTCCGATACTGTTGTAAATAACAATACAATACCATGCCGAAATATATTTTCATGAAAAATATATTTTTACCGGATTCAATTTTGCAACAAAAACAACTTATTGATAAACAATGTCTTAAATAATTCAAAACTACATATATTTAAGAAGCCTTTTTATATTATTTAAAAATTCAATATTGTAATGCCCAATATGGGATTAATGAATCTCAGAAGAAGGATAAACAAAAAAAAACATAAACCAATATATATCAATATTGTAGACTGAAAAACATCTTCTTTAATGAGAGCATAGAACTGTCTGAAATCCTACTGTATATCGTAAATAATTACAGATTTTCGGGTGATCAGCAAGGGAAAGCCGATATAATAAAATTTATCTATCAAAACAACCCCATTGATATGGATAGATTGCTTATTCAGAAATATGGATACAGTCAAATTTACGTTTAGATCCTATCCCCTCCTATAATAGATATCGATTTGATCATAGATGAGTCGTATAACCCGATCAGAAATATAGACAATACATATAGCTGCCTCTATAAAATTTGCATTAAAAAGCGTAAATTTGCAGCATGAATAACGATACTATTTGTGCACTGGCTACAGCCAATGGAATAGGTGCTTTAGGCATTATCAGAGTTTCCGGAAATGATGTTTTACCCATAGTTCAGAAAAGCTTTCCAGCAAAAAAACTGGAAAAACAGAAGTCCCATACCATTCACTACGGTTATTTTATGGATGGTGAGGAAGCAATTGACGAAATTATGCTTTCTATTTTCCTGGCACCGAAAAGTTTTACTACAGAAAATTCTGTGGAGATTGCTTTTCACGGCTCACCGCATATTGGAAAACGTATTCTTGAAACCCTTATTAAAAATGGAGCCAGAATGGCTAAAGCCGGAGAATTTACCCTTCGTGCTTTTATCAATGGAAGAATTGACCTTTCTCAGGCAGAAGCGATTGCGGATGTGATTGCTTCAGAAAATGAAGCTTCCCGAAAGGTAGCCATCAATCAATTAAAAGGTGGAATCACCAATGAAATATCGTTATTGAGAACCGATCTTCTGAATTTTGTTTCTCTTATAGAGCTGGAGTTAGATTTCGCAGAAGAGGATGTAGAATTTGCGGACAGAACTGCTTTAAACGGATTATTAGATAAGATTGATGTGAAGCTTAAATCTCTTATTGAAAGCTTCCAGTATGGAAATGCCATTAAAAATGGTACCGCTGTTGCTATCATCGGAAAGCCCAATGCAGGAAAGTCTACTCTACTGAATGCTTTGTTAAAAGAAGAAAGAGCGATTGTAAGTAATATTGCGGGAACCACAAGAGATACTATTGAAGAGGTTCTTCATATTAAAGGCCACGCCTTCCGCTTGATTGATACTGCCGGATTGCGTGAAACAGTGGATGAAATTGAAGCGATTGGAGTAAAAAAGGCTAAAGAAAAGGTTGAAAATGCGAATATTCTAGTCTATCTGGCTGATGCCGCTACAGAAAACTTCTCTGAGGACATTGAAATGATCCAGTCATTATTAAGAGAAGATTTGAAATTAATCATCTGTACAACGAAAATCGACGAAGTTACTCCAACAAAATACGATACGGTAGAAGATATCTTCAGAAAGGCTATTTCTCATGAATTTGACTTCATTAAGATTTCTGCTGTTGAGAACCAAAATATTCAGGATCTTACAAATGAATTATCTTCTTACGTTGAACAATTAAAATCGGAAGAAAATAATGTAGTCATTACCAACCAACGTCACTTTGAGGCTTTACAAAAGTCTTTAGATGCTGTCAATAAGGTAAAAGAAGCCATTTCTTTCCAGATATCCACAGAATTATTGGCCTATGAGCTGAGAAATGCCCTGGAACACCTTGGAGAAATCTCAGGAGAGGTTACCAACGATGAAGTATTGGGGAATATTTTTTCTAAGTTTTGTATCGGAAAGTAGAAGTTTTTTAAATGATATAATTGAGTCCCTTATAAAAATTAGAGCGAGTTGTTAACTCGCTTTTTTTGTTTTTATATTTTTTTGATAATGAGCAAGGAGCGTGACACTCACGCCAACAAGCGTAAAAAGGCAGGCAATCAAGATTGCCTGTCTCATTTATTTTACTTTGATGACTATTTTCCCCTTTGATCTGCCAGAAGCCAAATGTTCAAAAGCCTTAATACTCTCTGAAAAAGGATATACAGTATCAACAACCGGCTTTATCATCCCCTCTTCCACCGCTATTTTAAGCCAGGCCAACTGCCCTCCGTCAGGCTTCATGATCACCATCTTATAGGTAGCATCTTTATTTTCAATCGCCTGCGAAAGATTAGCCGGAAGCTTATAATTGGGAATCCCAAAATGCTCTGCTGTTTCTTCGTCCATTGGCCCCACAATACTGACTACTCTTCCTCCCTTTTTTATGACCTCAAAGGCTTCCTCCGTGTAATTTCTTCCCAAAGTATCAAAAACAATGTCGAGATCGGTTGCAATGGTTCTATAATCCTCTGTCTTATAATCAATAACACGATCCGCACCAAGTTCTTTTACCCAGTCCAGATTTTCAGTACTGGTTGTTGTATAGACATACGCACCCCTAGTCTTGGCAAATTGGATGGCAAACTGCCCACACCACCTGATCCCGCGTGGATCAGAACTTTGTCGCCTTCCTTTATACCCACCCGTTCTAAAGACTGAATCGAAGTAAGAGCAATGAGCGGAAGGCTGGCGGCTTCCTCAAACGTAATATTAGTTGGTTTGTCTGCGACTATACCACTGTCAACAGCAATATATTCCGCAATTGTTCCAAAACGCCGCTGTGCTACCCGGGAGTAGACCTCATCCCCAATTTCAAATTCATTAGCTTCACTGCCTTTGTCAACAACGACTCCGCTGACATCAAAACCAATCATTGCCGGCAGATCCAAAGGCTGGGAATTTTTTAAGTTTCCGATAATAAATAATTTATCAATTGGATTTACAGAAGCTGCATATACTTCAATAAGTACATCATTGGGCAGTATCTCAGGCTTGGCAGTTTCATTAAAAGCAAGGCTATCATTAAGATCGCCATAAGATATTAGTTGCAATGCTTTCATAATATTCTTTTTTTGTTTAACGGAAATTAAGCTATTCAATTTTCTTGTCTTGTACTGATCTCTTATATAACAACACCCATTCCAAATAGTTCCACTATCAAAGCCCCCAGCAGTCAAACCGAATCGGAAATAAAGTAGGGAACACTATTTTTGCTCTCTACCTATAAAACCCATTTACTCTGAATAGTTTGTTGTTTTAATAATATTATATCAAAAATGTAATATTGCAGGAACAAAACAAAAAAAACAGATCCCACACAGATATGACATCAGTATAATAAGCTGATAATAAACCTGTTATAATCACCATGAAATTAACTCCTAAAGAAATTCCATTACAATAATACAAATCCCCTTTAAACATGATGTTTAAAGGGGATTTTATTTTATTGACTATATGATTTTTTAATCATATAAATTTTATTCAGCTTTTATATTCCAAGGATAAGAATCCTGTTCAGGAATATTATAGAATTCTGCTGTGCTATCTAAAGACAGTTCATCCGTTATCGGAAAACAATATCTAAGTGCTGAATGTTTTATTTGATTGATATAATCATTATTTACAAACCAAAGTTTTTGAAAATCTGCACTTTCAACAATATCAGATAAACGATCGGTATTCACATTTCCGAAAGATTTTTCAAAAGAAATAAAATTCTTTATCATCCCCTTTTTATCGATACATACTTTTTTATTTAAAAATACATTATGCTCTAAGCTCTCTAAATAAAAATGTAAATTCATATAGATAGGATTTTGGCTTTGAGAAATATAATTAGACAGCGATAAATCGTCTTGTGAAAAATAGAAATTTCTCTCAGACTTACTAATCGTATGATTATAAATGATTAACTCTGTTTTGTTCAAATCCTTCCAACCCTGATCTATAAATGCTATATCAGCATCTGATAATAAATGATGATTAAGAACAATCTGTATTGTTCTCATAAATGAATTTTCAAATTTTTTGACAATAGAAACTAATTTTTCAAGTTCCATTTTATCTTTTACCCAAATTTCAACTTTACCGCAAAACAAATCGTTAAGCAGAGTAAGTACAGATTCAATATCGTAGTTTTCAAAGTTTTCTACTTCAATAATTGAATTATTGATGATATCAGGTGTTACGTAAGAGGTATTGATTTTAGGATACTGATTGACATCATTCACATAAAATCCGAAATCATTTTCTACAAGAAAATCGAGAATATCAGTAGAATCTTCTCTCAATTCCGAATCATTTTTAATTTCAGAAATATTTTTGATCTCACAAGTGTTTGTGATTAAATCATAGATATACTCATCAATTTCAAGATAACTAATCTTATGCAGATCAAAAAGTAAAATCTCCTCTTCACCCTTAACAGGAATACAATTCGCAAAAAGTTTAAAGAAATAATTTTCAGGAGTTTTCATCATCTATTTTTTTGAGTTTAAGTTTCGTTGTAGGCTTATAGCTTACATACCTTTGATAGGCTGAAGATTTATGTATTTTACTGGCAGTAGATGTTTCGTAGCCAGATTCCATCTGTCTGATTTTTTTAAAATCCATCTGAAACATAAATCTAAAATATAAAGGAAGTGTTTTTAATTCATCTTCACTGAAGTACTGAAATTCATTCATAATCATTATTTATTAACCATTCTGCGACCTCTTTTTCCAAGGTATAGTTTGTAGGAGTGCTATACCCAATTATTTGCCCTACCGGGTTTACTTCAAGGAAATAAAACTCTCCAGAAGTTGTTTTGATAATATCAATGGCACCACAATTCAACCCTAAATCCTTCATTAATCCAGTGATCTTTGTTTCAATTTCTTCAGGGAATTTAAAAGGAACCATTCTTACCGTTTCCGCATCAAAACCAACACTTCTTTTGATATCTAAAGTCTTAGAATTCAAAATCGCTGTTGGGAAGAATTTACCATCCAGATAAAAGCATCTGATTTCGTGAGCAGAATCTATTTTCCCTTGTAATAATGATGGAAAGAATGCCCCACTCTCATTCATTGAGGATAAATCTATTTTTTCTGTAAAAGATTTATAGCAGAACGCTTTGTCTTTATCTACAATAAGCTTAGAATCTGATATAGGCTTTGTAATATATTCTATATCAGTATCCAGTTCCGGAGTCACGGAGTTTACAATAAAAGATGGAGCTATATTAATCCCATGTTTATGGGCCAGATATAAAGTATATAACTTATTGTGATTCTTGTTGGCAAAAGGATTACATAAGGTTTTTTTACCAGAGAGCAACATGAATATAAACGAACTGATTTCATTGAGCTCCGAACTTAATTCAAAATTCAATTGAGATCGATTAGGAATATCTTTAGGAAGCTGAAATCCGAATTCATTCCATCTTCTGTACCAAACCACATTAATTTCATCAATTGAAATTACCATGTCATTGATCTTTATTATCCCCTTTGCTACATCAACGTATAAAGACTTATTATTGAGAATATCTTCACTATTCAGCCTAATAAATGGTGCTTTTTTATACAGAAGCCAATCAATGACCATGTCAGTTGTTGGCTCTTTTTCATTTGAAAAAATTAAAATCATAAATTAAAAAAATTAAAAAAATAAAATACAAGATCAGATCCTGTATTTTATTTTTTTGCTATGTGCATTTATATTTAGTTATCGAAATCAGCAACAAGTGAGCACAAAGTTTGCTCTCCTTTTTTGTCTATGTCGTGATCCCATGAACACATTGTAATGTCAAAAGATTCTTCCATTTGTTGAAGTCCGCCATGTGCTTTGGCCATCTGATTTTTGTTGATTACCTTCATTTTAGATAAATCAATCTTTTTCATTTCTTTTTTCATATCAGTTTAATTTTAAAAGTCAATATCTTTAAATACAGAACATAATGATCCTTTGTCATAATCATATGCTACCGAAGTTAATCCAATATCTGCAACTTCTTCCATTTGTTGAAGACCCCCATGCAGGGTAGCCATTTCTTTTTGATCAATAACCTTTAATGCACTAAGGTTTATTTTTTTAGCATTTTTTTTCATAATTAAGATTTTATAATGTTATACATCATTATCACTGAAAAGAGATGAAAATCCTCCGTCATGTTCAATATCTGAGAATAAAGAAGAGAATTTTTCAGGAGCCAATGACTCGTCAGGAGCGCTTGCTCCCCCAAGAACTGTAATTAAGCTCTTCTTGTCAATGACTTTTAGAGACTTAAGATCTATTTTTTTTACTTCTTTCTTTTTCATAATATGTCATTTATTTGTCAATGTCTGAAAATAGGGAAGAAAAAGAACCTTTATCTGTATCATCAAAAAGTGATGTAAAGGCTGCAGGAGCCAAAGAGTCTTCCATTTGCTGAAGTCCTCCATGAAGTGTTGCTAATTTCTTTTGATCAATTACCTTCAAAGTACTAAGGTTCATTGTTTTGTTCACGTTTTTTTTCATAGTAATTAAAATTTTAAAATTTTGTTATATCATTATCACTGGGAAAAGATAAAATCCTACAATACTTCTCTACTAAAAATAACAAGGAGGTTACTTCTAGGTATTAATTTCTTTTCTTTGTAATAGGCTGATGATGATTAATTAGTTCTCAATATCTGAGAATAAAGAGGAGAAAGAACCTTTGTCTGTATCATCAAAAAGTGATGTAAAGGCTGAAGGGGCCATAGTATCTTCAATATTAATAGCTCCTCCATGAAGCGTTTTTAATTTGTTTTGATCAATTACCTTTAGCGTATCAAGGTTCATTGTTTTGATGGATTTCTTTTTCATATTTAAGATTTTTAAAACTGTTTACATGGTTAATTATATCTGAAAAAAAGATGAGAATCCCTACCTACTCAATTATTCATGAGTAAAGAGAATATTTTTTCAGGGAATAATGACTCTTGGATCTTATTTCCCCAAGAATTATTATTTTTTTGGAATAAATTAATTTTTATTTTTCAATATCTGAGAATAGAGAGGAAAAAGTATCAGTATTGTCATTATCACTTACAAGAGAAGACCATGCAGACTGCTCTAAGGATAATTCTCTACCTCCTCCGTGTATTGAATTAAGATTTTCTTTGTTGATTACTTTTAAAGAGTTTAAATCAATCTTTTTAGAATTTTTGTTAGTTTTTTTCATAGTTAATAAGTTTTATAAAATTTTTTCTTTAAACAAAAAGCTAATATTCTTGCTTTTATTCTTAATCTTCAAACAATACCCAAAAGTAATTATTCAACAAATTAAGCCAAAAGTACAAAACATGAATATATAACCTTTATTTTTTTGAGTATTTCACGCTCATGTGGTTAGTTTGGTAAATATATAAAAAAAATGAATAGAAAAAATATTTTTATACTTATCTTAGAAAAAAAAATATTTTTTTATGAAAAAGCACTCTCAAATAAAGAGTATTAAATATTTACCCCTGTTTTATATGTTTATATTTCAACCACTTACCGGACAAAATTATGAACAGTTAATTTTAGAAGCTCAAGATAATATTCAAAAAAAAGATTTTTGTAAAGCTCTTGTCAACTATAATTTAGCTTTAAAGACGAATGAAGGAGTAAGTGAAAAGAACCCTTATACTTTTTATTATGCTGCTAAGAGTGCCAGCTATTGTAACGATAATAATAAGTCAATCCAATGGTTATCAGAGGCTCAAAAAAAAGGACTGGGCAATAAGCCAGGGGAAATAAACCATATCGAAAAAGACAGTGCTTTCGAAAAATTACATGAACTGAAAGAATGGAATGAAATCATAGGGAAAATGAAAGAAAGCATGATTGAAAAACAGGCTATAGAAGACAAACTGAATAAGGAGTGGAACCAATCGATTCAAGAAAACGCCTTAAAGCTAATGGATAAGAAAAGCCTCACTACCGGTTCCGGATATGCCTTGTTTTTCACACAGGTAAAAGACTTAAAAGTTCCTTACTTAGTTTTCATCCCTCAAAAGTTTGATTTTAAAAAGCCCTCAAAAATGATCGTGTATCTTCATGGCGGTATTGTAAGTACAGACCGATTTAATCACGATCAGCACCAGCTACAGCAAGAGCCTATTTTCTCAATAGCAGACACACTCAATACAATTGTTGTCTATCCTTTAGGCAAGAAAGATTTCGGCTGGGTTAATCAACAGGAAGCGTTTGATAATATTTTCACCATTATTAATAATGTTGAAAAGAATTTTAAGATTGATGAGAAGAATATATTGTTAGGAGGAATGTCTAATGGCGGTAATGCAACATTTTATTTTGCCTCACAAAAACCCAACCTATTTAAAGGCTTTTTCGCCATCTCTGCAAACCCGAATGCTTTTCCAAAGAAAATAGAGTTTAAAAATCTGGCTCAAGGGAAAAAATTGATAACATTAAACTCTCAGGATGATAGTGTTTATAATTTTAAGGAGGTTGAAAAGGCCTATCTAGACCACAAAGCTGCTGCTAAAGATTGGGAGCTTCGCTCTATACAGGAAGGTGAGCATGGGTTTATTTATAACCCTGAAAACGGAAAAGATCTTTTAGCGGAAGTTGTTAAAAGTCTTATGGAATAAAAAAAGACTCCACTTTTTAAAAAGCGGAGTCTTCTTTTTCATATTGATTACCTAATGCAATCTCTATTTCTTCAGCTTTAAAAGCTTAATTACATTCAAATGTAAGTATAGAATTCTTGATCTCTTTATTAAAAAACAGTAACTGATATCCATATCCGGAAACGCCATTGAAAAGCCCCGGAATGATAAGTCCCCTATTATTTTTAATAAAAGATAAACTGTTAAATGAATTGAGATGACTTTCTATTTCGCCTAATAACTGGGGATCATTAATATGATTTGAAAAACGAACGAGAAGTTCAGAATTTCCGAATTTTCCGAAAATCAGTGAGTCACTTCCTTTGAAACCATTTTTATAAGTAGATTCAACACAGTTTTGCAAGTCGGTTTTCAGAGTATCTAAAAAGTCATCGGATTGAAATATATTGGATTCAATTAATTCCAAGCGAATCAATCCTATCCCAGGACTACCATGTGACCATCCAAAAGTAGAATATTGCAATTCTTTTGAAACGAAACTTCTGTTGTCTGACCAATTATTATGTTTTGCACTGTAAAAGGTATTTTCAAACAATACAGCCTGTTGAATGATATTTTTACATTCTGCATCTTCAAATAATTTAAAGTATCTTAAAAGTGACAAAATAATACCAGACGATCCATGGGCTACTCCACACAATGGCTGATGATGGAATTCTGAAAGCCAGTGTATCCCTTCCGGTGTTACAACAGCAGAAGAGATCATCTGATTGTAAGTAAGATGTATTAATTGGTCTACCGTTGAGTTGTCACTTATCTTTTTAAGCTCTATTAACGCAATTAATAAACCTGCTCTCCCATAAATAACTCCGTTGTTTTGAGATTTTTCAATATTGCTTATTAAATCAGGAGATTCAATACATTGTAGGGCCTCATTGATATATTGGTCGTCATTATATATCCTATACATTCTTGACAAAAAATATATTGCCCCGCCCATTCCGGCCATTCCTATATATTCAGAACTGCGTAATTGTTGAACATTATCTTTGTATAGACGGGATATCGTTTCACTTATATAAGAATTTTTGAATATTTTATTGGCTTCGGCTAAGAATAGGATGTCTCCAAACATACCATTAATTAAATCGCGATGCGTATATTCTAAATTATACTGATTGGCTTCTTTATAAGATTCCTGAAGGGTAAAGTAAGTACTGCTCTCGCCTACTAAATTTTTGAAATGATCATATATTAAGTTGATATTCTCCGAAACATATGCTTTGGGAAATATTTTAGTAGAATTCTGAGAAGTATTTTGAGCAAAACTGTATCTGATTAATAATAACTGCTGCTCTAAATCTCTTTTTGAAATCTTGTTATTCAATTTGTAATGGAGAGCATCTAACGGGCTTTTTTCAAAAAATTGATTCTGGCTTAATCCACTGGTGTTTTCCAGAGTCGTTGATTTCGCATTACAATAATAATAAGGAATATCATTATTATATAAATCTGCGACCTCCGAATCTAATAAATTATTAAATCCAAAATAAGGTTCTTCCAATTGTTGCATAAATGAAATTCTATCTTCCTGATCCGTTAGTAGAATAGGTGATAAAGACTCATACAATACATGGGAATAGAGATAGGTATTTCGGAGTAAGAAACGTATAGGATAATCGGAAGAATCTGTATCAAAAAATGTCATCAACTCATCCTTATTCTCCATTAAGAAAAGATATGATTTTTTAAACCCGGCTAATATTTCATCAATATAATCATTGACATTTTCCTGATTATCAAGTTGAAAATTATTGGGTTTAACCAATATATTTTTCCCTTCAACTGCGGTTATTTCTCCATTTTCAATACTAATAGCTTCTCTTTCTATTGGAGAGTCTTGGGTGATATCCGCATTGAGATTTAGCCCACTAAAATCCACCTGTTGATTTCCAACTTTAATCTTTTTAGGCAAAAGCCCTATAGAAAGCACATTGTGCTCATTTCTTCGAATATTAACAATAGGATATAAAAGAGATTCACAATCTATAAGCACCAACCCTTCTGTATCATTGACAATTATATTTTCGTAATGAAAATCTGTACCATTAAGGAAGTACAGAATACAAATTGTATGTCCTATTTCTTCGAATAAATAAGCTTTTTGGGCTTCCTGATTGGACGACTTAATAAATTCTGTCCATGAATATTTTTTTCTGTATAAAGTCTTAGGTAAATAGATATTGGTACCACAAGAATTATTATAATAGGTAAGAAAATTAGAAAAGCATACTTCAAGGGCTAAGTCTCTCGGTTTAAATATGATGGGAGACTCGTTATTTATTTTTAATAAACTGGTACTTTTATTTTTATTATGATTGTCTCCGAGCCCGATTCTTATATATTCAATATCAGAGTTTTTGATATTAAACATTTGTTTAATCTCTTCAAAATCTTTTATATAGTTAGAAATAATGTCATTAAGATTCTCAACGAAATAGTTAATATTTTCGAAAACCAATCTAAAAAGTTCCGGATATTCATCGAGTAAATATTTTCTGTACTCTACTGATAAAAGCTCTTTTTCAAATTCAACTAATTTTTCTTCGCTGGGTTCTTTATTGATCTCTTCTTCAAAGACTCTATACTCAACAACTAGCGCCCTTTCTGATATTTCGATGATGGTATCGTATAGGGAATTAAAAGAAAATGTTATCGCTTTTTCAGATATAAAACCGTCTGCAATTAAGATTTTTTGTTGAGCATCTTCTAACCAATCTGAAAATAAATTTAAAAACAAGGTCTTTTTATAATTCTTATTTGTAATAAGGTTTCTTTTTTTTACGATGAAAAGTGAATTATATTCCATATAGGTGATAATAAGTGAAAACTTTTAAAAGTTTATCTGATATTTGAAAAAGCTACGATGATTTTTTAATTGTAATTTCTGATGACTAACGGCCTATAATAGCAAAGGGCTATTCTCAATAAATTAGAGAATAGCCCTTTGTTAATTATGCCTGATAATTAAAAAGGCCAAGGCCAGCAGCTGCTACCGTCTGCTCTACACTCTCCACTGATTGTATAGAAATGGCCACACTTATTAGATATTGTAATCTCTGCAGATTCTTCGATTGCCGCTACACCTCCTTTCACTTTATTCAATAGATCCTTGTTTAAGTTAGGAAGTTTTGAAAATTTCTCAAATTTTGTTTTCTTGGTTTTCATAAATAAATTTTGGTATTAAACTTTTCTAAATATAATAAATAATATCAAATCCTAAATTATTTTTGTTTCATAAAATTTTAAAATCAATGCAACTATCAGAGAAACAGCTATAATAATTACATTAATTCTCCCTTTTTGGGGATTAAAAAATAAATATTTTAACAAATTTATCACTTTATCCCTATCAAAGACTAATAGTAAAATTATCAATAACTGATAGTAAACTGCAGATGACAATGCTATAATATGAAATATATAGTCCTGAATAATAATATTGATGAGTATCGTTGTTAAAAGTAAACAACCCAAATTCTTGTTCTATTAAATAAGATCAATAACGCTCCTGTCACTTCAAAAAAGCCAATGATAATCGGATATAATTTTGAATAGCCATAAAAAGCCCACATAAGCTGTTGACCCGATAGTTTATTCATCACTTGTGTATTTTCAACACTTGCAAATTGAAATGGTTTGCTTAGACCATAGATAAGCATAGAGATAGACACGATAAAAATAGCTGTCCAGTAGATAAAATCTTTTAATGTTGTTTTATTAAGCATTGTTATGGTTGAATTAGTTTTTTCTATATAAAGTGACTTTTCAAAAGAAAGTCAAATATAATCGGAAAAACTATTACTTGGATCAAATCGTTAAAAATTATAAATTCTCCGGATCTGAACACAAGAAAGCCTTTTCAATGGTTAGCGATTCTTCATATGAAATTTCAGGATGAAAGAAGAATAAAGCAAGCTCTATTCTTTAACAAAACAATCTATAGGATTACTATATTATCAATTCCCGAAATTCACAAAATGGGGTACCTCTGTTGCAAAGCTATTCATAGGCAGAAGGTTATTTCGGTTGCTGTTAAAATCAAAAACAGAGTTATTATCAAATGGAACCCGAGGATAATAAGTGAAAGAAATCTGAATTCTGTTGAATACCAAAAATGGGTTATTAATTAAAACGCCCACTCCTATTTTAGTATTTGCGTGTGTTTTCAATAATTTTTCATCAGGCATTCCCAGCCAGCCTACTGCCATTGTTAAATAAGGGCTGAAATGAAAGTTTTTCCAGGTTTTATGAATGAACATTTGAAGCTGATATCTTAAAACCATTTTTTTTGTCCCGATATAATCAGCATTATAAACCGGAAACTCATCCGGAGAAGAGAGATTGATACGATCTTTGTAAGAATAATTATGCTGCGGATTTCCTAATGCCAAGGTGGGGGAAAAGAAATGTCTTACTTTGGCAAACTTCCAATCCATAAGATTCGTAAAATAAGTTCCATCTATACGGAATGATTCTTTGTTTTGATTGTCTTCATTGAAAAACCTTCCAAACTGTGCTTTCAAAGTAAAATAACCCAACCTTGTGAAGCTTCCGTAAGATGCGGAAACACCTACATAAGGATTTACTTCTTTATTTCTAGATAAACCACCTGCAATAATGCTCACTGAATTTCCATAAGCAATATCCTCCGGCAAATCATATTGAAAAATATTTTTCTGAACGGAAAATCGCCTGTTAATTAACCCAATAGACATCAAAAAACTATTGTAAGAGCTAAAATATTTATACCGATCGATTCCGGGACTATCTTTATACTGATAGTTCTGAAACCTTCCTATCACGGCAATATTACTGGTAACTTTTTCACTAGGATCCGATGAAACCGGTATTTGATAACCACCCCATAAATCCTGGCTGTACACTTTGATCTGAACTTCCGGAAAAGCCGTATCTGTTTCTATAGGAAGCAATACATTTCGCTTAAAATAATCAAAAGTAAAACCCCCTGCCCATTTCGTTAAAGGAGAGAAAAAGTCTCTTCTGACATTGAAACTGATTCTTTCATTTTTAAAAAAATCCCGCTCTCCAAGAATTTGAGCACTGATATAAGATCCAAAAAGATTATAAGTGGTATAGCTTCCTAAAAAGTAGTCCTGCTTTTCTTTAGAATCATTTCTATAAAGAAAATCAAGTGTATGTCCCAGGCCTAAGACATTTTCCTCAGTGACTCCTAAGCCGATTTTACTTCCGGAATAACTGACTCTCGGCTTCAAGCTCCAGGAATCAAGAACTTTTACCACAACATCAATGGAATCTTTACTGGAAGTATCTTCTGCAACACTGATGTTAACTCTATTTACAAAAGGCATGGTTCTCAGCAAACGTTCGGATTCATAAAGTTTCTGAGCATTATATTGTTCACCTTCCTTAAAAAGCAAATAGTTATTAACGGTAGATGTTCTTGTAGTGGAATGAAGATGATCTGTAAACCAATCGTACCATTTTAATTTTTCTTTCTGATCTTTTGAATCATACCCAAAAGGGTCAATGGTTTCGATCCTGACATTCCTGATGTATTTTTTATTATAAGCTTCCTGCGGTAGCTTTTCAATTCTGGACTTAACAGATGTAGAATCCGCTTCTCTACGGAATATGAAGCGATGAAGAAATTTGGTTACTTTTCTTTTATCTGAAAATTCTTCTATTTTATAATAAAGCGAGTCTTTCTTCTCTTGTGCATTTAAAAAGAAAAAACCACTTAAAAAGAAAATTAAAATTACAATCGATCTAGTCATTAGCCATCAAAATTCAATACAATTATTTCAAGAATATAAAAATCAAAATATAGTGAAATAAAGAAATATCTTATAAATATACTACTTTTGAATGAAATTCGGTTATTTAGTTCACTAAATACCATTTCCTAACAAATCAAAAGCAACCGATATTCTCCTTCATTTTCAACAGGTGCTCTGTGAACACAAGGCAAAACCTGCTGTGTCGGATGATCTACTGCCAGTCGCCAAAGATGCCCTATTCCCAGATTCGTAGGTTTGGAATCGGTTTTGGCTTGATAATGCAGATCGAAAAAACAATCTTTCAAAAAGGTTTCAAATTCATCTTCCGGGCCATCGTACAGTTCTTTAAGCTTCTCACGGATTTCAGGCACGTCTATCTTTTGTACAGCCTGGTGATTGGGCAATATATCACTAGCGGCTCCATAATAGGTGCATAAAAAAGTATCTGTTCCAATAGGTGAACGATCCACATGGTAGGAGTACACATCGGTGGAAATGAAATCGAACTCTTCATCCCGTTCGTAGTTTTTAAGCAAATTAAGAGAAGGCGAAGCACCGAAATCAGTGAGTAATTGTAAATCATTTAAAATAATTTCCCTCGCAACACTTCCCTTTTCAGATAACGCTAATGCCAAAAGATCTTCAGCAGAAACTTCCGTAATATTCTCTTGCAGCTTAAGTTTAGAAACAATTTCTTTAAAATCTCCCTCTACATTTCTGTGCCAACATATTGCATTGATATCCCCTTGAAAAGGAGTATTTACAAGTTCAGAAAATGTGGAAACCATTCCTATTTGATGATTGTCAGAAAATATATCGCTCATATGTTGGAATAAACATCTTTGTCATTATTCTCTGCAAAAATAAGGAATAGCTTTTATTACAGTCCTACTCTGTTAAAAACAAAGTTGACTAAATCTATTTAAAAGATGATTACAAAAAATGTTTGGGTTTCTTGCCCTGTGCTGCGTGTTCTGCTATTTCAGTAATTCGTCTTTCCCGGGTTTCCGGCCGTTTGGCAAGGATAATCCATTGAAGCATCATTTTTTTCACCGACTTGCTTAAGCCCTGAAATATTCTTCTGAACCTGTATAATTTGTGAAGGCTTTATTCAAATCTTCTGGAATGATCAGATCTTCTACTGTATCAAGGATTACCCACGATCCATTTTCTTTAGCTACTCTGATACATTCATAACCGGCTTCTGCCATCAGTTGATCATCGATCAGCCTTTGTACTTTTTCTTTATTGATCCTAGACCATGTACTCTTCGGTTTACGTTGACTGAATAATTGCTTGAAAGAGCTCTCATCAATGGTTTTTCTTGTACTATCGATCCAGCCAAAACAAAGAGCTTCATCCACCAATTCACTCCATTCTACTGCTGGAAGTCCTGATTTTTTGGTATTACAGATGACCCAAACTGATTGATGAGATTGATGAAATTCTGCCAACCATTGCCGCCATTCTGCTTTTGTATTGATATAAACATCCTTTCTTTTATTGGTTATTTCCATGGTCGCTTTGTTTCGAATTAAAACAGCATTATTATATACGAAAATACAGAATATCTGATATTTATCCCACATGATTATATTGTCACTCCAGTCTCCCCTCCTTTCTCGTTAACAATCCTTTATTCAATTCATTCTATTGTACAATAATATTAAGACCATATCAATTATGTTTAAATCTTTATTATTTAACATAAAATTATTCTGATTTATTCTTAATTTTGTCATCGATCCTACCTTATGAAAAATATCGATTTCTTAAAAAGAAACCTCGTTCCATTTATCGTACTTTGTAGCTTACTAAGTAGCTGTACGTCAAAAAAAAAGGAAAAAGAAAGTTTTGATTATCCGCTTCTTCAGAAAAATGAAGCCCTCAGTCTCGCTGGAAATTACGAAAAAGCATTAGAACTAAACCGTGAATATCTCCATCTTGCTCAAAAAAATGGGTATACAGATGGAGCAGCACTCTGTTATATCAACATCGCTAATTTGTCCATTATAGTTGGAAACTATGAAAAAGGATTGGTATTTTTAAAAAAAGCTGAATCATTACTCAACAAATCGGATAATGAAGCACTCAAAGCAAGAGTTTTCCAAGAGTATGGGCAAATGAGCAAGGTAGCTAGACTACACAAAACAGCCCTTGAATATAATGCAAAAGCACTTTATCATACCCGTAAGTGTTCTGTAGAGGATCAAAAAAAATATATCCTCACCAAAGTATTTTCTAACAGAGCGGATTTTCTTTATGAAGCTAAGCAAAGTGATTCTGCTCTTATCTATTTTCATAAAGCAATGAATATTGAAAATACAGACCTCATCAATAGCCTGATTGCGAAGCACCATATGTTTTATACAAAACAAATAGATTCTGTAAATTTTTATCTCGAACGCGCCCTTATTCTTGCTAATCAAAGAAAAGAAATCCTGGATTCACGAAGAGGACAGGTTTACCGTATTGCAGGAGATTATTATAGGACCAGAGAAAAAGATGCTTTTGCCTTAACCTATTATCAGAAAGGATTGGATATTTATATTAAGACCCGTAAGGTTTATAATATTCCATTTATCTACGAGGCCATGGCAGACACTTATGGTTATCTGGGAGATAAGGAAAAGCAAGCAGAATTCAATAATAAGTTTACCCACGCAAAAGAACAGCTATCCAAAAATCAGAACAATACAGTAAATCTTCTTATTGACAAATTATTGACTGAAAAAGAAGTTTCTGCACAGACTTTTAAGTTCAACGTCATCATTTTTTCCGGGCTCGTATTGCTTCTGATCATCCTCGCAGGATTCCTTTTATACAAAAGATTGAAACATAGTAAAAAGCAAATCATTAATGAAACTGCTGATTTAAAAAATAGCATAACACTTTTACAGAGTGAAAATGAAAATTTAAGTCATAAAATCATTGAAAATAATAATGAACTGATACTGCTTGCTAAAAACAATGACTCTTCTTTTCTAACCCGGTTTCAGGAAATACATCCAGATTTTATTGAAACTTTACTTAAAAGAAATAGTGACCTTTCTTCCACAGATCTATGGCTTTCTGCTATGATCAGTCTTAATTTCAGTTCTAAACAGATTGCAGCGATTATGTCTATTGAACATAAATCTGCTCAACAAAAGAAATACAGATTGAGAAAGAAACTTAACATCCCGAGTGAAGAGGATTTCTTTGTCTATTTTCAGAAGCTGGAGAACAATGAAAGTACCGAGTAAAAAATTGTATAATCAGAAATATGGGTTATGAAACTCACACACTCATTTGGAAAAACACTTCATTCACCCTTACCATGGTATAGTTTTTACGCTTTCCCGTAAAACAAACAATAAAAAGAAGTGTAAATTTGGAGCCTAAAGTATAAACTTAGGGTGATTTTCCAGTTTTGAATAGGTATTGTTTTGAAAGAAACACAAATCAGGAAACCTATAAATTTCAATACAATTTAAGAGAGACGAACGTGTATTATAAGGAAAACAAAAAATATTATTTTAAAATTGATACTGAAAACAGTGAGGGAGTTGAAGTATTTGTCGGACAAAATGCGGGGAATCAGCTCAATAAAGATATTCTGAATGCAAAGGCAGAAGTTTTGATTATCTCTCCTTATATTGATGAAGTAAAGCTGGATGATCTTATTATGCTGAAAAACAGGAACATCAATGTAAGATTAGCATTCAGTGATCTTCGTCCGGAGCAATATGGAAATATTTTACGAAAGCTCATTCATCAGAACCGGGTGACTGATGTAAAGAAAAAAGATAAAAGGGAAAGTTTAAAAAATCTTTTCTTTTTATCTTCGATTGTATTATTCTGCCTGGGAATCTTTGCACTTATTTATTTTGGGATCCATCTGGTTGATGACCTTACCAATTCAAATAATTTTGTGGCTCTTTTAGTGGCTGTTGCTTCCCTATATGGATTTTTCCGATGTTGGGAAAAGAAAACGGAAGTGGAAAAAATGGAAATCTACACTTATCATTACTCCGAAAATTTAAATTTTAAATTTATCCGGAACAACCGTTATGACAATAAGTTTCTGCATTCAAAGATTTACATCATCGATCGAAAAGTTGCTTATCTTGGATCTTTGAACTACACCAAGAGTGGATTCACTACTAATTTTGAATCCCGAATCAGAATTACCCAAAGGGAAAAAGTAAATGAATTGGTTCGTTTTGTACATGATATTTTTGAGGATAATATGAATCTTAAAAAGCATGAACTTTTCTATCTTGGAAAGCAGGTCTACAGCGAGGAAACGTACTAAAGTCTATCAGTAAAAAATAGGAGTATACATAAATATCACTGAAATATCAGATCAATAAGGTCATTCATTGATCACATTATATAAAAAACAATGCCCTCTTAGGAGGGCATTGCTTATTAAAATGAAATATGGATTAATTTTTAATCAATTTGCCTTGCAACGAGGTTTCTCCCGCTTGTACAATGACAATATAAGTACTCTGCAACCAGTGAGAGATATCTACATTTACCTCTCCGGAAGCTGCTTTCAGTTCCTTATGGAATTTGATATTACCCATGGTATCAAAAACCTTGATCTGTGTTGCCAGTAATTTTTCATTACCTGTATTGTATGAAACTTTCACAATATCCTTCGCAGGATTCGGTAGCAATTTCAAAGATGAAGCCGTAGTAAGACTTGGTGTTTTAGCCGTTGTAGCAATAGACTTGCCTTTAATTTCCGGCTCAGCAACAAACTTACAATCACCCTGCCCCCTGAATAAGATCGCATCACTTCCTCCAGGGAAATTGGAATTTGGATAGAAGACCAATGGATTAGAATTCATATCATATGTTCCTCCTGGCGGAATTGTAATCATAGATGGGAAATAAGTTCCATACCCATTAAGACTTGAAACCGTAAGCATCACCGGCTGGCCGCTAGCATTGTATATCGTTCCGTGAACGTTATAATGATCACCATCCCATTTAAATGCTGTAATATTGACATCAAATTGACATTGAGTCTCTATTCCACATTTTTCACCAGGATAGTAATTAAAGGCTCCTGAATAATACTCACAATGAAGTCCAGGTGCATTCTGATCAATTCTTAATCTATAAGTTCCAGATGCATCAATATAGTAGAATGGATAAATAACATCATTAACTCCACTTTGTAAGTTAACTCCAAATCTCTCCCACTGGTGATAATCGAAGTTACCTTTTGGTCCTAGAATATAACGTTCTTTATCTCTACAATAATCATAACAGCCTGTAGGGAATACCCACATTAGACTTTCTATACTCAACGGTACATCTTTCTGGCCAAATACTTTACAACCGCTTGGAGCTGTATAGATTACTCTATATACTCCTCCTTCTTCTACTGTAATAGATTGTCCATTCATTCCGTTACTCCAGTTATATTCTCCATTAGCTGGTCCTGATGCTGTCAACTGAACTCTATATGGCTGGCAGCTTATTTGAGTAGCCGTCACGATAGGATCTGCAGGAGGATTACTCACTGTAACCACAAATTCTTTAGATCCCGCACAATCTGTAGTTCCCGGTGTACGAGCTTCTAGCCTAAAGGTATAAGTACCAGCAGACAATCCACTTGTAGTATAGACAATTGGATATGTAACAGACCAACCTGTTGCTACTGGAACACCGTTTCTTAGCCATCTGTATTCAAGGGTATTATCCCCCACAATACCTCTCAATGTTATGGAGCTATTAGCACAAACATTTGTTTGTCCTGAAATATTTACAAATGCAGGTTTTTTAAATGCTACACCTACCGATTTGATACTCATATCGTAAGTTCTACAACCATTTGCTGCAATCAGCACTGGCCAATAATTCCCTGATTCTGTAGGAATGTAGTTCATTGAATTAGATGCTCCAGATGCTACCGAACTGCCGTTCATCCACATATATCCTGCTGGTGCAGTACCTGACGGAACAAATGAAATTACCGGAGATGTTCCTTCACATGCTACTACACTTAAAGGAGTAATCGTTCCATTTAAATTAGCCTCATTGATCGTAATTGTACGAACAACAGAATTATATACACATCCTTGTGGCGTTCTAACCTGTAAACTCACCGATTTTACTCCAGCCGTATTGAATGTAACAAGAGTACTTGCTTGTGAAGTCACAAAGGCTGTTCCGTCAAAATTCCAGGTATAAATATTTCCAGGAGTATATGACCCCGCAGAAAGACTCACCCCGCTTCCTTTACATGCTGTATTCGGAAGTGCAAAATTAAGATCCGGAACTGGTGCTAATGTAACTGTTTTAGTCATTACACATTCAGGATACCCAAGTGTTGGCGCAGATACTCTCATTGTAAAGGTGTAAGTACCTGGCGCCAAATTGTTGTAATTAGCAGTCTGACCAATCTGATCAGGATATCCAGGCAAACTAAATTTATACACAACTGCATTGGTATTGGCACCAAGATCAAATACTGTAGAAGTATTGTATAAAGTAACATTATATCCATTACCGTTACAAGTCTGAGCAACATTGAACTTAGGTTCATAATGTTTTTTAACTTCTACACTTACAGAATACCAACATGTACCATATCTCACTCTAAGGGAAACAATATGTGCTCCCGCAAGATTAGTCTGGAATGTAGCTGAAGGCAATCCTTGAGGACTCACCAATGTAAGTATACCGTTGGACACCCATTGAATCTCATCCGGTGAAGTGGTAAAATTCACATTACTTACAGTAATTGTGTTACAACCTGTCCATTTCGGAACGAAAGAGAATGGTGGTGGTGATGGACAATTACCTGTAGGTGGACATGAATTTGTCACATGAATTTCCTGTGAATAAACAACACAGCCATTTTGATCAGTTGCTCTTACCTGATAAGTACCGGCAACTCCCATTCCTGATAAAGTATATGAATTGGTATTATTCCCGATTGGTAAACCATCCTTGAACCACTGCCAACCTGTAGTATTGGTAAGCCCTGTAGAGCTATTAGCTGTAAGGGTGTAAGGCTGCATAGGATAATCCCCACAAACTTCAAGATTGTATACTGGAGAAACAGTAATGATGGTCTCCGGAAGAATAATGAAACTTGCACTTGCTGTAGGCTTATAGGCACATCCATTAGTTCCGCTATACGTTACAGTAACTATTTGAGAAACATTCCCCCCGCTATTATTCTGGATATACCCGTTATTTGGGAAATCATAAACTCCAGACGGATTGAACGTTGTTGTATAAGTAGATCCATTCGCAAAAGTAAATGTTACATTTGTTGCAGAGGTAATAATTCCTTGGTTAACTGTAAAATGTAAATTTGAACCTAAACAAATATTTCCAACATTTGTAAAGTTTATTACCGGAAGTGCTAACTTACTTATTGGCATGGTCACTATTTTTTCTTGCCCACATACAACAACTCTTAATTTAAGATTTGTTGTATATATATTATTAGCAACCTCATTGATATTCACTGTAACATTTTGGGAATCTTGACCAGATATAAAGCTTCCAAAATTAGGATTTACAAACTCCATTCTATAGAATCCGGAACAATATTGCCTAAATTCGCTGTAAACGTCTGAGTACTGCTTGGGCAGAAAGGTCCAGGGTTCGAACTAATAGAAATCGAATTAAGATCTATTGGTTTTACTACCTTTGAAACTGCTTTAGAGACACATCCTGCTGGCCCATCCGTTTTATTGACAAGCGAAACAGTATATGAACTTGCTCCCGGGTTAAATATAATAGTCACAGAATCCCCTGTATTGCTTCCTTGAATAGTTCCATTCGTAACACTCCATACAGGAATTACTCCTGAAACCATTGTGATTGTTGAATAGACATAAGGTCTTCCAGGACATATTATTGATTCTCCTATAATAGGTTTCGGTGGCTTTGGAGGAGCTACTACCTTAACGTTTATAGCATTACTCTCACAAGCTCCACCTGCTTTAATTGCGGTAATCATATGAGTTCCTACCGTTAAGAAAGGATAACTAAGAGGAGCTGTTGTTGGTTGTGGTGAAGTATATACTACACTCCCATTTAAAGTAATGCTCCAAATAACAGGAACATTAGGAGAGGCGGTAAATACCTGAGCTTCTCCTGCACAGATTTCTTCTTTTCCACCAGATATAACTACAGGTGCTTCCACAACAATCGTTTTCTCTGCATACCCTTTGCATCGCAATAAAGTATTAGTATATTCAACCGTTAGTGTATAAGTACCTGGTACTGTTCCTGTGAAAAGAATCTCATTTCTTTGTTGGTTATAAGTCAACATTCCTCCTCCTGGGCCTATTACATCCCATTTATCCATTTTCATCGTTGGCCATTGTGGAATAGAATACTTATATTGTTTTCCTAAACATACTGTTGATTCTCCTTTAATGAATCCTTTTTTCAAGACCACAGGAACCTTAACAGTAGTCCACTCTGGGCAGCCACACTCAGACTTATACATTACATAGCCGAAACCGTCTTCAGGATTTACATTATCCCATTTTACTTCGATTTCATTTTCGCCGGTAATATACCATGAGCCTCCAATTACTTTCCAATCTCCTTTACATGAATTCTGAACGCTATATTTTGCAGTACTTCCTTCACAAACTACAGAAGGACAGTTGATTTGTAAAGGCGGTGCCTCCAGTACTTCTAATTTTTGGTAAGTTGTTTCTGAGCAGCCACATTTGTTGGTTACCGTTAATGTAACAGTAGTTCCACCTCCCTGGGTAAAAGTATGAGAGGGTTCAAAAGCTGTAGAAGTTGTTCCGTCACCAAAATCCCAGAAATAATTGATAATATCAGTTCCACCATTCGCCTGAGAAAGGTTTTTAAAATGAACCTCAGTATTTTTACATACTCTATCCTTCAGATTTACCATTTCAAATGAAGCTGAAGGTTTATTTATTTTCTCAATACAAATGTTTTTGGTTTCAGTAGTTCCATTTGCAAATGTTACAACGGCTTGTAAAGAACCTGCTCCTGCATTTCCCCATACAATAGTTGCCATAAGATTAGCTCCCCCTGAAGTCGCCTGTACAGTTCCGCCAGTAGACGTCCAGGCAACAGAAGCAATACCGGATCCCTGAACCGTGTATTTTACGGTACTTCCCTCGCAGACACGGACACATTTTCCTGAATCGATATCTCCAGCAGCAAACGAATCATCGTTAGTTGCTTTATCGCCCCGGAATATTTGACATCCGACCTGAGAGTCCCAGGTAATATGGGATAATGATTGTGCTTGTAGCCCCCAAGGCACAAGGAGCCAACATAGCAGGAGCCATCTAAAGACGTGCTGCCTACTAAAGTAAGTAGTGTTTTTCATGGTTATTAAAAATGTATTAATTTTCATTTGGAAATTAATGAAAATTTTAACACCAAAATCATTTATAAGTTAAAAATATTATATTATTGAATATTAAATATCAACAAAATACCACCATCACTAAGAATACATTAATTCACACCCGTAGTAATTATTCACAAAAAAAACATTTTCCCTCCATTTCAATGACAAAAACCAACGGTTTCCTACTCATTAAAACAGCAAAAACAAGAATAAAATAAACCAAAAACGACACTTAGATGAATTTTTTATACAAATAATTTAAATTTAACTATAAAAACATAAGAATAAAAGTAAAAATATCACGCTCAATCTCTTTCTAAAATTATACAATTTCAAGCCTAAGCAATTCGTAGCACATAATCTCGAATAAGTTCTCAGACTATCCTTTTTATTAAGTAAAAAAGAACTTATTTTGTGTCAGAAAACAATTAACAGGTAAAATGAAAAAATATTATAAGGAAATAATGATAGTTTTAATAGTTCTGCTATCACGGTTACCTTTTATTTTTAATAGTTTAGGCTCTGATCTGGATGCATGGAGAGAAGTATATACCGGAAAAATACTGCACGAAGATCACATTTACAATGTATCCCGTTTTCCTGGCTATCCATTGCCGGAACTTTCATATTCATTACTCTACGATTCCCCTTATTGGGTAATCAATTTACTATCAGTTTTATTTACAATCGGTTGTTGTCTATACCTTTTTAAGATTTTGAATTTTCTTAAAGTCAATTTATCTTTTCCCATCACAATTGCATTCCCTTTTATTCCGGTAATCTATCTCAATAGCACTGTAGCTATGGAATACAATTGGTCTTTATTTTTTTTGCTGAGTAGCACTTATTATCTTCTGAAAAAAAATCTTTGGGTATCTACCATGCTGTTTGGTCTGATGGTAAGCGCTAGGTTCAATAATATTATTTTCCTGCCAGCTTTTGTTTTTCTAATTTACGCCTACTCAGAAAAGGATATCAAAAGGACAATTCAATTTACAGCCCTTACCTTTCTTTTCACCTTTTTATTCTTTGTCCCTGTTATTTTAAAATATGGAATTAGCTTCCTGCAAAGCTCAGGGGACCCAGAATTTAACCTATCAAGCTTGTTGAGTCTGGCCACATTATATGTATTTGGAACCCTGGGAATATTGGCAATTATTATAGGTTTAACCCTGCAATTCTTCACCCATGACTGTCAAAAGCTAAAAGACTTACCTCAAAATAACTTTGCTATATTCAGTATTCTAATCGTCATTTTCAATCTGGCATTCTTTATTAAATATCCATTGGAAGCCGGATATCTCATTCCATCAATCCCTTTCATTCTCATTCTTTTATATTATATAATGAATGAAAAGCTTATGAAACCTGTATTATTCGCAGTATTGCTGTCTCCTTTTTTAATCCATGTAAATGCAACAAAAATTCAGATCAAAGGAACCGTATTTGTCAATGAAGATTATGAGAATCAGCAATTAAAATACGCCAAAGATCTCATCCGGGAAATCAACACACATATTCAAGATCAGCCTGCTATTTTTCATTTAGGAAACTACTCCGAACAAGTTTTATTAATAGGAAACTTTGATAAGAACAGCAATATAAAGATCGTTAAAAATCTTAGTCTGAAGGATCAGCAAGAAATCATTAATCAAAAATCTTCACTCTACTACATCAATACCAACGATGGAAAGATAGAAAATAACAAAACCCACATGCTGGATAACTATGGAATTTTATTGTATAAAGACTTTGAATTAAAAAGGTAATTACACCAGATTCTTTCAAATCTTGCACAAAAAACGAAATACCTTATCTTTGTTTTTTCGAGGCTTATTATCAACTTTTATTCGAAAATATTCTACATGAAAAAAAATAGCTTTTTATTTTCCGCCAAAGGAATTCTTATCGCAGGGTTTTTATCCTTAAATACAATAACATACGCTCAGAAAACAGCAGATATTTCGGGCATTTCAGAAAAAACACTGGGCAGCATCCTTGAAAAGAACAGAAATTACTATACACAAGGTAAAGTAGCAGATTATATTCCTGAATTGGGTAAAATGGATGCCAAAGCCATTGCGTTTTCAGTAGTAGATAAAAACGGAAAAATATATAATACAGGTGATGTTCAAAAGAAGTTCACCATGCAAAGCATCTCCAAAATCATTGCCTTGATGGTTGCTGTTAACGAAAGAGGAGAAGCTAATATTTTCGATAAAATGGGCTATTTCGGATCCGACAGACCTTTCAATCATTTTTCCAATCTTGAAACAACAGGAAAGCCACTGAATCCAATGATGAATGCCGGAGCTATCCTTACGACATCCTTAATTCCCGGCGAAGGTGAAAAACCCTTCCTTAAAGTACTGGATATGGTACGCTACATCACCAAAAATCCAACTATTGATTATAGCAAGTCAGTCTATGAATCTGAAAAATCTACAGGACATCGTAACCGCGGAATGTTCTACATCATGAAAAACAGCGGATTGATTTCAGGAAATGAAGACCAGCTTGATAATTATTTCAAGCAATGCTCTATTGAACTTACAGCAGAAGACCTTGCAAAAATCGGGTATTTCTTTGCCAATCAATGTGTGCGTTTTGATGGTGACTCTCAATATAAAAATGCTGATGTAGCCAAACTAGTAGAATCTCAAATGCTGACTGCCGGAATGTACGAGTTCAGCGGCGAATATTCCCGAATGGTAGGATTACCAAGCAAATCAGGTGTAGGCGGCGGAATCACTGTAAGCGTTCCGGGAAAAATGGGCATTGGTGTATTCAGCCCTGCATTAGATCAACATGGAAATTCATTGGCAGGCTATCACATCATTCTAGATCTTGCTAAGCACTATAATTTGAGCATCTTTTAAGATGATAAAGAGTATTTCTGACTATATCAAAAATTGAAAGTAAACAATTTGTTACTATAATTAAATAGTATCTTAACAAATCAGCATCTATAATTAATTCCAATGGACGAATTAAAAAGCTAAAAAAAATAGTAATAATTATTATAAATCATTAAATCGTTATTAAATAAATCAAGAGGACTCATTAATTGTAGTCCTCTTTTCATTTTAAATTAATCCGATAAATAAAATCTATAATGATTAAAATTATCATTTTCTTAATTTAAAACGTTAAATAACTCACAAAATACATTCTTTCCTTACCCCTCTATAGTATTCCAATTCAGACCCATGCAACATCAACTAATATTTTTGCGGTATTTTCAAATTTATTTTTTGTAGAATTTACCGTTAAATCCGCATGTTATCTTTTTGTAATATAACAAAAACAAATCTCTTCTTTTTGAAATATTTTATTTTTTATTTCTATCTTTGCTTAACATTTCTTTAACTATAATTATTTATTTTTATAGTAACCTAGATTGTGCCGGCTTGTTTATAACGAATAAGAAAATAAACCGTATACTTTTATAACATTTGAACAATTAACATTTGTTTGTTAAAAAATTATTATCGAATTTAATTTATGATTACAAATAAATCATAAATTTATTATTTTTATTCATGTATTACAAACAATTAATCTATACTACCATTAGATTGATGTTTCAATGCAAAATCGCATATTATTATTTTAATACTAAATGCAATGAAAAACTTGACCATTATTAGGCTAATGCCTTTTGAAGAGCCGGACACATACCTCTACTCCAACTACCTTAGAGGCAATGATATTTTGTTGAATAATTCTCAACAGAAAAGCTTTACCATTAAAAATATAACAAAAACCAATTTTATGATTTTGTAATCATACATTCCTCTTTGTTTCAAAGACTTATGCATTTTTTACAAAATCCTTACTAACATATCACGCCATGAAAAACTTAACCATTATTGGACTAACGCCTTTTGAAAAGCCGGATGTCAACCTTATGCCTAAATTGCATCAGGCGGGTATATTTCCTGTCCTCAGCTTAGGCCAAGAGTTAACGACCGCCCAGGCAGCACTTAGTCAACTGGAAGAAACAGACCTACCCTCTTATGGTATTTATGTTTCTAATGAAAAATTATCAACACTTCAACTACCTGAGAGTGTAAGATTTGCGATCTTACCATTCGGGATGAAAGTTCCCCAAAATCTGGATCTGGATATTATCTATCAGGTAACCAGTTTAGAAGAAGCAAAACAAGCTGAACAATCAGGAGCTAAAGGAATCATCATCAAAGGAAATGAAGCTGGAGGTCAAATCGGCTACGAATCTACATTCGTATTATTTCAGCGCATTATCAAAGAAATCAAAAGCATTCCTGTATGGGTACAAGGAGGAATAGGACTCCATACCGCAGCAGCAGTAAAAGCCTTAGGTGCAACAGGAATTGTATTAGATAGCCAACTTGCTTTATTCCCTGAAAGTTCTGTTCCAAAAGACATAAAGGATTTATCCTCAAAACTTAATGGAACTGAGACTAAGATCATCGCCAACCATCGAGTATTGGTAAGACCTAATTCTCCTTCATTACCAGATGATATCAATGCCGAAGACCTAAAAAACTATTTTACAGATCTTGATATCAGCAAGAGCTATATCCCAATGGGACAAGATATTTCGTTGGCAACTGACCTGTATGAAGAGTTCAGAACATTAAAAAAACTAGCTTTTGGACTTAAAGAAGCCATGTATGGGCATCTAAAACAAGCCAAAGCACTCCAGGTTATTGACCAAAACAATCCATTAGCTCAGGATCTTGGATTAAAATATCCAATTGCACAGGGGCCAATGACCCGTGTAAGTGACGTTCCAGGGTTCGCCAATGCCGTTGCAGAAGCCGGAGCTTTGCCATTTGTTGCCCTATCATTATTGAAAGGAAACTCAGCGAAATCTTTAGTAATGGAAACTAAGGAATTGGCAGGTAACAAAACATGGGGGGTAGGTATTTTAGGATTTGCTCCTCAGGAACTAAGAGATGAACAAACCTCTTACATTCTGGAAGCTCAGCCACCTGTTGTTTTGATTGCAGGAGGACGACCAGCTCAGGCTAAAGTATTTGAAAAAGCGGGAATAAAGACATTTCTGCACGTTCCATCTCCTGCCTTGTTGGATATTTTCCTTAAAGAAGGTGCTAAAAACTTTATTTTCGAAGGCCGTGAATGTGGTGGCCACGTAGGGCCATTATCAAGTACAGTTCTTTGGGAAAAACAAATTGAACGTATATTAAAAGAAGACCATCCGGAAAATATAAGTGTATTTTTTGCCGGTGGAATCCATAATGATTTCTCAACAGCACTTGTTTCTATCATGGCCGCTCCATTGGCTGCCAGAGGAGTAAAAGTAGGGGTACTGATGGGAACCGCTTACTTGTACACACAGGAAGCTGTACAAACCGGAGCCATTCAGGAAGAATTCCAGTTACAAGCTATGCAGGCTAAAGACACAGTCTTATTGGAAACAGCTCCAGGACACGAAACCCGTTGTCTAAATACTGCATTTGCCAACCACTTCAATACTGAAAAAGCTAAACTTTTAGCAGCAGGAGCTGATAAAAAAGTAGTGTGGGAGCAATTGGAAAAATTAAACGTAGGCCGTTTAAGAATTGCAGCAAAAGGAATAGAACGTCAGGGTGATCAATTAGTACATATTCCTAAAGATGATCAGTTGGATCTTGGCATGTACATGATTGGCCAGATTGCTACGATGCAAAATAAAGTGATGACCCTTGAAGAGCTTCACCAAAATGTGAGTATCAGCAATTACGAATACATCCAAAATGCAGCATTATCTGAGCAGCCAACATCAAGCGAAAAACCTTTGGATATCGCGATTGTTGGAATGGAATGTATCTTCCCTGGTGCTAAAAACCTTAATGAGTTCTGGAGAAATATTATTTTAGGGAAAGACAGCGTTACTGAAGTTCCGGACGAAAGATGGAATAAGGATCTTTACTATAAACCAGATTCAGACGAAGCGGATGTATCGCATTCAAAATGGGGTGGCTTCATTCCTAAAATAGACTTCGATCCACTTACATTTGGTATTCCGCCACAATCCCTTGCCGCTATTGAGCCTACACAATTGCTTACTTTGTTGGTCGCAAAACGTGCTATGGAAGATGCAGGATATGGTGAAAAACATATTAATAGAGAAAACATCTCTGTAATTATCGGAGCTGAAGGCGGTAATGATCTTGCTAACAGCTATAGTTTCAGAGGATATTATAAACAAGTTTTTGGAGAACTTCATGAAGAAGTAAAAGAGGCATTTCCACATACCACAGAGGATTCTTTCCCGGGTATTCTGGCCAATGTAATCGCAGGTAGGATTACGAACCGTCTGGATCTTGGCGGAAGAACTTTACCGTAGATGCAGCATGTGCTTCTTCGTTAGCCGCTATCGATTTAGCTTGCCAGGAACTTGTACTAGGCAAATCCGATATGGTTCTTGCCGGCGGTGCCGATTTACATAACGGGATCAACGATTACTTAATGTTCTCCAGCACCCATGCCCTTTCCAGAAAAGGAAGATGCGCTACTTTCGATAGCGAAGCAGATGGAATTGCTCTTGGAGAAGGAATCGCTATCCTTGTTTTGAAACGATATGAAGATGCCATCAACGATGGTGATCGTATCTACTCTGTCATCAAAGGAGTGGGCGGATCCAGCGATGGAAAAGCTCTTGGATTAACGGCTCCTAGAAAAGTAGGGCAAGTAAGAGCTCTGGAGCGTGCTTATACCCAAGCCGGAATCAGTGCTGCATCTGTAGGATTGGTCGAAGCTCACGGTACAGGAACTGTGGTTGGAGATAAAACAGAATTAAGTGCTTTAACTAACTTATTCAGCCGTTCAGGGGCTTTACCGGGACAAACGCATTTAGGTTCCGTGAAGACACAGATCGGACATACTAAATGTGCTGCAGGATTAGCAGGATTAATCAAAGCTTCTTTAGCAGTTTACCATGGTGTAAAACCTCCTACCCTTCATCTTAAGCAGCCTAATGCTTATTACAATGCAGCAACCAGCCCATTCTCTTTTCATGCTGAAACGGGATTATGGACGGAAAAAAACCGTTATGCAGGAATCAGTGCTTTGGATTTGGAGGAACCAATTTCCACACGGTAATTGCTAATCATCCGAAACAAGATGATTCTATTGCGATGCAATCGTGGCCTTCAGAATTATTCGTATTCCGTGGGAATACTTATGAAGAAGCAAAAGGACAATCAAGCCAGGTCAAAACATTATTGGAAATCAATGATGAGATTCCATTAAAAGATATTGCGTACAGTTTAAGCATCGGTTCAGAAAAACCAATTCAGTTCAGTATTGTTGCGGACACTGCAGTTGACCTGATGATGAAAATTGAGTTAGTACTGCTGGGGATAGAAACTAAAGATACTTTCACTGTAAGTAAAAAAGAAGGAAAAGTAGCATTCACATTCCCCGGACAAGGAAGTCAGAGAATCAACATGGCTCGTGATCTATTCGTAGTGTTCCCTGCAATGCGTAAAGTGATTGATAACTATCCTGAGCTTGAAAAAGTAGTTTTTCCTTCAACAACGTTCAATGAAGCAGATTTAAAACAGCAGAAGGAACCATTAAAGATACCCGTTTAGCACAACCACTTTTAGGAATCGTTGATCTCGCGTTGGCTAAATTCTTAGAATCATTAGGAATTATTCCTGATATGCTGGCAGGTCATAGCTATGGCGAATTACCTGCTCTATGTTTCTCTGGAGTATTTGGTGAAGATCAATTAGTTGATTTAAGTATCCAGAGAGCTCAATCGATATTAAATTCAGTAGAAGGCGGTGATCCAGGCTCAATGTTGGCAGCAAGTGCTACTCACGAGCGTTTACAACCTATCATTGCTAAAGTGGAAGGATGTTATCCTGTTAACTTTAATGCTCCTACTCAATGCGTTATTGCAGGAAGTACATCAGCAATCAATACATTATTGGAAGTCCTTAAACAAGAAGGTATTTCTGCAAAAAAGCTTGAAGTTGCATGCGCATTCCACAGCCCGTTATTGGCAAAATCAAAAGATTTATATGCTGATGTATTAAAAGACGTTTCTTTTGAGGAAATGCAAATTCCTGTATGGTCCAATACAACAGCTGAAATATATCCATCGAATCCTTCAGACATCAAAGAAAGATTGACTGAACATTTGGTACAACCAGTAAGATTCGTGGAACAGATGCAAGCGATGTATAACGATGGAGCAAGAATCTTCATTGAGGTAGGGCCTGGAAAAGTCCTTACAGGATTGGCAAAATCATGTATTGAAAAAGATCAGTTGACCTTATATGTTGAAGACAGCAGCCGTAACAAGTTTACCCATTTACTTTGCATGTTGGCTCAGTATTTAGGAACAGGCCGCAGCTTCAATATTGAGAAACTTTTCGATGGTCGTTTCGTTCAGCTGGTTGATATCAACCAGCCTGAATTGTACAAAAAAAGCCCGGCCATCTGGCGCGTTAACGGACAAGCTGCACATCCGACAACAGGATCATTACCTGCTAATGGTGCACTCCCTATCATAAACCCTATTCCTATGAACAATTTTACAACTCATAATACGCAAGCTCCTGCACCGGAAGCCCTATCTACGGCAGAACGTATGTTGCAGGAATATTAAAACAGTATGAAATTAATGATACAGGCACAACGTGATGTGATGCTTTCCTTTATGGGACAGAATCCTCAGGTGAACCCAATGCCTGTTTACAATACACCAATGCCAACTTCAGCTCCTGAACGTACCATTCCTGTACAACAGGTTCAACAAGAAAGAACGGTTGCAGTAGCCACTTCTGCTGTTGCTGTAAAAACTGCTCCAACAAGGGATATCAAAGCATTATTGCTACAAGTTGTAAGTGATAAAACAGGATATCCACAAGAAATGCTGGGCATGGAAATGGATCTTGAAGCTGATTTAAGTATCGACTCTATCAAAAGAGTAGAAATTATCGGAACACTTCGTAACGAATTGGGAACCCTAGCTAAAGGTAATACCAATGAAGATATGGTGATGGAACAGTTAGCAGGAATCAAAACCCTAAGCGGATTAGTTTCATGGCTTACTGAATTCTCAGGGGCAGATGCAACACCAGCAACTCCTGAAAAAACAGCTGAGACAACTTCAACTTCACAAGCTAAATCTACGTTATCATTAGAAGATCTTCAAAATGCGATCCTAAATATCGTAAGTGAAAAAACAGGGTATCCGAAAGAAATGCTAGGTCTAGACTTAGATTTAGAAGCAGACCTTAGTATCGATTCTATCAAGCGTATGGAAATCATCGCAGATCTTAAAAACAAGATCGGTTTTGGTGAAAACCTTGAACAGGCTGATGATGTAATGGAAAAACTGGCAGCCATTAAAACCCTTCGTGGACTGGCAAGCTGGATCAGTGAAATGAGTGGTGACACCAATGAAGTAAAAAACGAAGTAAAAGAAGAAGTAACTTCTGAAGCTACAAACAATGTATTATCACGTCTTCGTTTTGACATCACTCCTACAGATGCTTCTTCAGTACAAAATACAGAGATTCTGCAAGGAAAACGTTTCGCCATCACTCAGGATGATACCCAACAAACCTCAGCCATTAAAGCTGAATTGGAAAAACACGGAGCTATCGTAGAATTGGTAGCGGCAGACAAAGATCTTTCCAACGTTGATGGATTGATCATGCTAGACCTGTTCTCAGCTACAGATAAACCAAGCATCATTGACCATGTTGATTTGATCAAAAAACTAGATTTTGACAAAGCAAAATGGGTTTATCTAATTTCTGATATTCCTGCACACATTCAGGAAATCAATGATGTAAGCGTATTACGTCATCACCAAGGTTACCCAGGACTTTTCAAAAGTTTAGCGAGAGAATTTGATAACACAACTTGCAGATTAATCAGCCTAAGCACGCCTCAGGAAGTAGATCAGATCGCTGAAATCACTTTAAAGGAAATCCTTACCAATGATAAACCTGCTGAAGTAATTTATAAAAACGAAAAAAGACATAAGGTAGATATTATCCCTTCGCCATTGTCAACAAGTTTAAGTGAAGCACACATTCAATTAGATCAAAAATCAGTAGTACTGGTATTGGGAGGAGCACAAGGAATCACTGCAGAATTGGTGAAACACATGTCTCAGGCTTATCCATGTACTTACATTTTAGTAGGAAGATCAGCAGATCCAAGAAATGAGGCTTCGGCAAAAGAGCTTGAAGGAATGAAGACTAAAGAAGAAATCAGAGCCTTTCTAATTAAGTCTGGAAAATTTACTTCTCCAGCTGAGATTGAAAAAGAAACCACAAAAGTTTTCAAAAACAATCAAATATTACGCACGATCCGTGATATGGAAGCGCTTGGAAACACAATTATTTATCAATCATTAGACCTTTGTGACGAAGAAGGATTAAGCAATCTGATCAGCGGTATTTATGAAAAATACAACCGTTTAGACGGAGTAATTCATGGAGCAGGTCTTTTAGAAGATAAATTATTCAAACAAAAAACAACTTCATCTTTCGGACGCGTATTTGATACCAAAGTAAAACCACTTCGTGTATTGGCTGAACAACTTCGTACAGACTGTCAGTTCGTGGTATTATTCTCAAGTATTGCATCGGTATATGGAAACAAGGGACAGACAGATTATGCTGCTGCCAACAGTGTATTGGATGATTATGCTAACGCTCTGAATAAAAGATTAAAAGGAAAAGTAATCTCCATCAACTGGGGGCCTTGGAAAGGTGCCGGAATGGTCTCTTCCACCCTTGAATCTGAATATGAACGTAGAGGAATCTCTATGATCCCATTGGATGAAGGAAAAGAAATCTTTCTTAACGAGATAAAATACGGAACTGAAAGCCAAGTGCTTATCATGTCAGGAAATAATTGGTAATCCTCTGTAAACACTATACATGAAAAAAACAGATGTTGCTGTAGTTGGACTATCCTGCGTCTTTCCCGGGGCGCAGGATGCCCATACTTTTTGGCAGAATATTGTCAATAAAGTAGACTCTACCCAATCCGCTCCGGCAGATCGGATAGATCCGGTACACTTTAGTGATGCCACCAATCCTGTCGATCGTTTCTATTGCCAACGAGGCGGATTTATTCCTGATTATGAGTTTGATCCTACCAGCTTTGGAATTTACCCCTTGCGGTGGAAGGAACAGAACCTGATCACTTACTGACCCTTGATTTAGTTCAGAAAGCTTTGGAAGATGCCGGAGTATTTCAAAAGAATACTTCCCTTGAAAAAGCAGGAATTATCATCGGGAAAGGAAACTATACCGGCCCTGGAGCTACCCGTGCCATTGAAATTGTAAGAACCGGAGAACAGATTTCCTCTTTATTGCAGGAATTGCTCCCTCAGGTATCTTCTGCTGATATTGAAAAGGTAAAACATGCTTTCCAGGAAAGAAAAGGACGTTTCGCTGCCGATACTGCCATGGGATTGATTCCCAATCTGGTGGCTTCATTGGTAGCCAACCGTTTTGACCTTGGAGGCGTTGCTTTACGGTTGATGCCGCTTGTGCCAGTGCTTTAATCGCTGTAGATCACGCCGTACAGGAACTTCAGAGAGGTCGTTCCGATATGATGATCGCCGGAGGTGTTCACACCGGACAGAATGCTGCATTCTGGAGTATTTTTGCTCAATTGGGAGCGATGTCCCGTCAACAGCAGATCAAGCCTTTCAGTATGGATGCTGATGGATTATTGATTGGTGAAGGTTGTGGTTTCGTCGTTTTAAAACGATTGGAAGACGCTGTTCGCGATCAGGACAAAATCTATGCAGTGATCAAAGGGGTGGGAGTCAGCAGTGATGGTAATGGAACCAGTGTGATGAGCCCATCCGTAAAAGGACAGTTAAAAGCTTTAGAACAAGCCTGGATCAATGCTGATCTGGATAAAAATAAAGTAGGTTACCTGGAAGCCCATGGTACTGGAACCCCGCTTGGAGATAAAACAGAACTTCAGACCTTGGCACAGTTCTTTGGAAAAGAAGAAGCGGCTCCGGTAGCAGGAATCGGATCAGTAAAATCCAATATTGGCCATGCCATGCCAGCTGCAGGAATCGCGGGACTGATTAAACCTGTCTTGCATTACACCATGACACTTTACCACCAACATTGTACTGTGAAAATCCCACTGCAGAGATGCAGAATACAAGATTTGAACCGGTACAGGAAGCTAAAAACTGGTCAAAAACCGGACTGCCAAAAGTAGCGGCAGTCAACGCTTTCGGATTTGGAGGAATCAATGCACATGTTGTTCTTGAAGGCTATGATATGCCGAAAAAAGACACCGTATTGCTATTGGCAAGACCTACCCATGCAGAATTAGTTTCTGCATTAAAAAATAACGAGACCACTACAGGTGAAGGAGATTTCAGAGTAGCCATATTCGATCCAACCCCTGCAAGAGTAGAAAAAGCCCTTAAAATTGTTTCTAAAAACCTGATCTGGAAAAACAAACAGGACATCTGGTATACTTCTACTCCATTATTAAAAGATGGCGGCAAAGTAGCCTTTGTATTCCCTGGATTGGATGGACTGGCAAAAGGTGAGGTGGAAAGTGTAAGCCGTTATTTCGGATTAACAGCCCCTATAGAAACAGAAGGTGAAGGCCTTTTAACCGATGCTTTAAATATCTTCAACAATTGCAGTATCCTTGATAATTCATTGAAAAAACTGGGAATTATCCCGGACATGAATGCAGGACACAGTTTAGGAGAATGGCTGGCAGGATATTCATCAGAACTGGCAGAAGCAAACTCTGTTAAAGCCTTAATCGATGTATTGAATCCTGAAACTTTTGAATTAAAAGATTCTAAATTCATTGCCATCGGAGCAGGAATTGATGTCGTACAGCCTTTTATTTCTGAAATTTCAGACCTGTATATTTCTAACGACAACTGCCCTAATCAGGTGATTCTTTGTGGTAGCAATGCCGCATTGGATGAATTGGTTCCGTTATTAAAATCAAAACAGATCTTCCATCAGGTACTGCCTTTCCAGTCTGGGTTCCACTCTCCTTTTATCGCTGATAAACTGGATGTGATCCTTGCCGGAATGGAAAAAGCACAGTTCCAGAAAACAAAGATTCCGTTATGGTCTGCGACGACTTTAGAACCTTATCCTGCAGATCAGGCAGCGATCAGAAAACTGAGTGCTGAGCATTTGGTAGAACCTGTTCGCTTCCGTGAACTGACAGATAAATTATACGAAGAAGGCGTAAGAGTATTCATTCAGGTGGGTACCGGCGGACTGATTGGATTTATTGATGATACTTTGAAAGGAAAAGCATTCAGCACGATTGCTTCCAGTGTTCCTGCACGTTCTGCATTAGCGCAGTTACAGCGTGTTGTTGCTTCATTGTTTGTAGAAGGTAAAACTGTTGCTCTTGACTTTTTAGAGCTTCAGCAGCATTCAAAAAAATCATCAGGTAAAGGAATAAAGCTGGAATTAGGTTCCCCTATTATCAGAAATTTTAAAGAAGTAAAAGCATTAGCTCAAGCCTTTGATAGACCAAAACAATATACTGCTTCTGCTTCAGCTATGACGGCTAAAAGTGGTCATCCGCTGGTACAGGCATTCCAGGACAACGTTACGGATATGATCCGTATGCAGGAAGAAGTTTGACTTTATTCCAGAACCGACCGGAAATCACCATTCCACGTCCAGCTCCTTTAGCACAACAAGTAGCTCCCAAAGCACCAAGAAGTACAACTTTCTCGAAAGATCTGTATGTGACGCTTGAAAGTCATCCTTATCTGATTGACCACAGCTTATTGAGACAGCCCAAAGGATGGGCTCATGTAGCAGATATGGAACCGGTAATCCCGATGACCATGATCTTTGAGCAGCTTGCAGAAATTGCAGAAGCGGAAATCCAGGGAACACAGGTTCATAAAATCATGAACGTAAGTGTATTCCAATGGATGAACGTTGCCCAACCTTTTGAGAAAACCGTAAAAGGACAATGGCGTGGTGAAAACCATGCGTATCTGGATATTGAAAACTTCGCCAATGCAGAAGTCATCTTAAAATCCTCACCTGTCCCTACTCCAACGTTCAACCTTTCTGTTGGTGATCTTTTACCGATTGAAAGAACGCCTGAAGAAATCTATGATGCCCACATGTTTCATGGCGATAAATACCAGGGAATTACCGAAGTATCAGCCGTTGGAAACAAAGGAATTGTAGGAAAAATTAAAGGAAATGGTGGAAAAGGGTCTCTATTAGACAATGCCGGACAGTTATTCGGGCTTTGGTTACAGCTTACCTTGGTGAAAGACCGTATCGCCTTCCCAGTGAAGATCAGAGATATTGAATTCTTTGGTGATATGCACGATCAGGAAGGTATTTTTGAATGCACCTGTATGTTGACCGAGCTTAATGATGAATTTGCCATTGCAGATATTATCCTGAAAAGAGACGGAAAAGTATGGTGTGCGATCACCGGATGGCAGAACAGAAGACTGGAAATTGATGCCGCTTTATGGAATGTTTCCATGTCGCCATTGCATAACCGTCTTTCTGAAGAGATCGCTCCGGAAGTATTCTTCTTCCATCAAGCGTATACCAGGGTCGCTTCATGGGATTTTATCCTGAAAAGATATTTCAACCAGACGGAAAAACAGCATCATCTGCAATTATTACCCAACAAAAAGAAAAATTGGATGGTAAGCCGTGTTGCTGTAAAAGATGCCGTTAGAAACCTTCTTCGTCAGGAAAAAAATCACGCATGCTTCCCGATTACTTTCGAGATCCGTTCCGATGAAGTGGGGAAACCTTACCTCATCAGTGATTTTACAGAAAACATCCATATCTCATTGGCTCACAAAGGAAAAGAAGCCGTGGGTATTGCGAGATACGGAAAATCTGTAGGAATCGATATGGAACTCATGGAAGAACGCAGCGAAGGATTTTATGATCTGGTATTTACAGACAGTGAGTTAGCCTTATTAAAAGGCAGAGATCAGGCAGAGTGGACGACCCGTTTCTGGGTAGCGAAAGAAGCCTACGGAAAATTCTTAGGAACCGGACTGAAAGGAAATCCAAAAGCCTTCGAAGTCGAACTTATAAAAGATGATCACTTGTGGATCAACAACATTGAAATCAAAACTATTAAACATAAAAATTATATTATCGGATGGACACTGTAAACGCAACATTAAAAATGAACCACGAAGAACTTTTTACTTTATTAAAAGGTTTTATTACTGAAGTGATAGGTGCTGAATTTGTAGAGGAGATGGACATTACTCCGGAAAGTTCATTCACCAAAGATCTTGAAATGGACAGCATCGAGATTGTCTCTTTTTCTGAAAAGATCAAGGCGCATTTTGGCGATCAGATCGACTTTACAGGTTGGTTATCTTCTATGGATCTTGACCAGCTTATTAATCTTGACCTTAGTATGATCATCAATTATATCTACGAATGCCAATAATCACTGTCAATAATAAACAAGTTCATATACAGGAACTCAACAAAGGAGCCGAACAAACCGTGGTACTGATCCACGGTATGTTCAGCAACCTGTCCATTTATTATTTTAATATTGCCCCCATTCTGGCAAAACATTTCCATGTGGTGATGTACGATCTGAAAAGTCACGGGATGAGTGAACGCTTTTTGGATGGGTACGACCTTGACAACATGTCATCCGATCTGATGGGTTTAATAGATCACCTTCAACTGGAAAAAGTACATCTTGTAGGCTATAGCTTCGGTGGTCTTATTGCTTTAAAAACAGCCTTAAAATATCCCGAACGCGTCAATCAACTGGTGGTGATGGAAGCTCCGGATCCTCAGGACGAAAAAGCAAGGAATATCATTGATGAATACAGCAAGGAATTCCTTGAGCATTATGTAGCCAATTTTACAG